>JAPOTO010000214.1 GCA_026709135.1 Gammaproteobacteria bacterium | reverse complement strand
ATCAGCCAGGCGTCTGCGCCGCGGGCGTTGGCGAATGCGGAAACCCGGCATCGCCGCAATCTTGGCTGATTGAGTTACTCCCGGGGCCTTTCCGTTCCGCGTGACATCGAAGTCCGTGGCCGAGCGGGAAAACCGCTCCCGCCTTTGGCAGCAGTCCGTCCTGGTTTCGCAGCCCCGGCCAGGGAGTCGGCAGGCGGCCGCTGAACTCGCAGTCCCCCAGCAGGACTTCGGCCACGCCGCGGCCCCCGGCGCCGGGCAGCCAGCCGGCGACAAACGCCGCTGATTCGGCGAGCTCCGCATCGACGATCAACGGCCGGCCCGAGATCAGCACGGTGACCACCGGAATGCCCTTGGCGGCGATATGGCGGATGCAGGCGAGATCCTCGGGGTGGACCTCCGAGTGGACAAGGGTGGTGGCATAGGCCTCGAGCGGGTTCATCAGGCCATTGATGCGGGATCCGGCTTCGATGAAGAGGTGATCGCCCGGGCGGATGTCGCCGTGGCCCTCGGCATACGGCTTCTCGCCGATAACCACGACGGCGATGTCGTGGCGCTCCGGGTCGGCTTCGCCGCTGTCGCCGAGTTCGGCGTTCGGCGCCAGCGCCCGGATTCCCTCCCAGATCGTCTCGCCCTCGATCGTGCCGTTGCCGGTCTCTCCCTGCCAGGTGACCGTCCAGCCGCCGCATTGATGGCCGAGATTGTGCGCGTTCTTTCCCGCCACGAGTATCCGCTGCCCGCGGTCCAGCGGCAGCGCCCCGCGCTCGTTCTTGAGCAGCACCTGGGACTGCCGGGCCGCGCGGCGCGCGAGTTTCCGGTGGGCGTCGCTGGCGAAGCCGGGGTTGCCGGTGCCGGGCCGCTCCGACGGGCGCGGCAGGTCGAACAGCCCGCAGCGCAGCTTGACGCGCAGGATGCGGCCCACTGCGTCGTTGATCCTGGCGATGCTAACGTGGCCGTCGGCCACCTGCCGCTCAAATGTGTCGATGAATTCCCGCCAACGCTCGGAGATCATGAACATGTCGAGGCCGGCGTTCACCGATTTGCGGATCGCCACGCCGTAATCCTTATCGAGGTAGTCGATGCCGTCCCAGTCGGACAGCACGATTCCGCCGAAACCGAGTTTTTCCTTGAGCAATTCGGTGATGAGGAAGTGGTGGCCGTGGCACTTGTCGCCGTTCCAACTGTTGAAGGAAACCATCACGCTCATAACGCCCTGCTTGAGCGCGGAATAGTAGGGCGCGATGTGGGTCGCTTCGAGTTCTTCCCAGGGTGCCGTGGTCTCGCCCTGGTCCATGCCCTGCCAAGTGCCGCCGTCGCCAACCCAATGCTTGACGCAGCCGATGACTCCGGCCTTCTGCAGCGCGTCCACATAGCTCGCGCCGAGCCGGGCGACGAGTTCCGGGTCGCTGCCGAAGCTCTCGTAGGTACGGCCCCATTTGCAGTTCCGCACCACCGAAAGCGCCGGGGCGAAGTTCCATTCGATGCCGCTGGCGAGGATTTCCTTCGCCGTGGCCCGGGCGATTTCGGCCACCAAACCCGGGTCGGCGGCGGCGCCGAGGCCGATATTGTGGGGGAAGACCGTCGCGCCGCGCAGATTGCCGTGGCCATGGACGGCGTCCACCCCAACGAGAACCGGAATGCGCGGGCCGTCTTCCCGCGCCATCACCGCCCGCCAGTAGGCGTCGTTCATGGCAACCCAGTCCGCGACCTCGTTGCCGCCCGGATGCGAGCCGCCACCGCAAAGAATCGCCCCGAGGGCGTTTTCGCCGACTTCCTCCGGTGTGATCGACATCCGCTCGGCCATCGTCATCTGGCCGATTTTCTGCCGCAGGCTCATGCCTTCGAGCAGGGCGGAAATCCGCTTTTGCCGGTCCTTCTCCAGCATTGGGTGTTGCTCCTTGTTGTTGATTTCCATTCAGAATTCAGCGACTACGGATCGACATAAAAAGGAATATTGGCGTGGGCGGCGGCGCCTTGGCCGTCGGTGGCGTAGACAAACAGGCGGTAGGCGCCCGGATTCGCTGGCGCCCGCAGGCTGATTTGTCCGCTGTCCGGCTCGGCGATGAGGCCGGTCAATTCGGGCGGGACCGCCTCGATATCGCCGCCGGTCTGGGTGGCCGTGCTTTCCGCCATGATGCGCCAGTCGAAGGTCAGCGGGTCGCCGTCGGGGTCGTCCACCAAAACCCCCGCGCTGTAGGATTCGCTTGGGCGCAGCCGCACGCTGTGCCCGGCGCCGCGGCGGTCGAGCCGCATTGAGCCGATTCGCGGCGCGCGGTTCGGCGGCCATTGCCCGGTCCAAGCCCGGTTGAGCACATCGACGGCCTCGGTGCGCTCGCCATTTGGAGTGAACACGCCATACCAGGTCGGTGTGCGCTCCTGCTTCTGGCCCCAGAGAAAGGCGTAGTTGCCGATCAAGCGGCCTTCGAGCGGTGCGAGCATCTGGTCGTGGGCGCGGCGGTAGGTATCCGCCTTGGCCGAGCTGTCCAGCTCGATGGGGGCGCCCCATTCGGTGGGCGACACTTCCCAGTGGCCGATGGTGCCCCATTCGGTGACCATCAGCGGCAGTTCAGGGTCGAGCGCGTCAAGCATTTCCGGGAGGATGAACACATCGCCGTAGACTTGGATGCTGAGAAAATCGAGGTCGGGCGCGCGCTCGCGGATCACCCCGGCGAGTTCGGCGGACATCCCGGCGGTGGTGGTCGTGGTGGGATGGTGGGGGTCGAGTTCGTGAATCATCTTGGAGATGTCGTTCACCGCGTCGTACACCCGGGGGTTCTGGTATTCGAGATTGAGTTCGTTGCCGATCATCCAGACCAGCAGCGCGGGATGGTCGCGGTAGGCCAGGACCGTTTCCCGGGCCTGTTCGAATTGCCGGGCGACGGCTTCGGCGTCGTCATAGTCGAAACCATGGCGTTCCCGGGCGATTTCAATGCACAGCGCCACGCTCAGGCCAAGCTCGTGGGCGAGGTCGAGCACGCTGCCGTCGCCGACCCGCCAGGTGCGAACCGAATTGCCGCCGTAATGCGCCAGCGATTCGAGATCGCCAAGTGTTTCCGCCCCCGCGCCGCGGATCGGATAGGGTTCGCCGCCGCGATACAAAGCGAAGTCGCCAGGCCCGCCGCGTATCTCCACCGGGATCGGCCCTTCCCCGGCCACCGCGCCAACGGCGAGCAGCAGCGAGCAGGCCATCGCGGCGCGAACATCCCAAGGGCGCAACCGCGTCATGATTCACGCCTCGGCGCCAGCGCCTGTTCGAGTTCTTCGAGCGATTTGCCCCGGGTCTCCGGCATGATCCGCGCCAGAATCGCCAAGCCGGCGATGGCGACGAGGCCGTAAACGAGGAAGGTCAGGCTGCTGCCAAAATTGGCGAGTTCCCACGGGAACAGCATCTGCACCAGAAAACTCATGCCGGAATTGACCAGGCCGACGAAGGAAATCGCCGCGGCGCGGACATAGTTGGGAAACAACTCGGCGAACAGCACCCACATGATCGGCCCGGCGGAAAAGGCGAAGCAGGCCACAAAACCGAGAATTCCGATCAGCACCAGGGTCGTGTCAACCCGCACCGCCCCGGCGACGAGCTCGGATTCGAGTCCGCCTTCCGCGCCGACCCCGGCCCCGGCTAGCGCGGCGCGCAGATCGCCTTCGTCGTCGAACACCGCCCCGGCCAGCGGCGCCAGCGACTCGCGGACCTCCGCCGGTGCCGCCGCCACCGCTTCGTCGCTCAGTTGGTACGTGGCGCGGTCGAAAGTCCACGACAGCAGCAGCATGAAAACGGCGATTCCGGCCAGCCCCGCGAACAGCAGCGGCCTGCGCCCGAGCCGGTCGATGAAGACAATCGCCACCACGGTGAACAGCAGGTTGACCAGCCCCACGAGGACGGCCTGCAAAAAGGCCGCGTCATCGCCGAATCCGCTTTGCTCGAAGATCATCGGCGCGTAGAAGAACACGGCGTTGATTCCCGTGGCCTGCTGGGCGATGCCGATGGTCAGGGCGATCAGCAGCACAAGGCGCAGATGGGGCCGCAGCAGTTCGGCGAATCCGGCGGGCTTGCCGGCGCTTTCGGCGGCGAGGCTCGCCTTGATCGCTTCCTGTTCGCTCCTGCCACCCTCGGCGCCATTGATGCGGATGAGGGTTGCCAGCGCCTCTTCGCCGCGGCCACGCAGCTGCAGCCAGCGCGGGCTTTCCGGCACCCATTGCAGCACAATGAGGTACAGCAGCGCCGGCAGCGCCTCGACGCCGAGCATCCAGCGCCACAGCCGCTCCGGGGCGATGAGCGGTTCCTGCCCCTGGGACAATCGCAGCAGCAGGTAGTTGCTGAAAAACGCCGCCGAGATGCCGATGACGATGTTGAGTTGGTTGAGCGAAACGAGCCGGCCGCGAATCGCCGCGGGAGCGGCCTCGGCGATATACATCGGCGCCACAATCAGCGCCGCGCCGACGGCGAAGCCCCCCAGCATCCGCGCCACCACGAGCGGCGAGTAGCCGGGGGCGAAGGCGCAGCCGATCGCCGAAACAAAAAACAGCGCCGCCGCGGCCTTGAGCACGGCCACCCGGCCGACGCGGTTGCTCAGCGGCCCGGCGCCAAGCATCGCCAGGGTGGAGGTCAGGGTCAGCGAGGCGACCGCCCAGCCCAGCTGAATCTCGTTGAGCTGGAACTCGTCCTCGATGAACCCCACCACGCCGGAAATCACCGAGGCGTCGAAACCCATCAGAAACCCCCCCAGCGCCGCGCTCAGGCTGGTAAACCAGACATACGCGCCGCCGCTTTTGGCGCTTATCGCGGCCTCGCTGTGGGCAGGGGGCATGGCAGATTCTCGCGGATGTTGCAGATGCAGTTGATACCAGCAATCTGACAGCGCTGTCAAACGAAACTGCTGTTATTGGGCGGTCAGCGTCAATACTAGTATCAGCATAGGGGCGCCGTGGAGTCGCGGATGACGACCTCGCATTCGAAGGTCGTTCTGGGGGCTGCCGGGGCGCGGCCGTTGAGTTTGTCGATCAGCAGCGCGGCGGCGGTTTGCGCCATCTGGATGATCGGCTGGCGCACCGTGGTCAGGGGCGGCCAGATGCGGGTGGAGAAGCGCGTGTCGTCGAAACCGGCGATGGAAAGCTCGCCCGGCACGGCGAGCCCCCGCTCCCTGGCCTCGAATATCGCGCCGGCGGCCATGTCGTCGTTGCTGGCGAGAATCGCGCTGGGGGGTTCGGCGAGATCGAGCAGCCTGCCGGTGGCGGCGCGGCCGGAATCGAAATCGAAATAGCCCTGCCGCACCAGCCGCGGCGCATAGGCGATCCAGTGCGTCTTCAATGCCCGGCGGTAGCCGGCGAAGCGCTTGGCGCTCGCGCCGTGGTCGGGGTGGCCTTTGATGAAGCCGATGGCGCGGTGGCCCTGCTCGATGAGCAGTTCGGTCAGTGAAAAACTCGCGGCTTCGTCGTTGCAATGGATATTGATTTCATCGGGGTCCGCTTCCCGCGGCGTGATCGCCGCGAAGGGAATCCGCATTTCCCGCAGCAGGGCGGCCACCCCGGGCAGGTCGCCCATTGGCGCGGGCAGCACGACGCCTTCGACCCGGGCATTGGTGGCGAATTGCCGGATGCGGTCGGCGATATCCGGGTCGGGCAGGGTTAGCGGGCGCAGCAGCAGGGAAAAGCCGGCGGGCTCGCAAATCCCCAGCGCGCCGTTGAACACATCGTTGAGATAGCTGAATTCCTCGGCGTTCTCGTAGATCAGGCCGATGATCCGCGAGCGCTTGCCGGACAGCTCCCGGGCCGCGGCGTTGGGCTGGTAGCGCAAAGCCCCAACCGATTCGAGCACCTTGTCGCGGGTTTGCTGCCGCACATTGGGCTCTTTGTTGACCACCCGGGAGACCGTTTTGATCGAAACACCGGCATGTTCGGCGACATCGAAAATCGTGGCCTTTGGCCGCGCCGGCTTCGATTTCTGCTTCATCTTGTGTCCGCTTTCCCGCAAGCTTTCCATTCTACACGAGAGGCCCAGCGCAGCGTTTTTCAGCCAGTCAGGCCGATCACGACACCCAGCCAGACCAGCCCGCCGACCTTGCCATTGTTGCGGAACGCGCGGAAGCAGGCCGTGGGACTCCGGCTCCGGCAAAGATACTGTTGCCAAGCGAAGAGGATGCCCGCGCCCGCCAGCAAGGCGAAATACCAGTGGCCAAGGCCGAACACCAGGCCCGCGACCCACATCAGCGCGATATGGCCAAACTGCAGGATGCCAATGACCAGATTGTCGGCTTTGCCGAACAGAATCGCTGTGGATTTGACGCCGATTTGACGGTCGTATTCCCGGTCCACCATGGCGTATTGGGTGTCGTAAACCACAGTCCACAGCAGATTGGCGAGAAACAGCAGCCAGGCTTGCGCCGGCAAGCCGCCGCCAACCGCGGTGAAGGCCATGAGAATACCCCAGGAAAAGGCGACTCCCAAGGCCAGTTGCGGCAACTGGGTGACCCGTTTCAGAAAAGGGTAGACGGCGATGATGGGCACCGCGGCGACGGCGAGCCCAATCGTGGGCGCATTGGTCCACAGCACCAGGGCGAAGCCGATCAGCGAGAGGAAGGCGAATCCTCCCATGGCTTCACGGCGGCTGAGCATTCCCGTCGCCAACGGGCGCTCCCGGGTGCGCAGCACCTTGCCGTCGATGTGGTAATCGGCGAAGTCGTTGACGCAGCATCCCGCCGCCCGCATAACCACCGTGCCGGCGGTGAATATCAGCAGCAGATCAAGCGGCGGGAAACCCCCGGCGGCCAGCCACAGTGCGGTAATGGTCGGCCACAACAGCAACAGGATGCCCACCGGGCGGTGCATCCGCGTCAGATAGAAAAACCCGGCCGCCTTCTGTCGCAGGCCGGTCATCGCCACCCCCAATCACACATCGCCGAAATCCCTCGATTGGCCGATCCAGCGGCGGACCAGCGGCTCGGCGACATCTGGATGGCTGGCGAGCAATTCATCGCAGGCGTCCCGCACTTGATCGAGCATTTCGCTGTCGCGGCCGATGTCGGCGACGCGGAAACTCATCATGCCGGTTTGCCGGGTGCCGAGCACCTGCCCGGGCCCGCGCAGGCGCAGGTCCTCCTCGGCGATGCGGAAGCCGTCATGGGTTTCGCGGATGATCCGCAGCCGCTCCCGGGACAGTTCCGAAAGCGGCGGCTGGTACAGCAGCACGCAATGGCTCTGCTCGGCGCCCCGCCCCACCCTGCCGCGCAACTGGTGCAACTGGGCAAGGCCGAGCCGCTCGGGGTTCTCGATCACCATCAGGCTGGCATTGGCCACATCGACGCCGACTTCGATCACAGTGGTGGCGACGAGCAACTGGATCCGCCCTTGCTGGAAACTGTCCATGACTTCGGCTTTTTCCGCCGGTTTGAGCCGCCCGTGGACGAGGCCAACCCGAATTCCGGCGAGCGCCTGCCCGAGTTCCGCCGCGGTGGCTTCGGCGGCCTGGGCCTGGAGCGTTTCGGATTCGTCGATCAAGGTGCAAACCCAATAGGCTTGCCGGCCCGCGGCGCAGTTGGCGGCGATTCTGGCGATCACCTCGCCGCGCCTGGCCTGGGAATGCACCACGGTGTTCGCCGGCTTGCGGCCCGGCGGCAGCTCGTCGATGACCGAACAGTCGAGATCGGCATAGGCGCTCATCGCCAGCGTTCTGGGAATCGGCGTCGCCGTCATCACCAACTGATGCGGGCGCAGCGCGCCACCGGCCTTCTCGCGCAGGGCGAGCCGCTGATGCACGCCGAAGCGGTGCTGCTCATCAACGACGATCAGCCCTAGCCGCCGGAAGCGCACCGGCTCTTGGAACACCGCGTGGGTGCCGATGAGCAAGTCGCAGGCGCCGCTTTCCAACTCCCCCAGCACTTCATCCCGGGCCTTGCCCCGGGTTTTGCCGCTGAGCCAGCCGAGCCGCAGCCCGAGTGGTTCGCACCAGCGGCGGAAGTTGCGCAGATGCTGCTCGGCGAGGATCTCCGTGGGCGCCATCAGGCAGGCCTGAAAGTCCGACTCGATGGCGAGCAGCGCCGCGAGCGCCGCGACCACGGTCTTGCCGGCGCCGACATCGCCCTGCAGCAGGCGCATCATCGGCGCTCCGCCGGCGAGATCGTCGCGAATCTCCCGATACGCCCGCCGCTGGGCGCCGGTGAGCCGGAACGGCAGCGAATCGGCGAAGCGCTTGGGCAATTCCTGTCGAATCGAAAACCGCGGCGACGGCAAGCGCCCGGCGTCGCGTTTCAGGCGCTGCATGCACAGCCGGTGGGCGAGCAGTTCCTCGAAGGCGAGCCGCTGCCGCGCCGGGCTGTTGCCGCCGCGGCCGGTGAAATCGAGTTCCATGTCCGGCGGCGGCTCGTGCAACAGGCGCACCGATTCGGCGAGATCGATGCCGCCGAACTCCCGCAACAGACTTTCCGGCAGCAGTTCCGGGAGCTTTTCGCCCTCCGCGAGCAGGACGAGCGCCTGGCCGACAAAACCGCGGACGCGATGCTGGTGCAGCCCGTCCACAGTCGAGTACACCGGCGTCAGCGTATTGGGCACCGCTTCGTCTTCGCCCGCCAGCAGCCGGTATTCGGGATGGTACATCTCGGCCCCGCTGCGGCCGTAGCGGACTTCGCCGAAGCAGCGGACCAGGGCGCCCGCGGCGAGTTTGCCCTGTTGGAAGCGGTTGAAGTGGTAGAAGCGGATGCTGAGCATCCCCGAATCGTCCCGCAGCAGGCAGCGCAGGCTGCGGCCCCGGCGTCCGGTCTCGACGCCGCTGTCGACGATTTTGCCCTGGACTTGGACACAATCGCCGACGGCGGCCCGGCCGATGGGGGTGACCCGGGTGCGGTCCTCGTAGCGGAAGGGCAGGTGGAACAGCAGATCCTGCACGCTTTCGATGCCGAGATCAGCCAGACGCGCCTGGATTTTCGGGCCGACGCCGGACAGTTTGTCAACGGGAATCTGGTCCAGCGGCAGGCCGGTCATGGGAGGGGGCGCTTCGGTTCAGGTTTCAACCGCCACAATCGCGTCGATTTCGACCATCGCGTTCGCCGGCAGGGCGCGCACGCCGATGGTGACCCGGGCCGGATACGGCGCGGCGAGCCGCTTGGCCATGATCTCGTTCACAGCCTTGAAATTGGCCAGGTCGGTGAGATAAATCGTCATCCGCAGCGCTTGGTTCAGGCTGGCGCCGGCCGCGGCGGCGACGGCTTCGAGATTGTTGAAAACCTGCTCGGTCTGCTCCGCGATGCCGCCTTCGACCAGTTTCATCGTCGCCGGGTCGAGCGGCACCTGGCCGGAGAGAAACACCAGCGAACCGAGGCGAACCGCCTGGGAATAGGGGCCGATGGCGGATGGCGCGTTGCCGGTCTCGATGACTTCTGCGGCGGGCATGGGCTGTCCTTGTTCAAGCTTAGTGGATGGTGGTGGCCTCAGTGCGGCCCGAAGGTTTCCGCACTTTGCGCGACTTGACCCGGGTTACCCGGGTAACCGCCTTGATCATGCGGATCTTGCGCATCACCCGGGCGAGATGCACCCGGTTGCGGACGTTGATCAGCAAGTTGACCATGCTGAAATGAGCGTCGCGCTCGGCGGTGCTGATCTTTTCGATGTTCGCCTCGGCGCCGGTGATGGCGGTGGCCAGCACGGCGATGATTCCCCGCTGGTGTTCGAGTTCGACCCGCACCTCGACGCTGAATTCGCCCTGGATTTCCGGGTCCCAGTTCACTTCGACCCATTTCTCGGGATTGGCGCGGAGATCGGCCACATTGTTGCAATCGTCGGTGTGGATCACCAAGCCCCGCTCGGCGCTGATGTAGCCGATGATGCGGTCGCCCGGAATCGGGCAGCAGCAGCGGGCGTAATTCATCACCGAACTTTGCGCATCGCGCACCAGCAGATCGCCTTTCAATTCCGCGCCGGTGGGATTCTCGTTGAGGTCGATCAGCCGCTGGGCCATCAAATGCGACATGCGGTTGCCGAGGCCGATTTCCCCGAACAGGCGGTTGAGCGAATCGAGCCGCAGTTGTTCCAGCAGGGTGGAGACGGCTTCCCGGGAGAGCTTGTCGAGGCTCGTGCCGAAGCTCGCCAGGGCTTTGGTCAGCAGGCGCCTGCCGAGGGCGGTTGATTCCGATTGCTTCTGGTTCTTGAGGAAGTGGCGGATGCTCGTGCGCGCCTTGGCGGTGACGACAAAACTGAGCCAGGCGGGATTGGGCTTGTGGCCCGGCGCGGTGAGGATTTCGACGGTCTGGCCGCTTTCCAGCGGTTCGCTCAGCGGCGCGAGCCGCCGCTCGATGCGGCAGGCGACACAGGTGCTGCCAACATCGGTGTGGATCGCGTAGGCGAAGTCAACCGGCGTGGAACCCACCGGCAACTCGAAAATCTCGCCCTTGGGGGTGAACACGTAAATCTCGTCTGGGAACAGGTCGATCTTCACGTGCTCGATGAATTCCAGCGAATTGCCGGCGCTCTGCTGCATTTCGAGCAGGCCGTTGACCCACTCCCGGGCACGGACGTGGGCGTTGCTCGGCAAATCCTCGCTGGATTTGTAGAGCCAGTGGGCGGCGATGCCGTTGTTGGCCATGGCCTCCATCTCCTCGGTGCGGATCTGGATTTCTATCGGCAGGCCGTGCATCCCGAACAGCGTCGTGTGCAGGGCCTGGTAGCCGTTGGCCTTGGGAATGGCGATATAGTCCTTGAAGCGCCCCGGCACCGGCTTGTACAGGCTGTGGACCGCGCCGAGCACGCGGTAGCAGGTGTCAACCCGGTCAACGATGATGCGGAAGGCGTAGACATCCATGATTTCGGCGAAGGATTTGCGCTTGCTGCGCATCTTGTCGTAGATGCTGTACAGGTGTTTTTCGCGGCCGATGGTGCGCCCCGGCAGCCCTTCGCGTTCGAGGCAGGCTTCGAGTGAAGTCTGGATTTTGGTCACCACTTCCTTGCGGTTGCCGCGCACTTTGCGCACGGCGGCGCCGATGCGGCGGAAGCGCAGGGGGTACATCGCCTCGAAGGACAACTCCTCGAACTCGATGCGCATCTCGTTCATGCCGAGCCGGTTGGCGATGGGGGCGTAGATTTCGAGTGTTTCCCGGGCCTTGCGGCGGCGCTTGTCCGGCGGCAGCGCCCGGATCGTGCGCATGTTGTGCAGGCGGTCGGCGAGCTTGACCATGATCACGCGCAGATCCCGCGACATCGCCATGGCCATTTTCTGGAAATTCTCGGCCTGGGCCTCGGCCTGGGAGCGGAACTTGATCCGGCTCAGCTTGCTGACGCCATCCACCATTTCCGCCACGGTGTTGCCGAACTGGGTTTTGACCGCGGTCTTGGTGATGCCGGTGTCTTCGATCACATCATGCAGCATGGCGGCCATCAGCGATTGATGGTCCATGTGCATCCGGCTGAGAATCTCCGCCACCTGCAGAGGGTGGGTGATGTAGCGCTCGCCGCTGCGGCGCAGCTGCCCCTCGTGGGCTTGCTCGGCGTAATAGTAGGCCCGCCGCACCTGGTTGATCTGCTGTTTTTCCAGGTAACCCGACAGCCCCTCGGCCAGCGAATCGATACTGTCAATCTGCGGAGCTGTCAACGTCGGCTCCCATATGCTGCGAAAAATTCCCGTCCCAGGATTTTTCCCCGAGCAAAACAAAAGCGCGGTTTTGTTTTGCCTATGCTTCCAGTTCGGGCAGTTCGGGCGGGTCCGGATTCTCCGGCGGAGGCGCGGCGAGTTCGGGCTGGTCGAGCATGATTTCCATTTCCTGCTCGATTTCCCCGAGATGGATTTCCGGCTCGGGCTTCGCCGTGAGGATTTCCGGGCCGATCAGCCCGTCGGCGATCTCGCGCAGGGCGAGCACCGTGGGCTTGTCGTTGTCCTCGGCAACCAGCGGGTCCTTGCCCGCGGTTTGCAACTGCCGCGCGCGCTTGCTCGCGACCATTACCAACTCGAAGCGGTTTTCAACCTTGTCGAGACAATCTTCAACAGTGATTCGCGCCATGATATCCACCTGGTATCCATCTTCAGTCGCCGCTGGACTGTCGCCATCAGAACCCCGCCAACCGGCGCAGCGCGGACGGCCCCCACCCAAGCGGAACTGCGGATTCTACCGGATTGCCATCGCGAACCGCAATTCCCCATCGCCAGCGCGGGGAATGGCGGGGAAACCGCCACTCACGCCACCCGCCAGTCTTTCGCGTGCTTGTCTACTTCGTCCGGCTCGTATGCGATCCAGGTTTTGAAGTTGTCGGTCAATTCAACGGAGTCATCGACCATCACCACATACAGCCCTTCGAGCCAGACTTCCCGGTAGGCGCGGTGGCCATCGAGAATATGGGACATGGCATCGGCAAATTTCATCATTCACAGCCCGTGTCGGGATGGCTCGGCAATCTTGGGCATCCCGCCAAGCCTAGCTTAGACGAAGCTTAGTCAATTTTTCACCATTTGGCACCCGCGTTGTGGCTGCCGGCGGCATAGCCGGACCCTGATCGACAACATGGGTTTGCTTTCTCCGCAATCTCCGCGCCGGGTTTGCTTAACTCGCCGGCCTTGCCGCCAGAAGAATGGAAAGCCCGGTCTTTTGGTGCTAGCCTTGCCGGACAATGGGAATTTTGTCACCAATTACGCCTGACAAGGCGAAAAGTGCGACGCCCGCGGCGCGGTGGCTCGTTTCCGCCTGTCTTCTCGCTTGCTTGCCGGCATTTGGTTCCGAGCGGCCGGAAACTGGCATCAGCGGTGTCTACGAGGTAATGGTCGGCGTCTCCGACGCCGAGCCGGCGCTCACGTATTTCGCGGAATTCGGTTTTACCCCGGTCGCCAAGGCGGAGTTGACGGCATCGCAGGCGAATGCGCTCTATGGTGTTGATTCAGCCCTCACCTCATGGCGCCTGCAAAACGGCGAGATCGACTCGCACGGCCTGTTGCGGCTCCTGCAATGGGATGAACCGACCGGCCCCGGTGTCGGACTTGCCCCGCCGGAGACGGTCGGCGTTCGCATGGCGGTGATGCGCACCCGCGACATTTTCCGTTTGGTGGACGTATTCGCAGACCTGCGCGATGGCGCGGGCGAGGCCTGGCTGCTGGCGGGGCCGGTTTATGACGACCTCTACAACGCCACGGAAGGCGCTCCAAGTATCGTCAACCGCCGTGTTGGCGTGCGGGAAATGGCGGTTTACGGCCAATGGTTCAGCCATGTGTTCTTTCAACGCTATGGCTACGTCATACCCGGTTACGGGATGATCGGCGACCACTCGCCGCTCGGCACGAGCGAATTTACCCACCACGATTTCTTCGTGGCGGGGAATCTCGGAGAAGTCACCGATTATTACGAGTCGGTGTTCGGATTCGTTTCGGAAAATGACCCGGTGATCGATGGGGCGTGGCAACCGGGGCCGCAAGCCATTTTCATGATGGCGCCGGGGCGCTCCCACTGGTATCGGGGATTCGTTTCACCGAACAATGTCAGCGGCAAGCTGAAATTCTTCTCCCTCGACGGACTGCATGAGGCCGATGACCGTTCCGAGCGTCAGCGCCCCGGCGAAATCGGCATAACCTTGCATTCGCTGTGGACGCCCCGGCTGGATCTGGTGCATCGCTTGGCGGTGGAGGCCGGGCTCGCGCCGGGGCCGATCACCGCCAACGAATTCGAAGAGCCCAGTTTCCTGCTGCGCGGACCGGACGGGGCGCACTGGCAACTGATTCAACGGGAATCGTCCGTTTGGCCCGCGGTCACCGAATTTCAATTGCTGGACGTGAACAACTGACAACCGGGTCAAGGCTCTCCGGCGCGTTCTCCCGCGGGTGAATTCCCTTTCCACGCCGCACCCCCAACCCAGTCACCGGCAACCGGCCGGAAAGCGCGCATTTCCACATGTTCATACACACCCGCGAGGTAATAGGGGTCGTTGCGCAACAGCCTGCGCGCCTCTTCCAGGTCATCGGTCCCGTAGATAAAACAACTTCCGTTCATGGCGCCCGCGGCATCGGCGGACAAAGGCCCCGCAACCGAGATCCGCTCCATGATTTTTTCGATGTAGGCAAGATGCGCCCGCAGATGATCCCGGCGCAGCGCCGCGGAATCGGGCGCGTCGCGGCAGATGACGAGCCAGGCCATGACGGTCATTCCCCGCCGACTCCGTCCCGCCGCAGGCGGCGGGCGCGGATGATGGCGCGGATGTCGGCGAGGGCGGTGTGGAAATCGTCGTTGGTTACCAGATAGTCGGACTTGCCGGCCTGGGCGATTTCCCGCTCCGCCTGCTTCATGCGCTTGTCGATGGTGGCGGCGGCGTCGAGGGCGCGGGTTTCGAGCCGTTGGCGCAGGGTTTCGATTGACGGCGGCAGGATGAAGATCGAGCAGGCGCCGGGGTCGAGTTCGCGAACCTGATCGGCGCCCTGCCAGTCGATTTCGAGGATGACGTCGCAGCCCTGGCCGCGCTGTTGCTCGACCCAGCCCCGGGAAGTGCCGTAGCGGTGGCCGTAGACGCTGGCGTGTTCGAGAAAATCGCCGGCGCCGAGCTTGCGCTGGAACTCGCCAGGGCTGACGAAGAAATAGTCGATGCCATCGCGCTCGCCCCGCCGTTGCGGGCGGGTGGTGTGGGAAACCGAGATGCGCAGCGATTCATCGCCGGCAACGAGATCCCGCACCAGGCTCGTCTTGCCGGCGCCCGAAGGCGCCGTGATGATGTACAGCGAGCCTGTAGCCATCGGCGGCGGCCCGGGCCAGCCTAGCGCATACCGCCGGGCTTTTGCAGGGCGGCGATGCGGCTCTCCAGCGGCGGGTGCGACAGGAACAGCGCCCGCAGGCCGGTGGGTTTGCCACCGTTGATACCGAAGGCGGCGAGCTCCCCGGGCAGATCCTCGGCCTGGTTCTGTTGCAGGCGCTTGAGCGCCGCGATCATCTTCTGCCGCCCCGCGAGATCGGCGCCGCCGGCATCGGCCCGGTATTCGCGCCAGCGGCTGAACCACATGACGATGATCGTCGCCAGAATCGAAAGCACGATCTGGGCGATGATCGAAACGACGAAGTAGCCGATGCCGAACCCGCGCTCGTTGCGGAACACCACCCGGTCAACGAAGTGGCCGATGATGCGGGAGAGGAAAATCACGAAGGTGTTGAGCACCCCCTGCAACAGGCCCATGGTGACCATGTCGCCGTTGGCGACGTGGGCCACCTCGTGGCCGAGCACGGCTTCCGCCTCGTCCGGGGTCATTTTTTTCAGCAGGCCGCTGCTCACCGCGACGAGGGCGTTGTTGCGCCGCATCCCCGTGGCGAAGGCGTTGACGACATTGGAGGGGAAAATCCCCACCTCCGGCACGCCGATTCCCGCCTTTTGCGCCTGGCGTTCGACGGTTTGCAGCAGCCAGCGCTCCTGCTGGCTCGAAGGCGAGTCGATCACCTCCACCCGCATCGCGCGCTTGGCGGACCATTTGGAAAGCGCCAGCGAAATGAACGAGCCGCCGAAGCCGAAGATGGCGGCGAAAATCAGCAATGACGTCATGTTGAGGCCGGTGCCGCTCGAAAGCAGCATCTGTTCGATTCCGAACAGCCGAAACGTCAGGCTGACCAGCAGCAGCACAGCGAAGTTGGTTAGGAGCAGAAGCAGGATACGCATGGCGGAACCCAAGTTGATCGGCCAAGTAACATGATGGGGACAGGCGGCTGATTATTCAACATTCTGGACCTGCTCGCGGATTTGCTCAATCAGCACTTTCAGATCGAGGGCGTTGCGGGTGGTCTCGATGGCGGCCGACTTGGAGCAAATGGTGTTGGCTTCGCGCATCAGCTCCTGCATGAGGAAGTCGAGCGCGCGGCCGGCGGGCTCACTCGCGCCGAGCAGCCGCTCAAGCTCGTTGACATGGGCGTCGAGCCGGTCGAGTTCTTCGGCGATGTCGGCCTTTTGCGCGAGCAGCGCCGCCTCCTGCTCGACCCGCCCCGGCTCCAAGCCGGCTTTAAGTTCGGCGATGGCGTCCAGCAGATTCTGGCGCTGGATGGCCAGAATCTCCGGCAGGGACGCGCGCACCCCGGCGAGAATCTCCCGAATCGCCGCAACCCGCTCGCGGATCGCCACTTCGATCTCCCCGCCCTCCCTGGCCCTGCCGGCGAGCAGTTCATCGAGCGCGGCGCCGAAAAGTGACAGGGCGGCCGCCTCGAGCTCGGTGTCTTCGGCGGTTTCCTCCTCGACCACGCCGGGCCAACGCAGAATGTCGAGGCTCGAAGGCAGCCGCGAGTCGCCATAGTGATTGTGGATTTGCTCGCCGGCCTCGGCGAGGGCGGCCAACACCCCGGGATTCAGCCGCAATGCTCCCCCAGCCGCCCCGGATGCCTTGAAGCGCAGCGTGCAATCGACCTTGCCGCGCTTCACGCGGCCGCGGACGCTCTTGCGAATCGCGGTTTCCAGCCCGCGAAACGCCTCCGGCAGGCGGATCGAGGTCTCCAGGTAACGATGATTGACCGAGCGAATCTCCCAAACCAAGGTCCCCTGCCCCAGTTCGGCCTGCCTCCGGCAAAACGCCGTCATGCTCAACATCCGCGATCCCCGCTCCAACCAACCCAACCCCAACCGCCCCCATTCTAGCGCAACAACCACCCAGGCGACGCAAAGCCCCCTGCTTCGCCATTCCGCACGACTTGGCAACCCCCCTTGAGTAAGTGGATACTACGCACCTGTACCTCGGCAGAATAGCAACGGGTCGCGAATGAACGGCAAAAAGTACCGTCTGGGCTTGGATGTGGGCACGAACTCCCTAGGTTGGAGCGTATTGGAGCTTGATGCTAAAACCAAACCCTGTGCCATCTTGGCCGCCGGCTCACGGATTTTTGCCGAAGGCCGGGAAGCGAAAACCAAGGCGACCCTGGCCGCCACCCGGCGAGGGGCAAGGTCGGCGCGGCGGCGTCGTGACCGGTTTAAGCAGCGGCAAACATTTCTACTTAGCGAACTGATCAAGGCTGGCCTGTTCCCGAAAGCGTCCGAAGACCGGCACGAGCTGCAAAAGCGGAATCCTCTGGAATTGCGCTCCGATGCGTTAAGAAGGCAGTTGCGGCCTTGGGAGGTCGGGCGCGCCTTGTTTCATCTCAATCAACGCAGAGGTTTCAAGAGCAATCGGAAAGACCAAAGCGAGGAGACCGTTAGCGGTGTCGTTTCGCGTTCGGCGCGACTGCTGCTTGAGGACATGAAGTTGATTGGCCCAGAAGCGAACAAGGAGGACATAAGAAAACTCTCGCCCGCGGAAAAAAAACAGATTCGTCAGGACGAGGCGCAGGCACGCAAAGAGGCGCTGGGGAAGCTTAACGAGCGGAAGGATTTGAGCTATGGCTCGTTTCTGCACCAAAGGCAGCTTAACGGACAGCCGACGCGGGCCCGCCCCGCCACCGCTCGAGACGGTAAGCTCTACGATGTGTATCCAACCCGTGAGTTGTACGAAGACGAATTTCAGAAAATCTGGCAAACCCAAGCGGCATACCATCCGGAATTGATGACCATCTCCGCCAAGGAGAGGATACATAGGGCAATCTTCCATCAAAGGCCGCTCAAACCGCAGAAGCGCGGAAAATGCGCCTATATGTCGGACGAAGATCGGACTTTCCGCGCCCTGCCAAGTTTCCAGCGCTATCGAATCTATCAGGAGGTTAACAGCTTGGAATGGTGGGATCTCGGTGAGATAAAAAAGGTTCGGGATTATCGAGAAGCAAGGGATGAAATTGTTAATTTGTTGGAAAATGTGTCCACGAATAACGGGCAATTAACTTTTGGCAAGATGAAAAATATCTTAAAACGAATTGGTATCACGGAAGGCAATTTCAAGTTCAATTTTGAAACCGAAAAAAGAAAAGGTTTGGATGGGAATTTGACCAGCAACTTAATGAGACATGAGGATAGAATCGGGCCATCATGGCACGATTGGCCGCTGGCAAAGCAGGATGATTTCATTGATACGATCTTGAACGGAACGCCGCAACACCAAGAACGAGACCGCAAGAGGTTGGACGGAGTTGGGCCGAATTCTCCACCAGATGGGGCGAAAGACGATGAAGAGGTTCTCGCGTACCTCTGCGAACGATTCAATTTGCCTCAGCAGATTGCGGAAAACTGCATGAATTCGAGGTTAAAGGACGATACCGCCAGCATTTCGTTGCGGGCGGCACGGCTTATGCTGGAAAAAATGCGACAAGGCGTGGTCGACGCCGAAACGGGGGAAATCGTCTTGCCGCTGCAAAGCGATGCCGCCTTCGCCGTCGCGCTGGAAGAGCCGAGTTTTATCGATCCGTCTCGAAGCAAGGGCGATGATGGAAAGTATCGACTACTTAACAAGCTCCCATACTACGGTGAGGCTTTCCGGGACGGAAGACACATAATTTCCGGCACCGGGAAACCCGAAGATGACGACAAGACCCGCTGGGGTGGAGTAACCAATCCTACTGTGCATATCGCGTTGAATCAGATCAGGTTGGTTGTCAATGAATTGATCGATAGATTTGGCCGCCCTGAATCGATCGCGATCGAGCTGGGCAGAGATTTGCCTTTAGGACCTAAGAAGCGCGGGGAAATTGAAAGAGAGCAAAAAGAAAATCAGGCTAGAAATGAAAAATTTGATGCAACCCTCACAGAGCTAGGCCAGAAGCCCAACGCGGGAAATCGGTTGCGCTTGTTTCTTTGGCACGAATTGAGCGACGATCCGAATGGCCGCTGCTGTCCTTTTTCAGGAAGGATAATCGGAATCGCCGACCTGTTTAACGGGAGTACGGAGATCGAGCATCTCATACCTTTCAGCCGGTCGCTTGACGACAGCCGCGCCAACAAGGTTGTTTGCACACGCGATGCCAACCAATTCAAGGGAAATCGCACGCCGTTCGAAGCGTTCGGCGGCAGCCCAGACGGATACAACTGGTCAGAGATTGGGGCCCGTGCCGAGGCTCTCCCGTCATCCAAAGGCTGGCGCTTCAAACCGGATGCCTGGGACATCTGGCAGCAAGGCGCGGATGGTGACTTCACGAGCCGGCATTTGAATGATACGCGCTACATCGGTCGCCTGACTCGGGAATACCTTGAAACGATTTGCCATGTTGACAGGATAGATGTGGTAACCGGTCGCCTTACCAGTTTGTTGCGTCGCCATTGGGATCTCAACAGAGTTCTGGATGATGGCTCCGACCGCAAGAATCGGGATGACCATCGCCATCATGCCGTTGATGCCATCGTGGTTGGTATGACTAGCCGCTCGTTGCTGCAAAAGGTCTCCACAAAGGCACGGGAGCTTGAATCATGCGATATCGACCCCGCACGCAATCTCAGTCGGGTTTTCGCTCCCGCCGACGACCCGAGTAATAGAATCGACCCGTGGAGCGGATTCAGAAACGATGTTGAGTCTGTTGTTTCAAAAATTGTAGTTTCTCACAAGGCGAGACGCAAAAGCCTCGATTCTCCGCACACGACCGACGGTCAATTGCACAACGACACGGCCTATGGTTTGGTGCAGAAACTGAATGACGACGGTTTGTGGGAGGTTGTTTCCCGAAAGCCGGTAACTGGCTTGAAAAAATTGCAGGATATTGAATCAATCAGAGATCCAAGGCTGAAGGAAGCGTTCAAATCGAGGTTTGAAGCTGCGGAGGCGAGTACCTCTGGATCGGGATACAAGGCAGTGCAAGACATGGCAGGTGAACTGAATATCCGGCGCGTGCGTTGTATTGAGAAACTGAGCGTCATAGGGATAACTGACAAGTTCGACAATACGTACAAAGCATACAAAGGCGACAGCAATTGGGGCATCGAAATCTATTCTTGGCCGACCGGACACAAAAAGGCGGGTAAATGGGAAGGCGTTATGGTTCCCCGTTTCGATGCTCATCAGAACGGATTCCGGCCAGGCTTTACGTTCAGGCCCCATCCGGCGGCGCGTCTGATAATGCGCCTGCGGATTAACGACTGCATTCAAATGCTGGTTGCGAAGGAAAGCGAAGAAAGGAGAATTTACCGGCTTCAAAAGGTTTCAAAAAATAGAATGAGCTTCGCGGAAATCCACGAAGCCAATGTGGACTCAAGAAACCGAAGTAAAGAAGAAAAATTCAAATACTCCGAGGTCGCTGCGAGCACCCTGCAATCGCTTCAAGCCAAGAAAGTTCACATCAGCCCCACAGGATTGGTAAGCTGCGAGCGACGTCGCCGGTATCGTCGAGCCGGGTAAAGGGCCGGGAATCTTCAAGATGGGCAAAGAAGGAAACGGCAAGCTTGCGGGACTGTTCGGAAATCCGTTCACACCCGGCTATGGCCGGCGTCCGCCGCATCTAGCCGGACGCGAGAGCCAGATTTACGACATCTTCAAGCACGTCGGTGCTACGGCAAACGGCGAATTGGTCGCCCGCGATGTGTTGATCTACGGCCCGAGGGGTTCGGGTAAAACAGCGTTGCTGCGGGAAATCGCGGAAAAACTTGAGAACCTTGGAGTACATACAACGCTGGAACTCATGACGGCGACCGACATGCAAAGCGCGGAAGACGCGCGTCGGGAACTGATAGGAGTTGTGGGCCAGCCGCTGTGGGAAGCGCTGAAGCCTCAAGAGTGGGGGCTGGACTGGCGCGGCGTGCAGGCAAAATGGCAGCGGGGCGAGCTTTCGAGAAACGACGTCCGCAAGGGATTGGTGGCGAAGTGCAAAAGCAAGCCGCTGATACTGCTGATTGACGAGGCGCACCTGATGTCGCCTGCGGCTTGCGGTGAATTGCTCAATGAAATGCTGACGATCAGAGGCAGGGGCGGCCCCGCCATTGTCGTGTTGGCGGGCAAGCCGCAACTGGCGGAACTGGGTAATCTCTCTCAAGTATCGTTTCTGGAACGGGGAGAAATCATGAGCCTCGGCCTGCTTGACGAACAAAGTTCGGGCGATGCCGTGCGGATACCATTGGGCAAGGCTGGCATCGGAATTGCCGAGACAGCATTGCGCCGAGTCATCTCTGAGTGTCAGGGTTACCCCCAATTTTTGCAGTTGTGGGGCAGCGCTCTGTGGCAAAGGGCGAGCGAACTCGGAAAAAAAATGCTTGACGACTCAGATATCACCGAGGTCGATCCGGTAATGAGGTTGGAGCGGGAAGAAATCTATCTTGGCAGATTCGCTGGGTGGAAAGGCGCGGACAGAGAATTGCTCGTGGATATCGCGAATCATCTCGTGCGCGATGGTTGGGAAGAAAGGCCGAAGTTGGAAGCCATCGTAAAATCAATCCTGCTTCGGCAAAATCGGGAGTCCGATGAATGCGCGGCCTTGGTGGACAGAATGGTGGAGTCCGATTTTCTGTGGCGTCCCAGAGGCCAGCCCAGAATGTTGCCAGCCCTGCCAAGTTTCGTCTCCTTCGTCTCAAAGCAGGGAGAACCTGGTTACAGCGATTGAGGTTCCGATGGTTGGCCAGATTGTCGAAATAACCGAGCCAGGGCACTGGCTGAAGAAATCGCGGGGTTTTCTGCAAGTCCACAACTCTGGAAAAATGCTCGGCCAGGTTCCGTTGGATGACATTCAAACTGTGCTGGTGTCAGTTCCGGGTTGTGTGGTTTCGAGCGTTTTGATGGATCAACTGGCGCAACGGAACATACCCTTGGTGATTTGTGGGGAGAACTATCTGCCAAGTAGTTGGACCTTGCCGCTGCAAGGAGCGGTTCGCCAATTTCAGGTGATGCGGGCTCAGGCGCAACTCTCCGAACCTCGAAGGAAAAGATACTGGCAGAAGATGGTGAAGGCTAAAATCGCCAATCAGTCGGATGTGCTGTCGCGAGCAGGTGAACCGTGCAAGGATTTGACCCGCATGATCCGGAAGGTCAAATCTGGCGACCCGGAAAATATCGAGGCGCAAGCCGCGAGGGCTTACTGGCAACGGCTGATGGGTGCAGAGTTTAGACGCGACCGCGAGTCACCGGGACTCAACGCCGCGTTGAACTATGGATATACCGTTCTCAGAGCTTGCATCGCACGAGGCGTTTCCGGTGCCGGTTTGCATCCAAGCTTCAGCATCCATCACAAGAATCCACGGAACCCGATGAATCTGGTTGACGATCTCGTTGAACCATTTCGCCCGATCGCGGATTTCGTGATTTGGCGGTGGACGCGGGAATATTCGACAGAATTGACGCGGGATGGCAAACTGCGCCTAGCTTCCTTGTGCACGCTAAGTTTACCGACCGAGGAAGGTTTCTCGCCCCTGTCGCAGGTAGCCGCAAGGTGTTGCCGTTCATTTGCCAAATACTGCTTGGGGGAAGAGGTTAACGAAGTTGCGCCTTCGTTGCCGACAATGCTTGATTCGATGTGAACAACGCAATGAACCTCAGTCCGTATCGCATCATGTGGCTATTCGTCATGTTCGACCTGCCAGTCGGCACAAGCAGAGAGCGCAAGCAGGCGACTCGTTTTCGCAATGACCTGCTTGACTTGGGGTTCGAGATGTCGCAGTTTTCAATCTACCTCAAGTATTGCGCCTCTGGCGAGAAAGCCGACGCGATAAGCGGCAGAATCCCCCCCTTGCTGCCTCCGGGCGGAAAGGTGGACGTTTTGTGCATTACCGACCGACAATACTCGAATATGCGCAGATACCACGGGCGCAGGACCAAAAAAACCAATGGCTCGCCGCGTCAATTACGCCTCTTTTGACCGATTCTCGTCCATGAGTATCGGTTTTCCCCTTAAAAATCAGCCAGTTGCGTCACTCGTAGTCTAGCACTCAGGAATAGGTGGCGCTAGGACAACCCGCGTATGCAACGGCCGTTTTGTTGATTGAGTCTAGCACTCAGGAATAGGTGGCGCTAGGACAACCGTTTCGGTATGCACACTATATCACTATTTAGTCTAGCACTCAGGAATAGGTGGCGCTAGGACAACTTGGCAATAGCTGTGGTGAGTGTCAGGACAAGTCTAGCACTCAGGAATAGGTGGCGCTAGGACAACTGGGCCGTCTGGATGGCGTCGAAGAGCAGCAGTCTAGCACTCAGGAATAGGTGGCGCTAGGACAACTGCCCCGCTTTTGCCCTGCTTTAGCAAAACAGTCTAGCACTCAGGAATAGGTGGCGCTAGGACAACAGTCGTTGGAGGTTGTCCGAACGTCCGCCAAGTCTAGCACTCTGGAATAGGTGGCGCTAGGACAACGTGCGGGTCGCGA
>JAPOTO010000104.1:10151-23178 GCA_026709135.1 Gammaproteobacteria bacterium | reverse complement strand
GGGGGTGGGGGTGGGGACGGCGCCAACCGCTGGGCGATGACCGAGCGCGGCCGGGCCGCGGTTTTCCGCAGCGAGCGGGAACTGCGGATCGGCCCGAGTTCGCTCGACTGGGACGGCGAATGCCTGCGCGTGGAAATCAACGAGATAGCCACTCCCCTGCCTTCGCGAATCCGCGGCACGGTGCGAATCCGCCCCGCCGCCCTGACCAACCAAACGTTCAAGCTCGACGGGGAAGGTTTGCACCGCTGGCACCCGATCGCCCCCTGCTCGCGCATCGAGGTCGATTTGAGCCATCCGCGGCTGCGCTGGAGCGGCAACGCCTACTGGGACACGAACACCGGGGCGCGGCCGCTGGAGCAAGATTTCGCCTCGTGGAACTGGTCCCGCTCAAGCGGGGGGGATGGCGTGGCGATCCTCTACGAGGGCATCCGCCGCGGGGGAGCGCCGTTTTGCCTGGCTTTGCGGGTCAAGCCCGAGGGCGGCGTGGAGCGGTTCGAGCCGCCGGAACCCGTGCAACTCGCCAGCACCCGCTGGTGGCGGGTGCCACGGCGCACCCGGGCAGAGCATGGGCAAGCCGAAGTGGTAAAAACACTGGAAGACACGCCGTTTTACTCGCGCTCGCTACTGCGGTCGCGCTTGCTGGGCCAATCCGTGGAGCAGGTTCACGAGAGCCTGTCGCTTGAGCGTTTCGAGCGCGGCTGGGTGCGGATGCTGCTGCCCTTCCGCATGCCGCGCAGAGGCTAGGAGCCTGCGCCGCAGGCTCCTAGGCGCGGTCAGATATTCCCCGGGTGGAGATCCCGCGAGCGGCTCATTTGTTCGCGCTGCTCAAGCCGCTCGAACAATTCGGCGGTCCACACCAGCCGCCGGCTGATTTCCCACCAGGCCGGGGGCAGGTCGAGCCGCGCTTCCCCGGATGGCCCGCTTGACGCCGCCACGGCGTCAACCAGAAAACGCGCCGCCAGCATGGCCCCGGAGTCGCGCGAGTCGGCGGTGGCAAACGGGTTGCTGGCCGCCCGCCACAGCAGCTTCGCCTTGCGCCTGGCGGGCACCACGGCGCGGCGCGAAACCGAATCGAGCTGGTTGATTTCGATTTCGCGGCCGATATCCGCGTAGATCATGCCCGCGGCGCGGATACCGACGCGGCAGCCCGCGGGCAGTTGGGCGATGCCCGATTCCGCTTTGGCGTAGAGCTCGCCAGCCACCCGCAGCAAGCGCTGGATGACGGCGCCGAGCGCCTCGCCATGGCTGGGCGAGCGCAGCCAGGAATGCGGTTCCAGACCCGCCTCGCGCAGCCAGCGCCGGGGCAGGTACAGCCGCCCGGCGCGGGCGTCCTCCCCCACATCCCGGGCGATATTGGTCAACTGCATGGCCGCGCCGAGTTCGCAGGCGCGGCTGATCAGGGCCGGGTCGCGCACACCCATGATGAGCGCCATCATCGCGCCCACGGTGCCGGCGACACGCACCGAATAGGCGTGCAGGTCTTCGATTTCCTCGTAGCCGCGGTGCTTGATGTCCCATTCGAAGCCCTCGAGCAGCGCCTCGGGCAGCGCGCGGGGGATGCCATAGTGATTGACCACGGCGGCGAAGGCCCGATCTTCCGGGGCGGGTGCCGGCCTGCCGGCGTAAATGCCGGCGAGGCGCGTGCGCAACTCGGCCAGCGTCGCCTCGCCGCTCCCCGGCTGATCGATGGCGTCGTCGGCGACGCGGCAGAAGGCGTACAAGGCGGTGGCGGAGTCGCGAATCCGCCGCGGCAGCAGGAAAGATGCGGTGAAAAAAGTGCGCGAGCCGCCGCGCAATCTGGCGCGGCAGGCTTCGATATCGGGCCGGTCAAGACTGTGCATGGCTGCGCTCCGTGTTGATTCGGTTTGGGTCCGGGTCGGGCACCACCACATCGAGCACTCGCGCCGATGATAGAACACCCGGCACGCCGGCGCCAGGATGGGTGCCGGCGCCCACCAGGTACAGGCCTTCGACTTCCTCGCTTTTGTTGTGGGGCCGAAACCAGGCGCTCTGGGTGAACACCGGCTCCAGGCCAAAGGCGGCGCCGCGGTAGGCGAGCAGCTCGTGCTCGAATTCATCCGGCGTGCTGACCCGCGAGCTGAGCAGATGGTTTTCGAGCTCCGGCAGCACCGTCTCGCCGAGGCGCTTCATGATGGCCCGCCGGTAAGGCTCCGCCCGCCGCTCCCAGTCGATGCCGCCACCGCCATGGGGCACCGGCGAGAGCACATAGAAGGCATCGCAGCCGGCGGGCGCCAGCGAGGGGTCGGTGGCGGTGGGGCGGTGCAGGTAGAGGCTGAAATCCTCGGCGAGCACGCGGTGGGTGAAAATATCATCGAGCAACCCCCGGTATCTCGGGCCGAGCACGATGGTGTGGTGCTTGACCTCGGGATACTGCCGGCTGGTGCCGAAATACCAGACGAACAGGCCCATGGAATAGCGGGATTTGTCGATGCGCCGGTCGGTCCAGCGGCGGCGGCGCGCGTGCGGCAGCAAATGCCGGTAGGTCCACGCCGAATCGGCGTTGGAAACGACGATGTCGGCGGCGATCTTTTCGCCGGAGACGAGCCGCGCCCCCCGGGCCCGGTCGTTTTCGATCAGGATTTCGCCGACTTCCGCATCGCAGCGCAGCGAGCCGCCCTGCCCTTCGATCAGCTTGACCATGGCGGCAACCAGCGCCCCGGTGCCGCCCATGACGAAATGCACGCCCCAACGCCGCTCCAGAAAGGAGATCAGGCTGTAGATCGCCGTGGTGGTGAACGGGTTGCCGCCAATCAGCAGGGGGTGGAAGCTGAACACGGTGCGCAGCCGCGGATCGCGGATGTAGCGCGAGACCATCGCGTAGACGCTGCGGTAGCAGCCCAGCCGGATCAAATCGGGAACCACCTTGAGCATGGCGGGCCAGTTGCCGAAGGACACATGGCCGAGTTCTTCGAAGCCGACCTTGAAGATCTCCTCGCTCGCGGCCATGTAGCGCCCGTAACCCTCGACATCATCCGGGGAAAAGCGCGCCACCTCGGCGCGCATCGCCTGCGCGTCGCCGCTGTAGTCGAACACTTCGCCATTGTCGAAGCGGATGCGGTAGAACGGCGTGGTTGGCCGCAACTCGATATCGTCGGACAACTCGCGGCCACAGAGCCGCCACAGGTCTTCGAGCAGGAACGGGGCGGTGATGATCGTTGGGCCGGCGTCGAAAGTGAAACCGTCCTGCCGGTGGACGCGGGCCCGACCGCCGGGCTGGCCGAGTTTTTCGAGCACGGTCACGCGGTAGCCCCGGGCGCCGAGCCGGATCGCCGCGGCCAATCCGCCAAAGCCGCTGCCGATAACCACGGCGCGGGCGGCGCCCGCGCCCGGCATCCCGGCTGTTTCGCCCCGCCGCGGTTGCGGCCCGCGGCCGCCGCTGGTTTCGATTCGGCTCATAATCCCTCGATCAACTTCGCCATCCGCTTGCGCACCCGGCGCACGACCACAAAGACCAGCGACGCCACGATGGGAATGCTCACCGCCTTGACCAGGCCGGTGTTCAGCAGCGGCTGGATTTGGTTGATGCCGTCGCTGGCGAAACCCACCAAGCCAACCATGTAGTAGGTCACGGCGACGATCGACAGGGTTTCCACCGCCTCCTGCAGGCGCAGTTGCTGGCCGGCGCGGCGGTCCATCGATTCGAGCACGGCCTGGTTCTGCTCGCGCCTTTCCATATCGACCCGGGTGGACAGGAGCTGGGTGGCCCGGGCAACGCCCTGGGTCAGCGACTTCTGCCGCACCGAAACCGCGCGGCAAGTGTCCATGGCGGGGGCGAGACGGCGCTCGGTGAATTCGCGGAAGGTTGGCATGCCGGGGATCCGCTGCTCGCGCAAATCGGCGATGCGCTGCTGCACCAGCGTGTAATAGGCGTTGGCGGCGTCGAAGCGGTAGTTGTTGCTCGAGTAGCGGCTCTCGATGTCCGCCTGCAGGCGGGTCAGCCGGTTGAGCAGGGACAATTCATCGGCCTCGGTGACGCCCGCCAGCGCCGCGGTGATTTCGACGAGTTCCTGCTCGCGCTCGGTGAGCAGTGGCGACAGGGCCCGCGCGGTGGGAAAGGCCAGCAGCGCCATCATGCGGTAGGAATCCATCTCCAGCAGGCGCTGGATGTTGCGGCCGGCCTGGCTTGGCGACATGGTCCGGTTGACCACCAGCAGGCGGCTGAATCCATCGCCATGGATGTGGAAATCGGTCATGGCGACGCCCGCGCCCGCGGCGATGTCGGCGCCGACGAGCACATTGCCGGCGAACATTCCGCGGGAAATCCGCTCGTGGTCCGGGGTGTCTCCACCGTCGGCGACCAGGGCGACATGGGTGGCGAGCAGCACCTCGCCGGGCAATTCCGCGAGCCAATCCGCCGGCGCCAGCTTGATGGCCGGATCGGAGAAAGAATCATCCGGCGCGCCATCGGCGATGAAAATGTAACCGATGAATTCGGTGTGGCGCTCCCATTTGACCCGGAACGGCCCCATGTCGGCGACGTAGTGGCTGTCGTCCGCGCCCGGCGGTGCCACGCCGAAATGCCCGGCCAGCTCGTTGATCGCCCGCCGGTTCGCGCCGGCGCCCACGGTGCCGGTGTGGCAGACGAGGTAGGAGGCGCGCATGGGGGGGCGCATGGGCACCGGCGGACGCGCGTGGACCTCGTTGTTGAGGCTGTGGCGGTGCGCGTGGTCGACCGGGACCCTGCTCGCGTTTGCATGGCTGGCCTTCGCATCGGCGGTGTTCGCGTTCATGGCCGAGGTACCCCCTCTCCCGCGCCAGCCATGTGCGCTTCCATCAACGCGGCGGCTTCCTCTGGCCGCTCTTCATGCAGCAGATGGCCGCAGCCGGCCAGGCGCTTGAGCCGCGCCGCGGGCAGAACGCGGCCGAGGCGCTCGGCCTGGCCGGGCGGGATCATCAAATCGTTCTCCCCCGCGACCAGCAACAGATCGGGCCGCAGCCCGGACAGCTCGCGCCGCAGCGGCACCAGGTCCCAGTGCGCCATCATGCCGAGGGCGGCCGTGGTGTGCCTTTTCGTTCGCAGCAGCCGGTGGTAGAGGTCGATGCCCCGGGGCTCGATCTTCGAGCCGGTCCGCTCGATCAGGCGCGCCACCGCGCGGCGCTCGGCCGCGCCGCGCGCCATCAGGCTGGCCCAGAACCCACCCCGGGCGAGCAGCCTGGCGATTGGCGAATACACCCACCCCGGCAAACCGGCCAGGGGCAGCAAGGCCCCGTTGATGCTGATCAGCGAGCGCGGCGCCATCGCGCCATCCAGGCACATCCGCGCCGCGATGGCGGCGCCGGCGGAATGGCCCACCACCGATTCGGGGTCGAGCTTCAGCGTCCGCAACAGCGATTCGACCAGCGCCGCCATGCCGGTGAGCGAGAGCCTTTGCGGGGCGGGGGTTTGGGTGAAGCCGTGGCCGGGCAAATCCGGCGCGAGCACGGTGTGGCGTTTCGCCAGCAGCGGCGCCAGCGCCCGCCAGCTATGGCTTGAGGCGGCGGTGCCATGCAACAGCAGAACCACGGGGCCGCGGCCCATGATCTGCACATGCCAGCGGATTCCGCCGGCTTCGACAAAACGGCTCGCCTCGCGGTTGGGCCAGTCCAGGCCATCGACTTCCCATTGCAGCGACTCGCGCGCCCGGCGCCGTTTCAGCACAGCTTCCACCTCGGAATATCGCGCGGTTTCATTGCCGCTTGCCGGTGTCGAGGCGCTCATGCGGGCTGCCGCCGGCTCGCGGGGCCAGAACCCGCGGCGCGGGCTGCGCCGGACAATGCTTCGGCGCCGGCGTGCGGCAGGGCCAGGTAGGCAGCGGCCATGGCCTCGGCGAGTTGCCTTGCCACCTGCCGCGGCCGGGGCGAAGTGTCCACCAGCAGCGTTGCCACTTCCTCCGCGCGGACGGCGCGGGCGGCCGCCAGAGCTTCATCGCCGGCCCGGGGCCGGTCGGGCTCGCCGTCGAGGGCCACATTGGCGCGCCCGTCGGTCAAGAAGATGAGCACTGGCGTCTCCCCCTTGCGCCGGATGCCCAATGCCGTCTCCAGCGCGAGATGGATGCCGGCGGCCAGCGGCGTGCCACCGCCGCCGGGCAGCCCCGCGAGGCTGCGCTTGGCCCGCACCAGGGACCGGGTCGGCGGCAGCAGCAACTCGGCAACCTGACCCCGGAACGCCACCAGCGCCACTTGGTCGCGGCGCTGGTAGGACTCGGCCAGCAACAGTTCCACCGCGCCCTTGGCCTCGGCGAGGCGGTGCAGCGCGGCGGAACCCGAGGCGTCCACGGCGAAAACCGTGGTCGTCGCCGAACGCTGCTGATAACGGTTGATGCGGAAGTCGTCCCGCCGCAGGCTGACCACCGGCGCCGATGCCGCTGGCGAACGGGACGCGGCCCCGGCCTTGTGCCTGGTCTTGCGTAAAGCCTGCCAGGGCGCGGCGGTGCGCAGAGTTTCGACCAGATTGAGCACATTGCCCGCGCCGGGCTCGCCGGGCCGCACACCGATTCGCCTGCCGCGTTTGGCGGGCCGGCGCCGGGCCAGCGAGCGGGCTGAGGAGCGGGCGCTGTTGGCGCGCTGGTTGGCGTGGCGCAGCCGCGCCAGCAGGTCCGGCGGAATCGCGGCGCGGGCGGCCTCGAGCACCTGGTCCCGCAGCGCCTTCGGATCGGAGATGTCGTCGGTTTCCTCCGGCGCCTGTGGTTCCGCTTCGGCTTCGCCGGATTCGGGCGCTTCCTCCGGCGCCTGTGGTTCTTCTTCGGCCTCGGCTTCCTGCTCGGCTTCGGGCAATTGCGCCGCGCGGCAGGCGAACACCAACTGCGCGGCAAGCGCCGCGTGATCTTCCGCTGCCTGCTCATCCCCTTGCAAGGCCGCGGCGACCCGCGCCGCCCGCACCGCCAGGGCGGCGACGCGGGGGGAATCGATGCCCAATCGCGCCGCGGTGGCGCACAGCGCCGCGATCAGCTCGTGGCTGATCCGCACCCCGGCCAGCCGCTGCCTCGCCGCCGCGATTGCGGATTTATCGGCGCTTGGCGCGCCGGTGTCTTCGAGCCGGATGCCATCGAGTTGCAGACAAATCGCGAAGCGGTCGATCAGCGAAACTGGCGCGGCTTCCTCTTCGCCAATGCCTTCATCGAGGGCGATCATGCCCAGGCGCGCGGGGGCGCGGCTCGAAACCCCGGCGCGCTCGACCGCCACTTCACCCCGGTCCAGCGCGGTGGCGAGCCGGGCGGCGGTGGCCGCCTCCAAGCGTTCGGCCATGGCGATTAGCAAGACTCCGCCATGGCTTTCCGCCAGCAAGCCGGGCTCGACCACGGGACGGCCAGCGCGCAAGGTGGCGGACAAGTCGAGCCCGCCGAGCAAACGGTCGTCGCGGATGTGGGCGGGCATGCGCCGCCAGGGCGTGCCGGCGGGCAGCAATTCGCGCAACTGCCGCAGCCAGCAATCCCGCACCGGCCCCGGCCCCGCGCGCAAAACCACGCCTTGCAAACCGGCTGGGTCCACGGCGAACAGGGCGCAGGCCAGCGCCGGCAGCTTCCAGCGGTCAGGGTTGGCTTGGGTGGCGGGCTCGCTCATTCGGCAAACAGCTCCTCCACCGCCCGGGCGACCCGGGTGCCGGAGCCGGTTTCATCGAGTGGATTGCGCCGCAGGCGGTGGCGCAGCGCGGGTGCCGCCACCCGGGCGAGGTGTTGGTCATCGACCTCCGCGGCATTCTCGAAACTCGCCAGCGCCCGGGCCGCGCGCATCACGGTCAACTCACCCCGCAGGCCGTCGCAGCCGAGCTTGAGGCAGAGTTCGGTTGTCCGCCGCAGCGAAGCCTTGGGCACGGCGACATCCGCCAAGCGCTCCCGGGCCCGCTTGATCTTGCCGCGCAACCGCGATTCGCGGCTTTTCCAACTCGCGACGAAGCCGGCCGGGTCCTGCTCATAGGCGTCGCGCCGGGCGACGACCTCCACCCGCGTCTCGATGTCCCGCGGCGTAACGACTTCGACCGACAGGCCGTAGCGGTCGAGCAACTGCGGGCGCAGCTCGCCCTCCTCCGGGTTGCCGCTGCCAATCAGCACGAAACGGGCCGGGTGGCGCACGCTCAAGCCTTCGCGCTCGACGATGTTCTCGCCCGAGGCCGCGACATCGAGCAGCAGATCCACCAGATGGTCCTCCAGCAGATTCACCTCGTCGATGTAGAGGAAGCCGCGGTTCGCCCGGGCCAGCAGGCCCGGCTCGAAGGATTTTTCCCCAGCGGTCAGCGCGCGTTCGAGGTCGAGGGCGCCGACAATGCGGTCTTCGGTCGCCCCCAGCGGCAAATCGACCACCGGCACGGGCCGCAAGCGGCTTTTCAACGCGGCTTTGCCGTTGGCTTTGTCGCGCTCGCCACAGGCGCCGCAGTGGTTGAATGGCGCTTCCGGGTCGCAGTTGTAGGGGCAGCCGTCGACGGTTCGAATGCGCGGCAGCAGTGCCGAAATGGCTCGCACGACGGTTGACTTGCCGGTTCCGCGATGACCAAAAATGAGCACGCCGCCAAGGCCGGGGTCGATGGCGGCGCAAATCAGGGCGAGTTTCATTTCTTCCTGGCCGACGATGGCCGAGAAAGGAAATTCCGGCCGCATGCTCAATGCTCCCGGCCGCGCACCAGGCAGGCGCTTTCGGCGATGCCGCCCCCGTTGTCAACAGCGCCCCCGCTGTCAACTGTAAGTGCCGCGCCGCGGCGGCGGTCGAGCCACCATTGCCAGGGGGCCGAGGCCGACAAGGGCAGAATCAGCATCCAGTGCTCGAGCACGGCGAGCGCCACGAGGAAGGCCAGCAAGGCCCAGCCGGTCGCGGCGAAACCGCCGGGCTCGGCGGCCAGCGCCGATTGCGCCAGCCACACCGCCAGCGCCGTCCCGATAACGATGGAAAAGGGAAACAGCAGATTCATCGGCTTTTTCTTCAGAAACACCCGCAGATGCTGCATGTGGGCGGGCAGAAACTCCTCGCTCAGATTCCTGACCCCGAGAAACACATTCAGTTTCGCGCTGAGCTGCATGGCCCACAGCACCAGATAGGTCCACATGCCCACCCGGTTGGGCGAGTCCCAGCACAGCAGCAGCACGACGGCACCGCCGGCGATGGTCGCGATTTCGTGATAGAGATTGGCCTCGATGGCATGGCCGAAGTGGCGCCAGCCGCGGCAGCCCGGTTCGCAGGCGACCTTGCGCGGGCCGGTGATGAAGCCGAGGTAGTAGCTCAGTTCCTGCCAGGCGTAGATGGCCATCCCGCAGGCGAAACTCAGGTAGGCGGCAAACACCGTCTCGCGGGCGCCGCTCCAGACCAGGCCCGCCAGGGCCAGCGGCAGCAGCCCGGTCGCCACCGCGAGGATGCGTGGAAAAGTATGGCCCGGCAATCCGATCAGATACAGCACCAGGCCGGTGCTGAACCACCACAGGAACACGGCAAAGCCGCCGCTGACAAGATAGTCGATCAATTTGGGCGCGACTCCGATCGCAGCATGGCGGCAAAGGCCTCGAAATTGTCGGGCCCAAAGGGCTCCAGGTCGATGCGGGTGCCGGTTGCGGAATCGCTCAACGAGAGCCGCCCGTCGCGCCACCGGGTCAGCCGATAGGGTGCCTCGGGGCCGATGCCGCGAAGCTTGCGGTCCCGGTTCAGGCCGCGGAGGACGCCGCGCACGAAACCGCCGCTCCCCGGCGGCAACACCTCAACCACGCGCGCATCGGCGGCGGCGGTGACGCGAACCGAACCATCGGGCAGATCGGCGAAGCGCAAATCGACGCTCGACACCGGCTCGGCGGATGGCAGTTCGGTCGCGCCGATGGCGGTCAGCCGGGAACCGGCGGCGGCGAGCATCGTGAAGGCGATCAGCGCCGCGGCGCCGATCAGCGCCAGGCGGGGAAACGGCTTGTCGGAAAAATGATCGCTCACGTTGCCCCAGCCTCCCGCAAAGCGGGGGCGGGGGCGCGCGAATACCCCCGCGCCGCGGGCCCGCCACCCACGCCGCCCGCCGGGGCGCCCGCCGGGGCCGCGGCGCCGTTGGCGGCATCGGCGAGCAATTCGGCGACCGCCTTGGCATCGGCGACGCCGCGCAGCATCGGCTCGGGGCGGCGGAACTTCCACGGCCGCGTGTGCGGCCACATGACGATGTAGGACGCGCGGTGGCTGTCGTCGAGTGTCACCGGTATGTCGCCATATCCATCCCGCCAAGATTTGACCGCCGCCGCCTGGATATGGCCAAACGGCAGATTGACGCTCATCGGCAGCGCGATGCCGAAACGCATCACCAGGCGCTTGCTGGTGATCGTGTACAGCGTGGTGCGGGCGATCAGCCAGGCGAACAGGGCGAACAGCGCGGCGGCGCACAGGCCGAGCGCGATCATCGCCGTGGCGGACCGCGCGGCATCGGCGCTAGCAACCCCGGCGCCGGTCCACAGCGCGGCACTGAGTTGGAAGGCGAGCAAGGCCGCGAAATACAGCGCCAGAATCCGCAAGTGGAAGGCGCGGCGGGCAAGCGCCCGCCAGTCGGGCGCCCCCTGCCAGAGAATGACCTCGCCCTCGGGCAATTCCTCCGGCAGGCCCGGGACGGGCTCGTACTCGTGCTCGTGCTCGCTCACAGCAGGGGTTCCTGCCGGGCGGAATGGGCGTACAGCGTTCCACCGCCGTAATAGGCCGCGATGCGGTCTTCCTCGAGTTGGGTCACCTGATCCGGGTTTTGGGTGCCGGGGACATCGGCGAATTGGTCGGAAAGAATCGATTTCACCCGCACCTCGCCGCGAAAGCCGTCGATGCGGCTGAACCCGATCGGCAGCAGCACCCGCCGCTCCCCGGCGCCTTCGCGGCCGGGAACCGCGACTTCAAAGTAGCGGATCTGGGTTTCGGAGCGGTCGATCCAGATGTCGGCGATGGTGCCGCCGCGCTTGCCGTCGCCGCCGATAACCGGCATCCCCCGCGGATCCGGGTCCCGGGAGGCCACGGAGTAGCCGCCGGCCACGCGGATTGGCGCCAGCCTCGGCTCCCCGTGCATCGTCCACTCGGGGTGGTCGGGGCGTTGCGCGTAGGCGGCCGGGCCCACGCCATCGAGCATCGGATTGCCCGTGGGCACGAGCGGGGCGCCGGGCCAGGGCTCCGCGGGCGCCGCTTTCACTTCCGGGTCGCGGTTGTCCCGCGGCGCCAACCGGGTACTGCCATCGGCGAGCCGAAACTCCTTGGCTTTGGGCAGTGGCGGAAAACCCTCCATCCGCGTCTTGTACTGGTCCGAAGGCACAGCGGGGTCGGGCTCGAGTGGATAGCCTTCGCGCTTGTCCTCCTGCCGCAGGTAGAAGATCAAGCCGGCGAAAAATATCCAAAATGCGTACAGCACGACCTGCGCGACATCGATGTATCCGGTTATGGCGCCGATTTCCATCTTCAGTCCTCCTGTTTCTGTTCGATAAACGCTCAACCCGGCAGTTCGGCGAAGCCAAACTGCTTTGTACTTCTTTGCGGTTCGGCGAGGCCGAACCGCTTGGGGATTCTTTCCGGTTCGCCGCCCAGGGCGTTGACCAATGGGCCCAGCACGGCCAGGGCGGCGAACAGCAATGCGATTTCCATGTGATAGACGACGGTGTAGCCGATGGCGGGCTGATCCATGGCGCTGCCCAGCGCGCCGCTCGCCGCCAAGCCCGAAACCAGGTCGCGGATGGCGCCGCCGAGGGCGATGCCGCCGCCCGCCGCCGCGGCCTGGACCGCGCCCCAGGCACCCAATGCCATGCCAAAGCGGCCCCCGGCATCCATTCCCATGGCTGCGACCAAGGTGCCCACCGCGAACAGGCCGCCGCCGAAGCCGATCAGCGCGGCGCCCAGGCGGAACAGCGCGACCGAGCCCAGCGGGGCGGAAAAAATCACCGCCGCGAAGGCGAACACGCCGGTCACCGCGCCCAGCGCCGCCAGCCGCAGTGGATTGCCGCCGAGTTCGAGCCTGCGCGCCGCCAGAGCGCAGGCGGCGAGCGTGCCGCCGGCGACAAGGCCGGTGAGCGCCGTGGTGGCACCCACGCTGAGCCGCAGCACCTCGCCGCCATAGGGCTCAAGCAGGATGTCCTGCATGCTGAATGCCGCGGTGCCGAGGCCGAGGGCGATGAGAAAGCGTTTCGGCCGGCTGCCGGCGGCGAACTCCCGCCAGGCGGCGAGGAATGGAATCCGCTCGCGGCCATGGTGGGTCTGGCGCGGATTCCGCGCCTCCTGTTTCCACAGCGCGATGCCGTTCAGCAACAGTGTGGCCAAGGCGCAGCCCTGGATTACCTGGATCAGGCGAATCTGGCTGAAGTCGCCCAGCAGCGCGCCGAAACCGGCGGCGCCGGCCACCATGCCCAGCAGCAGCATCACATAGAGCAGCGCCACGACCCGCGGGCGGGATGGCCGCGGGGCGAGATCCGTCGCCAGCGCCAGCCCGGCGGTCTGCGTGGTGTGCAGGCCGATGCCGGTGAGCAGGAACGCCAGCGCCGCGCTGGCGCGGCCGACCCACTCCGGGCCGCTGGCGTCGCCCGACAGGACAATCAGCGCGAAAGGCATGATCGCCAAGCCGCCGAACTGGAGCAGCGTGCCCATCCAGATGTAGGGCACCCGCTTCCAGCCCAGATGCGAGCGGTGGGTGTCGGAGCGGTGCCCGACCAAAACCCGCAGCGGCGCGAACAGCAAAGGCAGGGAAACCATCGCCGCAACCATGGCGGCGCCGACCCCAAGCTCGACGATCATGACCCGGTTGAGCGTGCCGTTGAGCAGCACCACCGCCATGCCCACCGACACCTGGAACAGCGCCAGGCGCAGCAGCCGCGGCAGGGGCAATTCGGTGCTGGCCGCGTCGGCGAATGGCAGGAAACGGGTTCCCATGCTGGACCAGTGTGCCACCAAAGTCGCGCTGAAGCGGCTCATGCGCGGACGACCTCAAGCGCCTGGGAGGTGTAGAAGCCGCTGGCGATGCGGCTGCCGCGCCCGACCCGCCAGTCCTGCAGGCCGTCCGCCCCGGCAAGCAGCCGCCGCAATTCGGACTCGGCGACCGGCTCGATCGCCGGGGCGCGCT
>JAPOTO010000104.1:0-9924 GCA_026709135.1 Gammaproteobacteria bacterium | reverse complement strand
GCGCCGGGGCCGAGATCGGCCGGGGCCCGCTCCCGCGCCAGACCCACCAGGGTTGGCGACAGATCGATGGCGAGAACCTGGGCGCCGCGGCGCGCCGCGGCAACCGCCAAGGCCCCAGTGCCGCAGCCGGCATCGAGCAGGCGCGCCCCGCGCAGATCCTCCGGCAGCCAATCGAGCAGCGTTTCGCGCATGCGGTCGCGGCCAGCGCGCACCGTTTGCCGGATGCGACTGACGGGGGCGTCGGATGTGAGCCGTTCCCAAGCCGCCACGGCGGTGCGGTCGAAATACGTCTGCAACTGGCCCCGGCGCTTCAGCCAGGCTGTTGTCGGCATCAATCAAACCCCAGAAAATCGAATATTTCCCGATCCTTCATCGGCGCCGCGTATTGCGGTTCCACGCCATCCCACAGCGACTGCGCCAGCCGCATATACTCTTCCTGCACCGCGTCGAGTTCCGGCGATGGCTCCATCTCGAACAGCGTCGACTTCTTCAAGCGGCTGAGGCGGATGACGTCGAGATCGGGAAAATGCGCCACCCGGTCAAGCCCGATGCGGTTGTTGAAGCCATCGATCTGGTCGCAGGCGGCGCTGCGGTTGGCGATGACCCCGCCAACCCGGACTTGGTAATTCTTCGATTTCGCCTGGATCGCGGCGACGATCCGGTTCATCGCGAAGATCGAATCGAAATCGTTGGCGGTGACGATCAGCGCCCGCTGGGCGTGCTGCAATGGCGCGGCGAAGCCGCCGCAAACCACATCGCCGAGGACGTCGAAAATGACCACGTCGGTGTCTTCGAGCAGATGATGCTCCTTGAGCAGCTTCACGGTCTGGCCGACGACATAGCCGCCGCAGCCGGTCCCCGCCGGCGGCCCGCCCGCCTCGACGCACATCACGCCGTTGTAGCCTTCATAGACGAAATCGTCCGGGGTCAACTCCTCGCCGTGGAAATCCACCGATTCGAGCACGTCGATCACCGTCGGAACGAGCTGCTTGGTCAGGGTGAAGGTCGAGTCGTGCTTGGGATCGCAGCCGATTTGCAGCACCCGTTTGCCGAGTTTGGAAAAGGCCACCGACAGGTTCGACGAAGTCGTGCTTTTGCCGATTCCGCCCTTGCCGTAGACGGCGAACACCTTCGCCGAATCGATGTTGACTTGCGGGTCCTGGTGGACCTGCACACTGCCGTCGCCATCCGGCTTTACCCGGGCGCGGGGGCCACCCGCGTGGCCGACAGGCGAAAGCGGGATACGGTTGCCGTTTGTCATGCTCATGCCGCAGCTTCTCCGCCGACTCCCTCGAGCCGGTCTTCCAATGCATTGCCTGCCTCGTGCAGGGCCTGAAGTGTTTCCTCATCCGCCGACCAGTACTGGCGCTCCTGCGCCTCGATCAACCGGTTGGCCATTTTCGCCGACGCCATCGGGTTCAACCGCGCCAGGCGCTCGCGCATCTCCGCATCGAGCACATAGGTTTCGGCGATTTGCTTGTACACCCAGTTGGCCACTTGGCCGGTGGTCGCCGACCAGCCCATGGTGTTGCCAACGTGGGTCTCGATCTGGCTCACGCCCTCGTAACCGTGTTCGAGCATGCTCTCGTACCACTTGGGGTTGAGCGCCCGGGTGCGCGTCTCCAAGGCGATCTGCTCGTTCAGCGTGCGCACTTTCTCCCGGCCCCGGGTCTGGTCGCCGATGTAGACGGGAACCTCGCCGCCGCGGGCCCGGCGCACCGAGCGGGTGATGCCGCCAAGAGTGTCGAAGTAATGATCGATGGTGGTCACGCCCAATTCGACCGATTCGAGGTTCTGAAAGGTCAACTCGACGCCGGAGAGCACGTTTTCCATCAGCGCCGCCTGTTGCACCGGCTTGCCCGAGCGACCGTAGGCGAAACTCTTGCGGCGCATGAAGGTGTCCGCGAGTTCGTCCTCGTCATCGAAGCAGCCGCCGTCGACCATCTGGTTGACATTGGCGCCGTAGGCGCCGTCGGCGTTGCTGAACACCCGCAGCGAGGCGGTTTCGAGATCGGCGCCGGTTTCCCGCTGGTACGCCAAGGCGTGCTTGCGGATGAAATTCTCCTCGGGCGACTCGTCGGCGCTCGCCGCTTGGTAGGCGGCTTCGGCGAGCATGCGCATTTGCAGCGGCATCAGATCGCGGAATATGCCCGAGGTCGTGACCACCACGTCGATGCGGGGTCGGCCTAGCTCATGCGTGGGGATCAAGTCCACCCCGCACAGGCGGCCGAAGGAGTCGAAGCGCGGGTTCGCGCCCATCAGGGCGAGCACCTGGCCAAGCGGCGCGCCCTCGGATTTCAGATTGTCGGTGCCCCACAGCACCATGGCGATGGTTTCCGGCAGCGCCTTGCCATCGCGGCGGTGCCGCTCGAGCAGCAACCCGGCCTGGCGGGCGCCATCGCGGACAGCGAATTTGCTGGGAATGCGATACGGGTCGAAGCCGTGCAGATTGCGTCCGGTGGGCAGAATATCGGGGTTGCGCAACAGATCCCCCCCGGCGACGGGCCGGGTGAAGCCGCCGTCGAGGGCGCGCATGAGCGCCGGCAACTCGTGATCTTCCCCGAGCAGGGCGGCGATGTCCGCGAGCTTGCCCATGGCTTCGCGGCTCTCGCGGCTTGCCGGAGCGCCGGAGGCGGCGAGCGCCCGATCCGCGCCGCCGCCGCGAATCAGCGTTTCGGCGCCAGCCTGATCGAGCGGGGTCTCCGCCGCGGCCGCGGCCGCGAGCAGCAGCTTGACCCGGGCGCTTTCGCTGCCGGGCTCGCCGATCACATGCAGGCCCTCGGGCACCAGCGTCTCTTCGATCTCCTGGATGGCGAGGGTCAGCCGCCGCACCTGCTGTTCACAGTTCTCCGCCGACCAGTCGCCTTCTGCCGCTTCAAGCTCCAACTGTTCGGCCTGGGCGCGGATCAACTCGGCGAGTTCCCCGCGCTCGCCCGCCGAGGTGTCCGGGTCGAGCCCGCGCCAGCGGTCGAGGGATGACTTGAGGTCGATCAGGTCCCGGTACAATCCGGCGTCGGTGACCGGCGGCGTGAGATAGCTGATCAGCACCGCCGCCGAGCGCCGCTTGGCGATGGTTCCCTCGGACGGGTTGTTGGCCGCGTAGAGGTAGAAATTCGGCAGCGAGCCGATCAACCGGTCGGGCCAGCATTCCCCGGACAGGCCAACCTGCTTGCCGGGCATGAATTCGAGCGCGCCGTGCATGCCGAAATGCAGCACCGCGTGGGCGCCGTAGTCTTCCCGCAGGTAGCGGTAGAACGCCGCGAAGGCGTGGGTGGGCGCGAAACCGCGCTCGAACAGCAGGCGCATGGGGTCGCCTTCGTAGCCGAAGGCGGGCTGGACGCCAACGAGGATGTTGCCGAAGCGCGCCCCGAGCACGAAGATGTCGCGGCCATCGGTTTGTTCCCTGCCCGGCGCGGGGCCCCACTGCGATTCGATTTCCTCCAGCCATTGCTCGTTGCGCACATGGTCGTCGACCGGAATCCGCGCGTGGATATTGGCCGCGGCGCCGCAGTCCGCCGCATTGCCGTGCAAAATGCGCGCCTTGAGCGCCTCCACCGATTCCGGCACCTCGACGGTGTAGCCCTCCTCGCGCAATGCCCGCAAAGTGTTGAACAGCGAGCGGAACACCGAGAGGTAGGCGGCGGTTCCGGTGTTGCCCGAATTGGGCGGAAAATTGAACAGCACCACGGCGAGCTTGCGCTCGCTTTTCGCCACCCGCCGCAGCGCGACGAGGCGCTCAACCCGGGTGGCGAGCGTGGCCACCCGTTCGGGGTGCGCGCGCATGTCGCGGGACTGCCGGCCGTCGCGCATCGCCGAGGAGCGGCCGCCGAACACGCAGGAGCCGGTGGCGCCATCGAGTTCGGGTATCGCCACCATCATCGTCGATTCGACGGGCAGCAGGCCGCGTTCGGATTCCTGCCACTGCTCAAGGCTCTGGAACTCGATCGCCTGGGCCGCGACATAGGGCACATCGAGCTTGGCGAGGAACTCCTCGGCGGCTTTGGCGTCGTTGTAGGCCGGCCCGCCGACGAGTGAAAAGCCCGTCAGCGAGACCACGGCGTCGACCGCCGCCGCGCCGTTCTTCATGAAGTACCGCTCCACCGCCGGACGCATGTCGAGTCCGCTGGCGAAGGCCGGAATCACCCGCAGCCCGCGTTGTTCGAGTTCCGCGATGACGCTGTCGTAATGCGCGCTGTTGCCGGCGAGCACATAGGAGCGCATGACCAGCAGGCCGACAGCGCCGCGCCGTTTCGCGCCCGGTTGGGGCAGGGCGCCGAGCCGGTCCGCGATCCGTTGTTTCATCCGCGGATGGTAGAGGCCGGTGTCGGGATATTCGACCGGCGGCGCCACCTTGAGCGTGCCGCGCAGTCCGGCCCGCTCGCCGCCGGCGTAGCGGTTGACGAGCAGGCGGATCAGGTTGCCGATGTTGTCCTCGGAACTCGCCAGCCAGTATTGCAGGCACAGGAAGTAGGCCCGCACGTCCTGGGCGGTGCCGGGAATGAAGCGCAGGATGCGCGGCAGGCGGCGCAGCATGGCCATCTGCTTGGCGCCGGAACTCTTGTGCTGGCCATCGCTGCGCTTCGCCCCGCGCAGGCGCTTGAGCAGGCCGATGGCGCCGGATTGTTTCTCGCCCATGCGGAACTGGCCCATGGTGGTGAGCCGAATCACCTCGCCCGCCGACATGCCGGCGAAAACCGCGTCGCAGTCGCCCCGGCGCGCTTCGAGCGCGCCGATGATCGGCTTGATGTGGTCTTCCATCACCAGCAGATTGGCGATGATGATGTTGGCGCCGGCGATGTCGTCGCGGCAGCGCTGGAGTTTTTCCGACTCCTCGGTCCCGTCCCATTCGGCGGCGGCGTGGAGGCGCACCGACAGGCCCGGCAATTCCCGCCGCAGCAGCGCCGTGGCGCGCTCGGTGGCGCTGGACAGGTGGTTGTCCAGGGTGATGATGACCACCCGCACCGGGGTGGCGTCAGCGGCCGAAGTGCGCTTTGGCATCGTAGAGCGTCTCCACGGTGATGGTCGCCAGCCCGGAATCCGCGGCGAAACGTTCAGTGTTGCGGCGGGCCTTGCCGCGCACGAAGAAAGGAATCTTGCGCAGTTCCCGCTCCGCGTCCTCGGCCCAGGCCGGGGCGCTTCCATTGTTTGTCGTGTCTGTTGTTTCTGTTGTGCTCGTCGCGGCCGCCCGCGCTTCCGGGTCGGTGGAGGCGGGCCGCGGCTCGGGGGCGCCGCCGAGGTGCGAGGGGGCGGCCTCGTCGTGAAACTCGAAGTCGTCGCGGAACATGCCGAGCAGGTGCTCCTCAAGGCCCATCATCAAGGGGTGGACCCAGGTGTCGAAAATGACGTTGGCACCCTCGAAACCCATCGTCGGCGAGTATTGGGCGGGAACGTCCTGCACATGGAAGGGCGCCGAGATCACCGCGCAGGCCAGGCCGAGCCGCTTGGCGATATGCCGCTCCATCTGGGTGCCGAGCACGAGCTCGGGCTCGGCTTTGGCGATGGCTTGTTCGACCTCGAGATAGTCGTCGGTGATCAAGGCCGCGATGCCGAGCTTTTCCGCCTCGGCGCGGATCTGGCGGGCGAACTCGCGGCTGTAGCTGCCGAGGCCCACCACGGCGAAGCCGAACTCTTCGGCGGCGATCCGCGCCGCCGCCAGGGCGTGGGCGCCATCGCCGAAGATGAAGACGCGCTTGCCGGTGAGGTAGTTGGAGTCCACCGAGCGCGAGTACCAGGGCAGCCGCGAACGGTCCTCGCCGAGCATTTCCGCGGAGATGTCCAAGCCGGTGATTTCGGCCACCTCCGCCAGAAAATCGCGGGTGGCGCCAACGCCGATCGGCACCGTTTTGGTGTACGGCTGGCCGAAGGTCCGCTCAAGCCAGGCGCAGGTTGTTTTGGCGATTTCGGGATACAGGCAGACATTGAACTCGGCTTGCGGGATGCGGGCGATGTCCTCGGGTGTCGCGCCTTCGGGGGCAACCACGTTGACCTCGACGCCAACACTGCGCAGCAGGCCGCGGATCTCGGCGATGTTGTCGCGGCAGCGGAAACCCATCGCCGCCGGACCCAGCAGATTGGCCCGCGGCTTCGCCTGGCCGGTGGCGGACTGTTCGCTCTCCGCATCCGCCGCGTCTTTCGCCGGATTGGGCGCCGCGCCATTCGGCGCTTGGGCCGCGAGCAGCGACCTCACCAGGTAGTAGAAGGTCTCGCTGGCGCCCCAGTTTTCTTTCTTCGAGTAGGCGGGCAACTCCAGCGGCACCACCGGCACCGGCAGGCCCATTCCCGTTGCGAGGCTGCCGGGCTGGTCCTGGATCAGTTCGGCGGTGCAGGATTCGCCCACGAGCAGGGCCCGGGGCTGGAAGCGCTCGTAGGCTTCGCGCACGCTGTTCATCAGCAGGCCGGCGGTGTCGCCGCCGAGGTCCCGGGCCTGGAAGGTCGTCCAGGTGACCGGCGGCCTTTTCTTGCGGCGCTCGATCATCGTGAACAGCAAATCGGCGTAGGTGTCGCCCTGGGGCGCGTGCAGCACACAGTGGACGCCTTCCATCGAAGTGGCGATTCGCATCGCGCCGACATGGGGCGGGCCTTCGTATGTCCACAGCGTCAATTGCATGTGCCGAACCTCAGGCTTCCCCGGCGGGCCAGGGGGCGGGCGAACAGTTCCGCGAGATCGGCGGCCTGTTCGAATCCGTGGATCGGCGTGAACACCAGCTCGATCGACCATTTGGTCGCCATGCCCTCGGCTTCGAGTGGGTTGGCGAGGCCGAGGCCGCACACGGTCAGATCGGGCCGCTCGCGCCGCAGGCGGTCGAGCTGGTTTTCCACATGCTGCCCTTCCGACAGCCGCACCTCGCCGGTGAGCAATCCGAGTTCGGCGGCTAGCAGTTTGCGGTCCAGAAACGGGGTGCCGACTTCCACCGGAATCATGCCGCATTCCCGTTCAAGAAAGCGGGCCAGCGGGATTTCGAGTTGCGAATCGGGCAGGAAGCTAACGCGCTTGCCGGCCAGTTGTTCGGTGTAGCGCGCCAGGGCCCGCTGGGCCCGGGCGGCGGGCATCGAAGTGACGGTGTCGAAGCGGGTTTCGGGCACCGCGAAGGCTCCGGCGGCGGCGCGGAGCCAGCCCAGCGTGCCTTCGACGCCGAAGGGGTACGGCGCCTCGAGCAAATCGGCGCCGCGGGCGATCAGCGCCCGGGCGGTCTCGCCCAGAAAGGGCTGCGCCAGCAGGAGCTTCGTGCCATTGCCCACGGGAGGCAACTCGGTGGCCCGGCGCGGCGGCAGGAAATGCACCGGCTCGATGCCCATTTCGCTGAACAGCCGGGCGAACTGGTCCTCGACCACATCCGCCAGCGTTCCCACGACCAGCAGCGACTTCGGCGAATCGGCCTCGGACTGAGCGGGCAATTCCGGCAGCTCCGGTAGCTCTGGCACTAGGGCCCGCAGGCAATTGTCCTCGCCCTGGGTGAAGGTCGTTTCGATGCCGCTGCCGGAATAGTTGAGGATGCGCACCCGGCCCTGGTGGACCAGCGACAGCCGCTGCGCGGCGTTGGCGAGATCGAGCTTGATCACCTCCGACGGACACGAGCCGACGAGAAACAGCGTGGTGATGTCGGGCCGCCGTTCGAGCAACTCGTTGACAACGCGGTCGAGTTCCTCGTTGCAATCGGCCATGCCGGCGAGGTCGCGCTCCTGCAGAATCGCGGTGGCGAAGCGGGGTTCGGCGAAGATCATCACGCCCGCCGCCGACTGGATCAGATGGGCGCAGGTTCGCGAGCCCACCACGAGGAAAAAGGCGTCCTGCAATTTGCGGTGCAGCCAGACGATCCCGGTCAGCCCGCAGAAGACTTCGCGCTGGCCGCGTTCGCGCAGAATCAGATCGTCGCCGCAGGCGGCGTTTCCGGCCATGCTCTCGACTCGGTTGACTGGATCGCTCACGAGGCTTCCCCCGCCAGCGCGGCCGTGGACGACGATGGGGGCGGGGCCCCGCCGGTCTGGCGGCGGGCGGCGCGGAACTTGAGGATGAATTGCGCCGCGTTGAGCACGTAGGCGGCATAGGCCGCGGAGGCGAGCAGCAACTGGGTGGAAACATCGGCCGAGGCGGACAGATAGGCCACGAGATACGCGCTGTGCAGGGCGATGACGAACATGCTGACGACATCTTCCCAGAAGAACGCGGGCGCGAACAGGTAGCAGCCGAACACTTCCTTTTCCCAGATCGACCCGGTGATCATGATCGCGTAAAGCACGAGCGTCTTCACCGCGACCGAGGCGGTGGCCAGCGCCAAGCCCTCGCCCGTCGCCAGATAGCGGGCGATCAGCGCGGCGCTGACCAGGAACACCACAAACTGGAAAATGGCCAGCACGCCCTGCACCAGGGTCCACGGCGAGTTGTCCCGCCGCCGCAGCTCCTCCTCGGTATACAGCTTGTGCCGACGGCTCGCCAGACTTTCGGACACGGGCATTTCGCTTACTCTTGTTGCTCGCTTGTTGCTCGCGCGCGGGTCACAAATCCCAACCTCGGGATTCACCTTAGATGGGTTGAATCCATCTGTCAACAAAACTGGACGTCAATCGATACTTGACAATGCGATTCTCCGGCGTATGCTCGAATCATTCGAGGTGGACACGAAATGACGGGCCTGCCAGAGCGTAAACGCGGAGATCGCATGCGCGATACCCTGGAGACGGAAATCATTCCGCGGCTGGTGCTTTCCTGCCGTGGCGCGAAGCCGCTCCGGACTCCCCGGTCCCCCGCCGCGAACACCGACGCGGAGGCAGCTGAAATGGCGCAAATGAAACAAGTGCGCGACTTCACCGATTTGCTGCTCGCCGACGACACCACCGAAGCCGCCGGCTATGTGGCGGCGCTGCGCCGGGACGGCGCGTCGCTTGAAGAGATCTATCTCGACCTGTTCGGCCCGGCCGCCTGTTATCTCGGCTACCTGTGGGAGCAGGACATCCGCGATTTTGTCGATGTCACCCTCGGCACCGGCCGCCTGCAGCAGTTCGTGTGGGACTTCAGCGCCGAGTTTCGGGATTTCCCAAGCCCGGGTGATTCGGGTGATCCAGCGGAACAATGGACGCGGGACAAGCGCCGCCGGGCGCTGCTGTTGCCGATTCCCGGCGAACAGCACACGTTCGGCCTGACGCTGATGTCCGAGTTCTTCCGCCGCGCCGAATGGGAGGTGCGGGGCTGGCCCCTGCTGGAGGAAAGCGAACTGATCAACCTGGTTCGCGACCAATGGTTCGCCCTGGTCGGCATTTCGGTGGGCGGCGAAGTCAGTCTTGCCGGGCTGGGCTCGCTGATCCGCGATGTGCGGCGGAACTCGAGCAACCCCTCGGTGGGGGTGATGGTCGGCGGCCCGCTCTTCGTGCAACAGCCCGGGCTTGCGAAACAAGTGGGGGCCGACGCGACCGCGGTGGACGCCCGGCAAGCGGTGGACCAGGCGGAGTCGCTGCTGCAACTGGTCTAGACATCATATATACGTATACGAATTCTGCGCGCATGAAACAGTTTATTGGCAACACTCCCGCGGAATCCTTCGGCAACCTCGGCGCCGAAAGCGCGGCCGCGCTGATCAGCGCCGCCACCGACATCGCCCTCGTTGTCGATGCCGGGGGAATGATCCACGACCTGTCCCTTGGCGATGAGGGCATCGCCCGGGACGAGCACCGCGAGTGGATCGGCAAGCCCTGGGCGGACACGGTTACCGTGGAAAGCCGCCCCAAGGTGGAGACGCTGCTGGAAGAAGCGGGCCAGCCCGCGGCGAAATGGCGGCAGGTCAACCACCCCTCGGCTGGCGGCGCCGATCTTCCCATCCTGTATGCGACGATGCCGATCGGCGACAGCGGGAAGATTCTCGCCGTGGGCCGCAATGTCTCGCCCATGGCCGAATTGCAGCAGCGGCTGCTGCAATCCCAGCGGTCGATGGA
>JAPOTO010000216.1 GCA_026709135.1 Gammaproteobacteria bacterium | reverse complement strand
GTAAACACGTCCCTGTGGGCTTCGGGCTCGGCTTCCTGCCTCGCACGCCCGCCGCACCCAGCCCGCCAGACGGCAACTCACGCACTGCGAATCCGAAACGACATCAGCCCCGACAAGAGCGAAACTGTGCATAATGCTCCTTCGGATAGCGGTTTTGGGAGCAAACCCGATGAAGCTTCACTACTATGCGGAAACCGACAGCCTCTACCTCGAACTCAAAAGCGAACCCGGAGCGCAAACCCTGGAAGTTTCCGACGGACTAAACGTGGACCTCGATGCGGCGGGCCAAGTCGTCGGCTTCGATATAGACCAAGCCTCCCGCCGCCTCGACCTGTCCACCCTCGAAGTCGAAGCCTTGCCCCTGCGCTCCTACCGATTCGAGTCACCAACCGCCCAGCCTGGATAAGGGAGGCACTGGCGGCGTGAGTGAGCGTCTTTGGGGCATCCCGCCAACCTGGGAATGGTCCAGAATCGACGAGTTGGGCAAAGTAGTGTCTGGCGGTACACCCTCTACGAAAGTCTCGGAGTATTGGGAAGGCGACATAATCTGGTTCGCACCTTCAGATTTGACCGGATACAAACGGAAGTTCATTGAACGAGGCGCAAAAACCCTCACGAGAGAGGGCTTGGCAAAGTCGTCCGCCAAACTTATGCCTGCCGGCAGCGTGATGTTCTCATCACGGGCGCCCGTTGGCTATACAGCGATCAACACTGAGCCCGCGACGACCAATCAAGGATTCAAATCAATCATCCCTCATGATGGATTATTCAACGAGTACATCTATTACTATCTGCAAGCTGCGAAGCAAATCGCGGAGCAACGCGCTACCGGAACTACATTCAAGGAGCTATCCGGCTCTGCCTTTGGCGCATTGCCGATTCCTATAGCTCCTATCTGTGAACAGCATGGCATTGTGGAAAAAATCGAGGCGCTGTTTGCCGAGATCGACAAGGGTGTCGAAAGCCTGAAGGCCGCGAAAGCCAGCCTCGACCACTACCGCAAATCCCTGCTCAAAGCCGCCTTCGAAGGCCGCCTCACCGCCGATTGGCGCGCCCGCAACCCCGACAAACTCGAAGACCCCCAAACACTCCTGAGCCGCATCCGCAAGGAGCGCGAGGCAAAGTACCAGACAGCCCTCGCCGAATGGAAACGAGCCGTTTCCGAATGGAACAACAGCGGGCAAATGGACAGGAAGCCCTTTAAGCCTAAGCGGCCCAAAGAGTTCCCTGTTGAGTTTGCGAACTTGCAGATCGCTCTATCCGATCTCCCGACTGGCTGGACTTGGTCACATCTTGGCTGGTGCTCTACAGGGCCAGAATATGGAACCGCAGAAAAATCCAGCGATCATGGCGATGTTCCAGTTATCCGAATGGGCAACCTTCAAGGTGGAACTATCGACTGGAAGAATCTGGTCTATACATCCAATAAGGTCGAGATCAAGCAATACTCTTTGAATGCCGGAGACGTTCTATTCAACCGAACAAATAGTCCAGAGTTGGTTGGAAAGTCTGCAATATACCGTGGATGTAAACCCGCCTTATTCGCTGGGTATCTTGTGCGTATCAATCAAATCGAAGAGATTGTAATGGGTTCATATCTTGCCTATTTCTTGAACTCTCCAGTAGCCAGAGCGCATGGAAAAACCGTCAAAACTGATGGAGTAAATCAATCAAATATCAATGCCACAAAGCTACTAGAGTATCCCTTTCCCTATTGTTCAATCGCCGAACAAGCACAAATCGTTGCCACCCTCGATATCCGCCTTGATGCCATGAAAATGTTAGAAGAGGAAATCGAAACTAATTTGTCGCGTATCGAAACACTCCGCCAATCCATCCTCAAACAAGCGTTCTCCGGCAAACTCGTTCCGCAAGACCCGAGCGATGAGCCAGCGGCAGCCCTGCTCGACCGCATCAAGGCGCAGCGGGCGAAGAAGCCGCCAAAACCCAAACCCCGCAAACGCAAGGCGGCGCATCCATGAACAGCAAGTGCGACACCGCGGGCAACATCGAAGCCCGATACGAGTCCGGTTCCGGCGACCGCGTGCTCGTCGCGAACGTCATGGCGCTGCAGGCCGGTCGGCGCCAACTGGATTTCACGGCTTGGGATGAACACAAAGACGGCTACTTTGCCGCCATTCAGGCGGGAATGAGCGACTACGAACCCATGAAGAGCCTGGTCAGGCGAGTGTTACGCGAGTCGGGCGGGAAGACAGGTGAATAATCCTCTCCTCGATCTCCCGCACCGGCCTGCCGGTCTCGATCGCCGTCGAACTGGCAACACTGCGAATCGTCTGCCGGTCCGCCTCGGCGCGGTTACGCAAATGCGGGTTCGTTGCAGAGAGCGGTTTGCTTTTCATGCCCCAATTCTAGCCAATCAACTCGCGAACCTGCAATATATGGCTCCCGTCGAACTCCGGGAGTTCAGAGAACCCAACGACTTGCCATGACAGTCAAACTGCCCATCAACTTCGACAAGCTCCCGCAGCATCGCACCATCGAGAGCGAGCGCGTCGAGTACAAAGCCGGTTGGAACCCGGCAAGCGTCCTGCGCACGCTGTGCGCCTTCGCCAACGACTTCCACAATCTGGGCGGCGGCTATGTCGTATTGGGCATTGAAGAGCGGGATGGGCGACCCGTGCTGCCGCCAAAGGGCCAGGACCCGAATGCCATCGACGGTATACAGAAAAACCTGCTGAACCTGGGAAGTTCCGCTATCCGGCCTCCGTATCATCCGCAGACGGCGATCCACGAGCTTGATGGCAGGACAATTTTGATTCTGTATGCCCCCGGTGGGGAAACCCGGCCATACAGCGCCAGAACCAGCCTTTCTGCCCGTAAAACCGATTGGGCCTGGTACATCCGCAAGCACAGCAGCACGATGCGCGCCAAAGGGCCGGACGAACGCGAACTGCTTGGCTTGGCGGCCACGGTTCCGTTCGACGACCGCTACCGGCAAACCGCCTCGCTGAGCGATCTTTCTCCCCGGTTGATCGAACAGTATCTGCGGGATGTCGGCAGCGATCTGCTGCCGGAATCGACTGGCTTGTCGATGGAAGCGCTCGGGCGGCGAATGAACATCGCTGGTGGCCCCTCGGAAGCTGTTTTCCCCAAGAACATCGGCTTGCTGTTCTTCAACGACAAGCCACACGAGTTTTTCCCCGCAACCCAAATCGATGTCGTTTGGTTCCCAGATGGCCCCGGCGGCGACTCGTTCGAGGAAAAAGAGTTTCGCGGCCCGCTGTCGGTGATACTGCGCGATGCGATTTCATATATTGAGCGCAATTACCTCAAGGAAATGGTCGTCAAACATCCGCACAAGCCCGAAGCCGAGCGTTTCTGGAACTTCCCCATTGATGCGATCGAAGAAGCGCTGGTCAACGCCATCTACCACCGCTCCTACGAGGAGCGCGAGCCGGTCGAGGTGCGAATCACCGCGGAGGAAATGCTGATTCTTAGCTTCCCCGGCCCCGACCGCTCCATCCGAATGGAGGATCTGCGGCGGGGCAAGGCGGTCAGCCGCCGCTACCGGAATCGGCGGATTGGCGAGTTCCTGAAGGAGTTGGAGTTGGCGGAAGGCCGCTCGACCGGCGTGCCGAAGATTCTGCGGGCAATGCGCAGCAATGGCTCGCCCGAGCCGGGCTTCGAAAGCGACGGCGACCGCATCTCGTTCCTAGTCCGCCTGCCGGTGCGACCGGAGTTTCTGCCGGGATCGGATGAAGCCGAAACGGCACAGCATAGAGGAAACAGCACCATACAAGATAAGAAATTGAATAATAAGGATAAATCTGCTGATACCGTACAAGCTGCCGTACAAGCAACCGAACAAGTTGGGCGCTTGGTTTTGGCGCTGAAAGGGGACATGCATCGCCAAGAGTTGCAAGATCGTTTGGGAATCACCAATCGGGCACATTTTCTAACCACATACCTCAAACCAGCCTTGGAATCCGGTTTAGTGGAAATGACGGATCCCGAAACACCGACAAGCCCTCGTCAACGTTACCGCCGCACTCCAGTCGGAGAATCCTGGGCAACCGAAAACAAGCGAAAGAGGTCCTGAGTTTGAACACCGCGCCCATCGTCTCCAGGGTCTGGAATTTTTGCCACACGTTGAAGGACGACGGGGTTGGCTACGGCGATTATCTCGAACAGCTCACCTATCTGATCTTCCTCAAGATGGCGGACGAATACGCCAAGCCGCCTTACCAGCGGGATGTTGTCGTTCCCGCGGGCTGGGACTGGCACAGCCTCGCCAGCCGCCAAGGCGCCGAGCTCGGGGAGCACTACGCCATGCTGCTGCGCGAATTGGGCGGGCAGAAGGGGATGCTCGGCCAGATTTTCACCAAATCGCAGAACAAGATCACCGATCCGGCCAAACTCCACCGGCTCATCCACATGGTGGACGGCACCGGTTGGGTGATGCTCGACGCCGATGTGAAGGGCAGCATTTACGAGGACTTGCTTGAGCGCAACGCCGCCGACACCAAATCCGGCGCGGGGCAGTACTTCACGCCCCGGGCCCTGATCCGCGCCATGGTGGAATGCGTGCGCCCCGAACCCGGCAAGACCATCGCCGACCCGGCCTGCGGCACCGGCGGGTTCTTTCTCGCCGCCCACGATTTTCTCGCCAACCCGGCAAACCATGCCCTCGACCGGGACCAGAAGCAGTTCCTCAAGCACGATACGTTCTATGGCAACGAGATCGTGGCGAACACGCGGCGGCTGTGCCTGATGAACCTGTTCCTCCATGGCATCGGCGACATGGCCGGAGACACCGCCGTCTCTTCCGCCGACGCGCTCATCTCCCCGCCCTCCCTGACTTTCGATTACGTTCTCGCCAATCCGCCCTTCGGCAAGAAGAGTTCCATGCGCTTCACCAACGAGGAAGGCGGGCGGGAAACCGAAAACCTGACCTACAACCGGCAGGACTTCTGGGCCACCACGTCAAACAAGCAACTGAATTTCGTGCAACACATCCGCGCGATGCTGAGAACAACCGGCCGCGCCGCCGTCGTCGTGCCGGACAACGTGCTGTTCGAGGGCGGCGCGGGCGAAACGATCCGCCGCAAGCTGCTCGACACCACCGATCTGCACACCATTTTGCGGCTGCCAACCGGCATCTTCTACGCCCAGGGCGTCAAGGCGAATGTGATCTTCTTCGACAACCGCCCCGCCAGCCCGGACCCGCAAACCGCCCAAGTCTGGTACTACGACTACCGCACCAACATCCACCACACGCTCAAACAGAAACCGATGAGCTACGACCACCTGCGCGATTTCGTCGACTGCTACCATCCGCTGAACCGACACCTCCGCAAGGAAACCTGGAGCGAAGCGACACCCGATGGCCGCTGGCGCGCCTTCCGCCGGGAAGAGCTGCTGGAGCGCGACAAGGCCAGCCTCGACGTGTTCTGGCTCAAGGACGCCGCGATGGCCGATCTCGACAATTTGCCCGAGCCCGATGCGCTCGCCGAAGAAATCACCGAGCACCTCCGCTCCGCCCTCGACAGCTTCGAGGCGGTGAAGGGAAACCTGTGAGTTCCACGCGCCTCATCGGAATGGGGAACTTTCGACCACTGGCCCGCCACAGCCACTGGACACAGCAAATCGCTTGAATCAAAATCGCCGGTGGACCGCTTGGCGACAGCCTCGGTTTATCGCGTTCTTTTGAATCAAAAAGTACCGGGAGCACAGCCATTGTGCGACAGCTAACCAATTCGGGAATTTTTACTTGGCCTTGGCAGCACACCAACGGCCTTGCCATTGTCTGCGGTGGAGGCGGCGGCGGCGGCGGCGGCGGCGGCGCATTTTGCATTGAAGGATTGACAGTTTACGGTGCCGCGGGCGGCGGCGGTGGGGGCGGCGGCGGCGAAACCACCATAAGGATGCGAGACACCATTTGGCGGGTGGCTGGCGGTAGAGGTGGTAACGGGGGCGGCGGCGGCGGCCTGACTGACGGCAAACATGTCCATGGGGATAATGGCTTGGGTTGTGGTTACGGTGATGGGGGCGATGGCGGCAGCGGCGCGAAAGCATCATCGGCTGAAGGTTGCAATGTTTCCGATGGGGGCGATGGCGGTAAAGGCTTTCCCGGCGAGACTCGGATTATCGAATTGATGGGGTTATCCAAGGACGATGAAATCGAGGTCGAACTTGGCCGTGGCGGTGGCGGTGGCGGTGGCGGTAAAGGGTTCTTGGAGGGCGGCACTGGCATGATTGGCAAGGATGGTTTTGTGTTGTTTGTGCCCATTATTCCTGATTCGGAAGTTAAGTGATGCTGCCAGCTTCGGAAAGATCGCCAGAGCCCGGTAGTGCGGGGGTTAATCCCGATCTCGCTGGGGAGGCGCTGACTCGTCTTGGGATATTGATATCGGGAGATGGGGTCTTGCGTTGTAATCAATTTGAAGATCATCCCGCCCTGGAATGGGTTGGCAACGACCAATCCAGCACTTGGGATTCGCGGTCTCGCGCAGGGGCGGTGGAGCCAGTCGGCAGATTATCCGGTCCCGTTCAGTTTTTTCTCAGACTAATAGAATGTTGGCATCTGAAGGACGACCCCCGAAGAGTGCAGCTCTTAGGCTACGACACTGAGAATTTGGAAGATTTTCACGCTCTCACGGAAGGCAGGCACCGTCTGTCGGGCCGGGATCTCGAAGATCGAATCGCGCATCTTTTTGAAATTCGCAGAATACTCAGTTCGCTTTTTCGCGATATTGATGTGGAAAATGAATGGCTGCGTGAATCGAACAGTCTATTGGATAGTAAAACACCGCTCTCGCTGATGCTGGAAGGTTCGATGGAAAATTTGTTGCTGGTTCGTGAGTATATCGAATCCGCTGCCGGAATCCGTTGATGCTCAACCAAATTGAAACAAAGAAGGGGAGGCGGACCGTCTTTCGGCTTTCCTATATGCCAAAGAAAGACGGTGATTTTTTCAATGAACTTAACCTTGATGATAAAGCTCGTGAGGAAATCATGAAATTGCCTAAAATCCAAAAATCAAAAGATCGAATGTTGGAGTTGCTGGATGGCCCATTTCGTCCCAATCTCAAGTTTCGGCGTCAAACGCGATTTTCAGACAGTACGTTTCCCGTATTCTATAGTGCGCTGAATGAAGAAACAGCGCGAGTCGAAGCGGGCTATTGGTTTAAGAAATACTACAGGGAGCGACCCGCTTTCTATCAAACCTTTAGCTGCACGTTCGATGGTCAAGAGAAAGATTTGCGCCCATTGGCACACCGATGGCCTGATTTGGTTCACGATAACGACTACTCTTTCTGCAACCGGTTGGGTGCCGAGGCAAAAGATTTGGGAATAGATGGACTGATCACGCCCTCTGTTCGGCATGAAAGTGGCGCGAACATGCCTATATTTACTCGAAAATCAGTCAGCAAGCCCAAATTGGGCACACTAATCTCAATGACCTTCCATGCTGAATCAGATGAAGTTGTCGTTGCTAGTTCCCCGCCATGAGCAATTGTGTGGACTGAGCGAAGTGCCGTTACAGGCGGTTTCGCCGAGCACACCGCCGGTGACGGTGGACCCGCTGCCGGTTGACGCGGCGGGCTTTTGACTTTGAGGAAGGCGGATTATGGCGCATACTGCGCACAACGGCTTTGGCATTCCGGCCCGGTGCGGGGCGGGCTTTGATGAGGTATCGGCATGAAGCGGCGGGATTTTCTGGGCATTGGCATCGGCACCGGCGTCGCCACGCTTGCGCTGACCGGGGCGGCGCGGCGGGCTTTCGCTGCGGCGCTGCCGGCGGAGATCACGGCGTTTTCCGCGGTGGATCTGTCAACCGCCATCGCCAGCCGCGAAGTGGGCTGCGTTGAAGTGATGGCGGCCTATCTCGAGCGCATCCGCCGCCACAACCCCACCTACAACGCCATCATCGCGATGCTGCCCGACGATGAATGCGTGGCGCTCGCCGCAGCCGCCGACGCCGAACTCGCGCGGGGGCGATACCGCGGCTGGATGCACGGCATGCCCCATGCGGTGAAGGATCTGACCCCCGCCGCGGGCTTGGCTTACACCGCCGGCTCGCCCCTGTTCCAGGACCGCATCGCCGAAGAAGACGGCGCCGTGGCGGCGAGCATTCGCGCCGCGGGGGCGATCTTCATCGGCAAGACCAACGTCCCGGAATTCGGGCTTGGGTCGCAATCGTACAATCCCGTCTGGGGCGCCACCGGCTGCGCCTACAATCCCGAACTCACCAGCGGCGGCAGCAGCGGCGGCGCGGCCTGCGGCATGGCGACGCAGATGCTGCCCATCGCCGATGGCAGCGACATGATGGGCTCGCTGCGCAATCCGGGCGCGTTCAACAATGTCATCGGCTTCCGCCCGAGCGCGGGCCTGGTCACTGGCGATGATCCATTCTCCCGGACGCTGAGAACCGCCGGCCCCATGGGGCGCGACACCGCCGACACGATCCGCCTGCTGCACACCCTCGCGCAAGAACCCGGCCCGGAACAGCCCGCGGCACTGCGCGACGCCCTGCCCGATATCGCCGAATACCGCCCGCGGGAGCTTGCCGGCGCGCGCATCGGCTGGATGGGCAGCTATGAAGGCTATCTGGCGCTGGAGCCGGGCATTCTCGACTTGTGCGAAAGCAATCTCGCCGCGCTCGAGGCCGAGGGCGCCATCGTCGAGCCAGTGATGCCGCGGTTCGATATGGCGGAGCTGTTCCAGTGCTGGCTCGACCTGCGCAACCAGCGCCGCATCGGCATGCGCGAATACTACGAGAACGAAGATACGCGGCCATTGCTCAAGCCGGAACTCGTCTGGGAAATCGAGCAGGGGTATGAACTTGACGCCGCCGACATCAACCGCGCCAATGACACGCGGCGGCGCTGGTACGCCGAAGTCAACCGGCTGTTCACCCTCTACGATTTCCTAGCCCTGCCCACGGCCCAGGTGTTCCCCTTCCCGAAGACCACGCCTTGGCCCCGGGAAATCAACGGCCGCGCCATGGACACCTACCACCGCTGGATGGAAGTCGTCATCGGCGGCAGCCTCGCGGGAATCCCGGTGATCAACGTGCCAGCCGGCTTCGACGGGGGTGGGCGCCCAATGGGAATGCAAGTCATGGGCGCCTTCGCGCGGGACCGCCACGTGCTCGAATTCGCCCTCGCCTGGGAGGCAATCACCAACCACCTCGCCCGTAGGCCGGAACTCGCGCAAGCGTGACCCCGCCAACCCGCCCGCAGCCGCGCAATCCCGCTGGCGATGCGCCGCGGCTCCTTCATGTCAGCTTCCTTCAACATCAAGCCGCCCCTGCCGAAACTCTGGGTAACCATCCCGGAATCAAACCATGCGCAAAAACCTCACCTGGCTGGTCCTGCTCGCCGCGATCAGCATCCCGGCGGCCTTCGCCGCCGAAGCCGGAAGCTGCGCAGAAGACGAATACAGTACGCCCCGGGGCGGCTGCTATCCCGTCTGGTACGGCCAAACCGGCAGCGGCGCCCACTACACCATCGCCATTCCCGAAGCCTGGGTGCCCGGCAAGGGGCTGGTGATCTGGAACCACGGCCTGCAAACCTATCTCGGCGGTGACACCCTCGACCTGCTCGCCGCCAATTTGCTCGGGATCAACGTCCAATCCGATATCAAGGTGGTTGGGGAGATTGAGGCCGAGCCCAGCCTTGGCGATATCGCGAGCATCGTGCTTTCCCAGGGCTACGCCATGGCCGCCTCGAGTTACCTGCAAACCGGCTGGGCGGTGTTCGATTCCCACATCGCGAACGGCGAGTTGTATGAACAATTCCTTGAAATAGCCGCCGATTTCGGCCCCGGCCCGCCGGACCCGCTGTATCTGCTCGGCGGCTCCCTCGGCGGCATCGTCAGCCTGCGCGACATCGAGGAAGACTTGATGCCCCAGCCAGACGGCGCCCTGCTGCTGTGCGGCGCGGTGGCGGGATCGGAAAACTGGCGCAACGCCCTCGACCTGCGCATGGCCGCCGAGGCGATTTGCGCGGGCACCGGGGAATCGGCTTTCCCGACGCCGTGGTACGAAGTACCCGGCCTTGGCGCGGAATTCGACTGGATTAAAGGACTCAGATCCTGCGCCGCCCTGGCGGAGCGCATCGCCGCCGACCAGAAACACGCCGAGCTACAGGCTGAAATCGACAATCTGCGGGCGCGCAAGGACGCCGAAGGCAATGTCTTCCGGGAACTGGAACTACAATCGCGCATCGGCCGCCGCGAAGCCGAACAGCGCCTTGTGATCAGCACTTGGAAGCAGCTTGTCTCCAATCGGCAGGTCGACAACTACGAACGCCTCGAGCGCCTGATGCCCACACATTCGGCGACGATGCTCACCGTCGGCCTGTTCTACGGCACTTTCCTGCTGCCGCGGCTGATCCAGGAGCCGGGCAAACTGAACGGCGCCAACCCATTCCACAACATCGGCGTCGATTACGGCGACGACTGGCTGAACCAGCATATCGGCCGCAGCATCGCCCCGCCCGCAGCGCGGCGGACCCTCGCCGACAACTACACGCCGAGCGGGGCGATCGGGGACACCCGCATTGTTTCGATCCACACCTCGAAAGACGGCATCGTCGCGGTGGAGAACCAGTCCGCGCTGCAATCCCTGCTGGCGCCGGAGCAGTTGACAGTGGGAATTGTCGCCGAATCAACACCGACACACTGCGGTTTTCGCGAATCGGAAGTCATCGCGGCCTGGAATGCGCTACAGCAATGGGTTGAAAACGGCAGCCAGCCGGCGGTGGCGGATTTGCAGGACGAATGCCGCGCGGTTGCCGACGACGCCGGACGGGACGTCATCCCCAGGGACTGGGACCGGGCGCCCGACAGCGAATTGCATCCCGGCAACCGCTGCCGCTACGCCCCGGATTTCGAACTCGACTCGCGGCAATTAACCTTCTTCCCCCGAGCGCCCGCGTTCAAAACCGCGGGAAACTATCTGTTCGACGCCGCCACCTTTGTGATCTCAGCGGATGAAGTCGAAGTCGCGATGGGTGACGGAGTTTACCTGTTCGGGTTTGAACTGGCGCTTTCGGACCCCGCAAAGCTGCGCTTCGCCCCGCGCAATATCAAACAGTCCGGCCTCTTCGATGGCGATTGGGCCCATCGCGCCGCCATCGACGAACACTCCCTGTTCTATCTCCCGCAAATGGCCGTGCGCAACGATCCAAACCTGGCGGGTCTGCTGTTCGATGTCTACATGCGTGTGGACGAGGATTTGCGCTTTCAATTCCTCGATATCGGGGAGGCCCCGGTGGAATGACGGGCGGGCGCAATCAAGGAAGCCGGTAGGCGATGATATAGCCGCCTTCCGGGTCTTCGGCATCCGCCGGCAGGGAGCGGAAGCCCGAACCCGAAGTTGAATTGAACACTGGCACGGTCACCACCAGGGTTTGCTCTCCCGCCGGCGACAGATACGTCATCGGTGTTGAGTGGGCGGTGAACGGCAGGTCGGCGCGCCACAGTTCCCGGCCATCGAGAATATGCGTGGCGCGCACCGAGTCGTCGAAAGCCCCGGATGAGAAAATCAGCCCACCCGCCGTGGTCACCGTGCCGCCGCTTTGCGGCGTGCCGATCGACAGCGGCAGCCGGGTGGGGATGCCGAATGGCCCGCTGTCCTTGGCCAGGCCGATGGGCCGCTGCCAAAGCAGATCGCCGGTTTCCAGATCCACCGTGGCCATGATGCCGTAGGGCGGCTGGTTGCAGGGAATCCCCAGCGGCGACATGAAGCGCCGGGTGGTGTGGGAATACGGCGTGCCCAACTGATTGCCTTGGACACCCTCGGGCAATTCATCCCGGGGGGTCAGGATCAGCCGGTTGCCGACAACCATGGGGTTCACCACCATGAGGTTGTTGGCCTGATCGACGCTGACACCGCCCCAGTTGTGCCCGCCGGCATTGCCCGGGAACTGGAGCGCCGGCTCGGTGCCCGGAACGGTGAAATGCCCTTCGTAGCGCATCTTCCGGTATTCGATCCGGCACCAGAGCTGATCGAATGGGGTGACACCCCACATCATGCTCTCGGTGATGTCGTCGCGGAAGTGGGGCAGCCCGGTGGAGAAAGGCTGGGTGGGGGAAACATAGTCTTCCGGCACCCCGCCGGCCTGGGGCACCGGCAATTCCTCCACGGCGAAAACCGGCTCGCCGGTTTCGCGGTTCAGCACAAACACTTCCGAGCGCTTGGTGGGCACGAGCACGGCCTTGATTTTTTCGCCATTGCCGCCGGGCAGGTCGATGAGCGTTGGCTGGGATGGCACGTCGTAATCCCAGATGTCGTGGCGCACGGTCTGGAAGTGCCAGCGCGGGGCGCCGGTCTCGCCATCGATGGCGACCACCGAACTCGCGTACTCGTCGCTCACCTCCATGCGGTGGCCGCCGAAGTAGTCGGGGGTTTCATTGCCGGTGGGCGCGTAGATCAGGCCAAGTTCCTCATCGACGCTGAACAAGCTCCAGACATTGGGCGTGCCCCGGGTGTAGACCTCGCCGGCCAGGGGTTCGGTGTGGATGCCGGGGCGGCCCATGTCCCAGGCCCAGGCGAATTCGCCGGTGATCGCGTCAAAAGCCCGCACCACGCCCGAAGGCTCGCCCACCGATTGATTGTCGAACACCCAGCCGCCAACCACCGCGTTGCCGCGGACGATTCCCGGCGGCGAGGTCTGGAAGTTGAAGATGCGCGGATCGTTGCCCATGTTGATGCTGAGGTCGATCTCGCCTTGGTCGCCGAAGCCGGCGCAGCGCTCGCCGCTGATGGCGTCGAGGGCGAACAGGCGCGCGTCGGTGGTGTTGGTGAGAATCCGCTGCCGGCATTCGCCCTGGTATTCCGGCGGCGCGGCGTGGTACGAAACCCCCCGGCAGCCCGTGGTGAAGTAGCGCAGCAGTTCGAGATGTTCCGGGTCGATTTGCGGGTCGAATTGCCAGCGCAACTCGCCGCTGTCGGCGTCGAGGGCGATGACGACATTGCCGCCGGTGCAGACATAGAGCAACTCGCCGACTTGCAACGGCGTCGCCTTGAAGGAGCCGCCCTGGCCGGTGCGGTGGGTCCAGGCGACTTCGAGTTCGGCGACATTGCCGGTGTTGATCTGATCCAGCGGCGAATAGCGGCTGCCGCCGGCGTCGTTGCCATAGGAGGGCCAGTCGCCGCGGGTGTTGACGGTGTTGACGCCGCTGCGGGGGGCGAGTTCGTTGACCACATAGCCGTAACCATCCCAGAAAACGCCAAGCGCGAGCACGGCGGCCACTGGAATCGACCATTTGGCGTAGGGCGATTGCAGCAGGGGAGGTGGCTCGCCCCGGTGCAACGCCCGGCGGAAACCGGGGGTGAGAAACCACAGGCCAATTGCCGAAAAGGGCAGGATCCGCGGCGCCAACGCCCACAGGTTCGTTCCCGATTCCATCAAGGACCAGCCGATGGTGGCGGCGAGAAAACCCCCATAGAGCCACGCGCCCGAAGGCTCGCCGCGCCAGAGCCGGTTCGCGCAGGCGAGCAGCGCGAGGCCGGCGAGGAAGTAGTAGAACGAGCCGCCGAGCAGGACGAGTCGCAGGCCCCCGATCACCAGCGGCGCGGCGACAAGACCAAGAATCAGCGGAAAAACCCGTGGCGGTTTCACACTTGCGGCAGTATTCATCAACCAGTCGCCTTAAGGATGGATTTGCGCCCGAATATAACCAAAATCGGATATGCGGGCGAGATGGGTGGCTTCGATCCCGCCGTTGCCGCGATGCTCCTCGGCGCACGCTCTGCAAAGCTTCGCTATGCGCAGAACGGATGGCAGGCACAGCGTTAGTCGCCGTCTGGATGGGCGGTGTTCAGCGGGCGTGCGAGACAGGATGTCGAGCCCGAAGCGTACAGGGACGTATTCACAGCGTCCGCTGAACACCGCCCAGCCAGACGGCGACGGGTCGAAGCCAAAAGCGACCGGTGTCCAAACGAAGGGACTCTGCGATTCCGCCTCGCCGCGTCCAGAATCACAGCGGTGAGTGGCTATTCCGCCTTGGATTGGGTTTTTCGCTGTTCGGCCTTGAACCGCAGCTTCGCTTGGCGCTTCTCGCGCATCAGTTCTTCCATATCTTGGCCGATGTGCTGCTCGCCGCGTTCCCGGGCGAGGCTGATCTGGCGCTCGCGTTCGGCGAGGCGGGTGGCGCGGTCGCCGGTTTGCCGGGCGTGGCAATGGGGGCAACTGACGCCCTTCCGGTAGTGGGGGCTCTTCTTGTCCGCCGCCGAGATTGGCATGCGGCAGGCGTGGCACTGGTCGTAGGTGCCCGGCTTGAGCTGGTGATCGACCGTGACGCGGTTGTCGAAGACGAAGCATTCGCCGCGCCAGCGCGACTCCTCCGGGGGGACGTTCTCGAGATAATTCAGGATTCCACCTTGCAGGTGGTACACCTCGTCGAAACCCTGTTGCCTGAGGTACGCGGTCGATTTCTCGCAGCGGATTCCGCCGGTGCAGAACATGGCGATTTTGCGGTGCTTCGCCGGGTCGAGATTGTCGCGAACGTAGTCGGGAAACTCGCGGAAGGACCCGGTTGCCGGGTCAACGGCGTTGTCGAAAGTGCCGATGGCGACTTCGTATTGGTTGCGGGTGTCGAGCACAAGCACTTCGGGATCGTCGATCAGGGAGTTCCATTGCTCAGGCGGCACATAGGCCCCCGCCGACTTGCGCGGGTCGATTCCGGGCGCCCCCATGGTGACGATTTCCTTCTTGAGCTTGATCCGGGTCCGGTGGAAGGGATTCCCGGCGCTGAAAGACTCCCTGGCCCGCAGCGCGGCGAGGCGCGAATCGGAGCGAATCCAGCCGAGCACCGCGTCGATTCCCGCCCGGGAACCGGCGATCGTGCCATTGATCCCCTCCTCCGCGAGCAAGACCGTCCCGCGCACGGCGTGGCGCGCCATCTCCTGGCGCAAAGGCTCCCGCAGCGAGCGGAAATCCGGCAGCGCGGCGAACCGGTAGAAGGTGCTGATTACAACTGGTGTCGTGTCATGCGTCTCGCGCGGCATTGGGAGCGTCAACACCCTATTCCGCAACCACCGGCAGATGCCCCGGCGTGCCCCATTCGACCCAGGAGCCATCGTACACGGAAACTTCATCGAGCCCGGCCACATGGGCGGCGAGGGCGATCACGCAGGCGGTGATTCCCGATCCGCAACTGCTGATCAGGTGGCCGTCTTGGTTGCCATCCTGAACGCCGAATTCGGCAAAGATGGCGCGCAGTTCGGCGGGTGGCTTCATCGCCCCATCCCGCAGCAGCGTCGGGAAGGGCAGATTGTGGGAATTGGGCATGTGGCCGCGGCGCAGGCCGGGCCGCGGCTCCGGGTCGCGCCCGTGGAAGCGGCCCGGCGAGCGGGCATCGAGCACCCGGCAGGTTTCGTCATCGAGCGCGGCGAGCACGGCGCGGTAGTCGCTGACGAGATGCGGCCTGAATGCGGCGGTGAAATCGCCTTCGGACCCGGCTTCGGCAAGCGAATCCACCATGGCTTGGCCAGCCGCGGCCCAGGCCGGCAGCCCGCCGCCGAGCACGGCGACGCGGTCGTGGCCCATGGCGCGGAACATCCACCAGGCCCTGGGGCTGGCGTACATGCCGCTGTCGTCGTAGACCACGATCACCGAGTCCGCATTCACGCCCAGGGCCCTGGCCTGTTGCTGGAATTGCTCCGGGCTTGGCAGCATGTGCGGCAGGGAGGTGTCGGGCTTGCACACTTCCTTGTCGTAATCGAAGCGCCGAGCGCCGGGGATTGCCTGGAAACCGCCTTCGGCGTTCATCGATTTCAGCCCCGGTACCACCGGCGGAACCGAGGCGTCGAACACGAGCAGGTCCGGCGCGCCGAGATGGGCGGCCAACCAGGAAACATCAACCACGGCGGCGGGCAGAGAAGTCATGGGATAGGCGCTCTACAACAAGACGACGAATTCCGCCAGCCTACCCATCAAGAGGGTGCTGTTGCGGGGGCCGATGCGGATCAGTTGCTTGTGCACCGCATCGGCGTTCTCAAGCTCGGAATCGGCGAACAGGTACATCACCGAGGGCTTGACCAACTGGTAGGGCCCTTCGGTGTCGGTGGCCCGCAGCACATTGTTGATCGCCTCGCGCAAGGTGTCGTCGAAGTCGCGGCCGCGGTAGCCAAGCTCGGCGTAGGCCTGCTGGAACAGCGGGCGCAGCAAGCCGTAGAGCGCGAATGCCTGTTCGGTTTCGACCGCCGCCATCGCGTCGATGAAGCCATCAAAGCGGGAATGGGCGTCGGCCTCCATCAGGAACAGGTTCTGGTCGAGTTCCCGCGCGGGCATGTCGATGCCGATGGGGCGGTAGGGCAGGTCGGTTTGGGGAAACTCGTGACGGGAGATGTTGTCGACAAAGACGACGAACTTGCGGATGAGTTGTTCATCGGCGATCAGCCCGAGCAGGGCCGCGCCATTGCGCAGCGCGCGCAGGCGCTCGATCACGAAACCGTCGCTGTCGTTGAGGCTGGGCAGCTCCAACCCGGTTTCGGTGGACGCCAGGGATGGCTCCAAGGCGGATTCCGCTTGCGCTGGCGCTTCGATTGCCGGCTCGGGTTCCACCGCCGGCTCGATGGCGGCGATCGCCGAGGATGGCGGCGGCGTGACCGCCCGGGTCGCCGGAGCGGTTTCGGGGGATTGCGACCGCGGCGCGGGTGGGTCGATGACCAGGGTGGTCGAGCCCGAAGGCTCGCTGGAACCGAGCATCAAAAAGACGAGGGCCGCGAGCGAAACGATCGCGACTCCCGCTATTATCAACAAGCCAAACCTTTTCATCTTCTCGGTCGAAATCCCGGTGGCGGCCTGGATTTCAGCAGTCGCGCAGGGTCAAATTCTGGGGAAGTCCAGTTCGTCCATGGTCCGCGCCATGTCCTCGCCGGCGGTGTCCGCGTCGGTTTCCTTGTCGATCCGCAGCACGGTGCCGTCGCTGCCGATATAGTAGGTCCAGCGGTTGGCGAAACCCACCGGCATCAAGGCGCCATAAGCCTCCACCACGTCCTTGTCGGGATTGGCGAGAATCGGAAAGTCCGCCTGGTGCTCCTCGGCGAAGGCGGTATTGTCCTCGAGCGTGTCCACGCTGAGCATGAAGTAGGCGACATCGAACTTCTGGATTTCCTCGGCACTGTCACGCAGCGCCCGGCATTGCCTGGTTCAGAGGCCGGTGAATGCTTTGGGGAAGAAGGCGATGACAACTGGCTTTTCACCGATGAACTGGGAAAGGCTGTAGGTGTTGCCGTCAGAGGCGGGCAAGGTCCAGTCCGGCGCCATTTCCCCTTCTTCCAACGCGGCCGCGGACAAACCGATCAGCGCCGCGGCGCAAAGCAGCGGCAGCCGGTACAGTCGGCTGGCGAGTTTCAACATGGTTTCCTCCACTCGAAGTGTTATGCCGATGGATTCGGTCAAACACGGGCTTTTGTACTACGAAACGCGAAAATTGTCCATGCTGGTCCCCCGGGGTCGAGAACGGGGCTTCGATCCGTCGCCGTCGGGTGGTGCAATTCCGCGGACGCCGTAAATACATCCCTGTAGGCTCCGGGCTCGGCTTCCTGCCTCGCACGCCCGCTGAATTGCACCACCCGACGGCGACTTGCGCTGAACGACCCCGGCTTGGGTCAAAACAGGAAATCCCGGCGACCGCGGCGGGAGTATTGCTGGTACTGGGCTTGAAGCTGGGTGATTTGGGAGTCGATTTGCGCCAGCGCGTCGTCGGGCAGGCCGGCGCCGCTGTCGCGGATCGCCGTCAGGCGCTCGATGCCATTGTTGATCGCGTTGGAATAGCGCATCAAGGTGGTGCGCTTGTTGTTGCGCTGGGAATCGCGATAACGCGGGTTTTCGACTTGCACATTGACGCACTGCTGCACTGCCTGGCCGTTGGGCCCCCGCACCGCGCGGCAGCGCATCTGGTTGACATAGCGCGGCACCGTGGCGGGGAAATAGTTGTAAGGCGTGCTCGCCACCGCGCCCATCATGTGGAGGTCGAGTTCCGCCTTGCCGCGAACCATTTCCGCGAGCGCGAGCGGTCGGTCGCCGCCTTCGCGCTCGAGCGCGGCAATCGCCCGGCGGTAGGCTGCGCCCACATCATCGATCACCGCCTGCGCGCCCCAGGCGCTTTCGTTGAGCAGGCCCTCCCGGATCGCGCGCATTTTCCAGCCGCCAAAGGCGCTGATAGCGGACAAATGCCGGCTGTCGGTCAACTCCCACAGGCGGCCCGCCATGTGGTGCCGGAAGTGGTGCAGGCTGTCCACCGCCTGCCAATCCGCCAAACCTTCGTTGCCGGCGATCATCGCGTCGATGATGCGCAGTTGCGATTCGCTGTGCAGCCCCTCGTTGATGCGCGCGACTTCCAGCGCGTCTTGGTAGGTCGCCAGCGACTGCTGGTAGTCCCCGAGTTCGAGATAGAAACCGCCAAGCTCGCCGTAGGCCTCCCGTAGCGCCGGGTGGTACAGCCCGAGCTCGCCGCGCAGATTCTCCACCGCCGCCTCGCGCCGCGACAGCTCCCGGACCAGCGCGGCATCGTCGCCGGGGGCTGGCGACTGCCCGAGCGCGGCCTGCCCCGCCAGCAGCAGGGGAAGAAGCGCGGAAAACCCGGAAAAGTGGAACCACCTCGTCATGCGAATCTGAGGATCCAATGCCATGTCATCCGCCGCAATTTATCGCGAATCGGCCCGGGAATCATCCAAGAACCAGCCGGGAATTTTTCTGTGACAATATGCCACATCGGATTGAAGCAGCGGCAAAACTATAATTTCCGGGCTATGGCAAACGTATCGGGGGGAATATAGTGAGCCAAAGGAAATTGCCGCTCGGCGCGGCCATCGCCGCCATCGCGCCAGTGATGCTCGCCGCGGCCGGGTCATCGCACGCCCAGCCCGCCCAAACCGCGGAGGCCGGGGAAGTCAATGAGATTCGCGTCATCGGGCGGCAGGAGTTTCTCGAAACCCAGTTCAACGCCCGGCGCACGAGTTCCGGGGCCGATTCCGCCCGGCTCATCAGCCGCGTTCCAGGCGGCGGCGCCAACCGCAATGGGCCTCTAACCGGACAAATCCAGTACCGCGGCATGTTCGGCCCGCGCATCAATGTGCGCATCGACGGCATGCTGATCCACGGCGGCGGCCCCAACTGGATGGCGCCGCCGCTGCACCACATCCCCGCGGCGCTGATGCGGGATCTGGTGGTCGAACAGGGCATCGCCTCGATCTCAACCGGCGGCGGCATCGGCGGGGCGGCGACGGCGCGCTGGAAACGCCCCGCGTTCAACGAGGGCGGCGGCTGGGATTGGCACGGCGATTCCGAACTCTCGGCGGGTTCCGCCGCCGGCAGCGCCAGCGGTTCGCTGATTCTCGGCGGCAGCAACGCCAATCACCGCTTCTATGGCATCGGCAATATCGACCAGGGCGATGACTACGAATCCGCCAATGGCGCGGTGGCGGCGACGCAATACAGCCGCGGGATTTACGGCGTGGGCTATGGGTTCCGCAGCGGCGCCCATGAAATCCTCATCGACGCCCACCGCATCGAAACCGAAGACAGTGGCACCCCCACGCTGCCCATGGACATCGACTGGTTCGACACCGACACCTTCAATTTTCGCTACAACGGACAAATCGGCGACATCGGCGTCGAGGCAGGCGTGTACCAGTCTTCGATCGACCATGGCATGAGCAACTATCTGCTGCGGCCGACTCCCGATTTTTCCAGCCTGCCGCTGCCGCCCTTCGTCGGCGACGACAAGCGCTTCGCCACCGCGGCAAGCGAGGAATCGGGCTTCCGGCTCGCCTTCGATCTTGAAGCCGGCCCCGGCTTGCTTGAGTTTGGCGCCGAGGGCAAGCGCGGCGAGCATGACGTCGCCGTCACCGACCCGGACTTCGCCCCCTTCTTCGTCAACAACTTCAACGGCGTGGAAACCGACAGCACCTCGGTTTTCGCCCAGTGGTCGGCGATTCTCGCCACCAACTGGTATGTCGAACTCGGCGCCAGGATGGAGCGGGTCGAAATGAGCGCCGGCGAAGTCGACGCCTTTCCCGCCCGGCTGGTGGACAGGAATCCCGCGATGTGGGGCATGGGCACCCCGCCGCGGGCGGTGTGGCTGCTGCGGCAGGGCTTCAATTCCCGCGACCGCGACCAGCAAGACAACAACCGGGATTTTGTCGCCAAACTGCGCCACCAATTGACGCCGAATCTGGTGGTGGAAGCCGGCTACGGCCGCAAGACGCGCTCGCCGCTGTACCTCGAGCGCTACCTGTGGATTCCACTGGAAATCAACGCCGGGCTCGGCGATGGCAACAACTATGTCGGCAATCCCGACTTGCAACCGGAAACCTCGGACCAGTTCGAGCTTGGCTTCGACTGGACCGACGGCGCCGCCTGGTTTTCCCCGCGGTTTTACCTCCGCAATGTGGAGGATTACATCCAGGGCGTGCCGGCAACCCATATGGCGGTCATCGGTGTAAGCCGCAACGCCAATGGCGACCCCACGCCGCTGATGTTCGCCAACACCGAGGCCGATTTCCGCGGCCTCGACCTCAGCTTCGGATTCCCCATCAATGAAAGCTGGCGAGTCGAGGGAATGGCGTCCCGGGTCGAAGCCGAGCGGGGCGATATCTCGGACCACCTGTACCGGATCAACCCCGACAACCTGCGGGTTTCGCTGCTTTACGCCTCGGGCGGATTCTCGGCGCGGATCGAGCAAGTCGCCGTGTTCGAGCAGGATCGGATTTCCCGCACCAACACCCGCGACCCGATGAACCCGAAAAACAACGCCAATCCCACCGGCGGCTACAACCTCACCAATGCCTACCTGACCTGGCTCGGCGATGCGGGCATCGCTTTCACCCTCGGCGCCGAAAACCTTTTCGACACCGACTACACCGACCATCTCTCCGGCTTCAACCGCGTGATGAACAGCGTCGTCCCAGTCGGCAGCCGCATGCCCGGCCAAGGCACCAACCTCTTCGCCCGCGTGCAATTCCAGTGGTGACGCAAGTTAAGGCCTGAATACCGAAAGCGCTGAACTTGCGCCTCGCGCAAAGCGCGGGTTTGACCCGCGCTGTTCCGCAATCGCTGCGAAAAAACCGGCCGCTTCACATTGCCCCCTCGGTTGGTTTAGATTGAGTCTCCGAAGAGGAGGACTGTGATGAAAACTCGTTTTGTTGCCGGTGCCGGGTTGTTGCCGGTCTTGTTGCCGGCTTTGTTGCTTAGCCAGACCGCCTTCGCGGCCGAGCGGGACTTTCATGCTATCGCGGCGGCGCCTTCGGCCGAGCGCATCGAGCGGGATGTGGCGACCCTGGTGAGCTTCGGCACCCGCCACACGCTTTCGGAGACGGCCTCGGACACCCGCGGCATCGGCGCGGCGCGGCGCTGGATCGAGGGCGAGTTCAAGCGGATTTCCGCCGATTGCGGCGGCTGCCTCGAGGTGTTCACCGTCAGCGGTGTCGTGTCCGGCGAGCGGCGCATTCCCGACCCGACCGAAGTCGTCAACGTCATCGCCCTGCTGCGCGGCGAAACCGAGCCGAACCGCATCGTGATGATGTCCGGCGATATCGATTCCCGGGTCAGCGACCCGATGAACGCCGAACTCGACTCGCCCGGCGCCAACGACAATGCCTCGGGCATGGCCGGGGCGCTCGAAGCGGCGCGGGTGCTGAGCCAGTACCGCTTCCCCGCCACCATCGCCTTCGGCGGGCTTTCCGGCGAGGAGCAGGGCCTGCACGGCGGGCGGATTCTCGCGCAATACGCCATCGACAACGGCTGGAATCTCGACGCCGTGCTCAACAACGACATGATCGGCAACATCACCGGCGTCAACGGCATCACCGACAACACCACCGCGCGGGTGTTCTCCGAGGGCACGCGCTACGTTGAAACCGCCGGGGAGGCCAACCAGCGCCGCTTGCAGGGCGGCGAGGTCGATTCCCCCTCGCGCAACATCGGCCGCTACGTCGATGAAATGGCCGACCGCTACATCCCCAACCTCGACATCATGATGATCTACCGGGTGGACCGCTTCGGCCGCGGCGGCCACCACAGGCCCTTCAACGAGGCCGGATTTCCCGCGGTGCGGATCATGGAGACCAACGAGAACTACACCCAGCAGCACCAGGACATCCGCGTAGAGGACGGCATCGCCTACGGCGATGTGATCGAGCATGTCGATTTCGACTACGCCGCCAAACTCACCGCCCTCAACGCCGTCACCCTGGCCGCGATGGCCTGGGCGCCGGCGCCGCCGGCCAATGCGACCATCGAAGGCGCGGTGCGGCCAAGCACCACCTTGAACTGGGAAAAAGTCCCCGGCGCCGCGGGCTACCGCGTCCACTGGCGGCTGACCACCTCGCCAACCTGGGATTACCACCGCGATGTCGGCGACTTGGACAGCTTCACCCTGGAAAACGTCGTCATCGACAACCACTTCTTCGGCGTATCCAGCCTGTCAACCGACGGCATCCAAAGCCCAGTGGTCTTCCCCGGCCCAGCGGGGTCGTTTGATTGAATTCGACCGACTATTGCCGCTTGCCGACCGGTTTCCAGGTTCAGTTTGAATCCGGCCGCCAGTCGCCGCGGCTGGCGGCGCGGAGGGTTTCGAGATCGAATTTGACCATGGTGTTCATCGCCGCCATGAGGCGGGCGTTGTGTTCCATGTCCCCGCCGCCCATCAGCTCGAAGAACTCGGCCGGGGTGACCTGCCAGGAGAGGCCGTAGCGGTCCTTGACCCAGCCGGCGGCGAGCGGCGCGCCTTCTTCGGCGAGCTTGTCCCAGTAGTAGTCGATCTCTTCCTGGGTGTCGCAAAGGACCATCATGGAAACCGCTTCGGAAAACTGGAATGGCGAGCTGGCGTTCAAGGCGATGAACGCCTCCCCCTTCAACTTGAACTCGATGGTCAACACCGAGCCCGCGGCGGGTTCGTCGGGCTTGTGGATTATGCGGGTGATTTCCGAATCGGGAAAGATCGAGCAATAGAAGTCGACCGCTTCGGCGGCCAATCCATCAAACCAGAGGAAAGGGGTAATCGCGCGCATCGGGTTCACCTCGGCCTTGTTCACCGGCGAAACTGCCGGGAAACCCATCATCGCCCGATCACCCTTCGGATTCAACATGTCTCCCCGCACTCCAGCAATTCCCGCGTGCCGAAACGCAGATGCTTTTCAGGTCTGCACAGCGTGAGTCGCCGTCTGGCGGGCAGCGCGCGGCCCGCCAGACGGAGACGGATCGAAGCCGCCAAGGTAGCGCGGCG
>JAPOTO010000023.1 GCA_026709135.1 Gammaproteobacteria bacterium | reverse complement strand
ATCCTTAACACAAGGATCTGGATTAACCCCATGCTGGTATCTGTGAGCAGTGGCGCTCTTGTCCGCGCGAAGGCGGCGGAGCAAACCATCCAACCGGTTGCGTCACGCCCCGGCGCACTTGCGAGATTCATCGCCGAGCGCGAAGGATAAAGTTCTCATGATGCCGCTCTATCATCGATCTGCCATGGATTTAGGATATCTATTGATAAGCCCTCGAAATCCTTGAGATTCCTGGTGGCGAGAACCAAGTGGTTGGCGGAAGCTGCTCCAGCGATCAAGGCATCGCCCAATTCAAGCGTTCGACCGGATTTTCGCGACTGTACCCGCAGGGATGCCGCCTGTATCGCGCTATCACGGCAGATCGGTAAAATTCTGTTTTTGTATTGTTCGGAGAATCTTGCCAAGCTGTTGTGTAAAGCGGATTGCTTGCGACCCACAGGCATCGCTTGCAATCCGAATTCTAGTTCGTGAAGAACGATAGTTGAAATCCACAAATGCTCATTCGAGTCAAGGAAGCGAATGACATTGGGATTCGGTGAAGTCCTCATAATCTCCGACACAACGTTCGTATCTAGCAGATATCCGTTCATTTCGATTCATATTCATCTTGAAATGGATTTTCCCGACTTGAACGCCGGTCTGGAAGCTCGATTTCTATGCCTCTTGGCAAGTTTTCCACTAGCCACTTTCCCATTGGTTTCCGCTGGGGCTGGCTTTTGTTCCAAGTCTCGGCCGGGACGACAATGAAAGCCTTTCGAGCTCCGATGGTTTGTGGTCCCTCGCTTTCGGCGAGCCTTAGTATTTCTGAAAGCCGCGCCTTGGCTTCCGCTATGGTCCAGACTCGCAACGATGCGGATTCTTCCTGTTTCATGGCTATTTCCTCTTGAGCACACTGGGACTAGTCCATACTAGTTTTTCCCGCGCTTTAATTCAACCGCAAGTGCTTGCGCCGATCCGCTGAAGTTGCCTCGGCGGTGAATCTCACGAGCACTCGATTTGCACAAATTGCAACTGCTACTTGCAATTTGTGCAAATCCGGTTATCCTGCGCGGCATGGTCGAGAGAGAAATCACATCGCGGCTGACCGCGCTGTTCCGGCAGTATCCGTTTGTCACGCTCACCGGGCCGCGGCAGTCGGGCAAGACCACGCTGTGCCGCGCGGCGTTTCCCGATCTGGCCTATGTCAATCTGGAAAGGCCCGATCAGCGCGAGTTGGCCGGGACCGACCCGAAGTCTTTCCTGGCCCGGCTTGAGGGCGGCGCCATTATCGACGAGGTGCAGCGCGTTCCCGAATTGCTGTCCTGGCTTCAGGTTCTGGCCGATGAGACGGGCCGCAACAGCCTGTTCGTGCTGACTGGCAGCCAGCAGTTCCGGCTTTCCGGCTCCATCAGCCAGTCTCTCGCCGGACGCACCGCCCTGCTGCGCCTGTTGCCGTTTTCGCTGGCCGAGTATCTGCGCGCCGGGGGCAGTGGGGAAATCGACGACATGCTTTTTTCCGGTTTCTATCCGCGCATTCACGATCAGCGGCTCGACCCGCATCAAGCCTTGGGGGACTACTTTGAAACCTATGTCGAACGCGATGTGCGGCAAATTGGCGAAATCCGCAATCTCGCGAGCTTTCACCGCTTTGTCCGCCTGTGCGCGGGGCGTGTCGGGCAGTTGATCAATCTTTCCTCCCTCGGGGCGGACGCGGGCGTGTCGCACCAAACCGCCCGCGAATGGCTGACGGTCCTTGAAACCAGCTACATCGTTTTTCAACTTCCCCCCCACTTTGCGAACATCCGCAGGCGGCTGGTGAAATCGCCGAAGCTGTATTTCCATGATGTCGGCTTGGCCAGCCATCTGATTGGAATCCGCAAAGCGAGCGAGATCGCCACCCATCCGCTGCGTGGCGCCCTGTTTGAAAACGCGGTGGTGGCCGAAGCCCTCAAGCATGGCTGCAACCAGGGGCCGCGGCCCGACCTGTCCTTCTTCCGCGACAGCCGGGGTCTGGAATGCGATCTGCTCTACCGAATTGAAAACGGCAAGGCGGCCATCGAAATCAAATCCGGCGCCACCATCGCATCCGACTGGTTCCAATCCTTGGACAAAGTCGCCCACGCACTGCCCGGAGTCTCCCGCCGCGCGGTTATCCACGGCGGTTCCGACCGCCAGCAACGCGCCGCGGGAGACGCGGTGCCGCTGATCGGCCTGGGTGCCTTCCTGCGACAACTGGACGACGCCTGAGATCCCGCGTCCGCTGTTTCCGCGGTCGCGTTAGTCGCGGCATGGGAAATGGCGCATCCCACTATCGTGATACCTTGCGCCCCATGTTTAGCTTGCGTGGACTTGCCGGCCTGTTCCCCTTGACGCCCCGGGGTGTCGTGACGCTGCTTGGCGTGGCGCTGGCGCTGCGCTTTTTCGGCTATGGCGCGATGGACCTGCTGGTTTTCGCGCTGGGGATTTGCGCGCTGGGGATTCTGCTGGCGTGCCTGTTTTCGGTCGTTGGCTGCGGCTTGATCCTGCA
>JAPOTO010000056.1:13630-23509 GCA_026709135.1 Gammaproteobacteria bacterium | reverse complement strand
GGCCTCCCTATCCTGCCGCCATGAGTTGGCAGGTTGCTTTCCATGACGAGTTCGTAGTGGAGTTTCGCAATCTGCCCTCCAGCGTGCAGGACCATATCTACACGGTTGGCCGCTTGTTGGAGTTGTTTGGACCACTGCAGGGCCGCCCACAGGTTGATACGCTGAACGGTTCGCGCCATGCGAACATGAAGGAGATGCGGTTCAGCGCGGCGGACGGGGAATGGCGGGTTGCCTTTGCCTTCGACCCCGCGCGCGAGGCCGTGCTCTTGGTTGCGGGTGACAAGTCGGGCGGGAGCGAGCGGCGGTTTTATCGTGCGCTTGTCCGCAAGGCCGATGACCGGTTCGACCGGCACCTTGCCCGCCTTGCCGATGAAGGAAGAACGCGAAGAACGCAATGACCGTTAGCCTTGACGAAATGATGGCGGAACTCGAACCCGAGCGTCGGCAGCGGATTGAGGACAGTGCCGCTGCGGTAATCGTTGAGCAGTCCGAACGAATTCCTGCTGCCGACGAATATCTCCGAGCCTTGGGGCGCGCCACTTACAACTTTGCTTATCTTGAACAGGGAATTGTTCATCTAATGGAAACATTGCAACCAGGCTTTCTTAAAGAAGCCTCAGGCAAGACTGCCGGACAGATCTCAAATTGTTTTTCCAAGGCAGTGGAACTGCTCGAAGATACCCAGTCTTGCAAGGTTAGACTCCAAACGCTTGCCAAGTATTTCATCCAAATCGTCGATGATCGAAATAGTCTCATGCATGGGAATCCCCACACGGCACAGATGGGTGAGCAACGCCTGCTGTATGATGATCGACATGGACGCCGGGACTGGACGGTCGAGTCGATAGTCCAGTTTTCCTCGCGCACGGCTACCGCATCTATAGAAGCTGGCGACCTGCTGCATGGTGGTCTCCTGCAACATTGTCGAGCAGCGAACCTGTAGATCCGGGATCATCTTCGAGATCACCGAAGACGAGATCGACAGCGGATACTCAGCCAGCGCGCTCGGTTACGGCATCCACGCCGAGGGCGAAACCCTGGAGGAAATCCACCGCAACGTCAGGGAAGCATTCGACTGCTACTTCTACTTCGACGAAACAATGGAGCGCCCAAGTGTCATCCGCCTTTCTTGCCGATGAACGGCACCAGTGAGGGGGTGGCGTCCAGGTAGGCCTGGTATGCCGGGTCGTCGCCCCAGCGTTTTTGGCCGCTGCGCTCAAGCATGTTGATGCCGCTGACCCGGGTTAGCAGGAAGATCACGAACACCGGCGAGATCAGGGTGAGGTATTGCCAGCCGGACAGGGCCGGGAAGGCGATCACCGCGATGCCGATCCAGAGGGTGATTTCGCCGAGATAGTTGGGATGGCGCGAGATCGACCACAGGCCGCTGGTGATGAAGCGGTCCTTGTTCGCCGGGTCGGCGCGGAAGCGGGTCTTTTGCCGGTCGGCGATGACCTCGAAGGCGAAACCGCCGAGCCAGAGGATCAGCCCCGCGGCGAAGAAAGCGTCGAATCCCGCGGCCTCGGCGGAGTTGATCGCCGCCAGGCCCGGCGCCATGGTGACATAGACCCAGGTTCCGCTCAGCGTCCAAGTGAGGAAGAAACGCCAGAACTGGATCTTGATCGGGTCGAAGCGCCGGTCGCCGCCTTCGCGCTTGACCCGGGTGAAGAGGAAGCTGCCGAGGCGGGCCGCCCAGATCATGATCAACAGGCAAAGCACCAAGCCCCGGGTGTCGAGCGCGGGGTGCGCGATGGCGGTGAGCGCCAGGGTGGAAATATAGGCGATGCTGCCGGTGAGATCGAAATAGTGCTCGGTCTGGTGCTTCCACGCGGGAATGAACGCCAGCCAGTGGATCAGGTAGATGACGGCGCCGCCAAGCGCGTACAGCGGAAACGCGCCGAGGGCGACACTGCCCTGGCTGCCCGCCAAGCCGACGCCCGCGCCGACGAGCAGCGCGATAAGGGTGAACAACTGCGCTTTCGAATCGCTCATTGCAATGCCGCTCCGCTAGAAAATCCGCGTTCAAGATGATGGCGCTTTCGCCAGCCACCGCTATAGCAGCTATACGCCGCCGCCCCCGATATGGATTGCCGGATTGCGGGCCAAATTCACTCGATCGCGGGTGGCGCCAACTGCGGGTAGTCGATGCCGAGTTGTTCGAGATAGGTGTCGAAGCGCTCCGGGTCGTAGTAGAAAGCTTCGAGCAGTGGTCGGAACTCGTCCATGATCGCGGCATTCTTGTCGATGGCGGGCGGGTCGTCGGGACCGAGGAAGGATTCATATTGTTCCTCGGCGGTCTGCACGTCCTCGAAGTAGGTCCAGGCTTCCTCGACCAGCGATTCTTCCCGCAGCAGGTCGATCATGGTTGTGGCGACCACTTTGGCGCCGGCTTCGGTGCCCTTGTGGGCGATGGGCGTGGCCATCGCCATGGAACTCGACCAGTGGTGCATCTGCAATCCGCTGACATTGGACGGGAAGCGCAAGGTCACCGTCGGCACGGTCCAGGAGACGTCGCCGATATCGTCCGAACCGCCGGAAATCGGGCGTTCCGAGGGCTCGCCGATGCCGGGAAGTTCCCGGATCAAGCCCCGCGGCTCCTCGTGGCCCATCAGTTCCTGCAGGGCGCGGGCGTAAATCTGATCTTCCTCGGACCATTGCGGCAGGCCAACCCGGCGGATGTTCTCATCCATCGCCAGCGCGATCGGCCGATTGAAATGCCGCGGGTAGGCGGCGCCGACGATGCGGCTGCTCATACCAGTGTCGGTCATCATCGCCGCGCCTTGGGCGATGCGGTTGAGGGTTTCGTAATTCTCGCGGATGCCCGCAGGTTCGATCTCGCGAACGAAGTACCAGACGCTGGCGTAGGAGGGCACCACGTTGGGCTGCTCGCCGCCGGCGTTGATGACGTAATGCGAGCGTTGCAGCGGATGCAGATGCTCGCGGCGGAAGTTCCAAGCGATGTTGGTCAGCTCCACCGCATCGAGCGCGCTGCGCCCCTGCCAGGGGTCGCCGGCGCCGTGGGCGGCGATGCCGTCGAAGATGTATTCGACCGAAACCAGCCCGGTGCCCGGGGCCTTGCCCCAGCTTACGCTCATGGTGCTGGAAACATGGGTGTACAGCACCGCGTCGACATCGTCGAACAGGCCGTCCCGGGCGTACCAGGCCTTGGCCCCGAGCAATTCCTCGGCGATGCCCGGCCAGATCACGATGGTTCCGGGGAGTCCCTCGCGCTCCATGATCTCCTTGACCGCCAGCGCCGCGACGATGATCAGGGCCTGGCCGGAGTTGTGGCCTTCGCCATGCCCTGGCGCGTCCTCAATCATCGGTTGCCGGTAGGCCACACCGGGCATCTGCGAGGCCCGCGGAATGCCATCCACATCCGAGCCGAGGGCGATCACCGGCCGGCCCTCGCCCCAAGTCGCCCACCAGGCCGCGGGAATGCCGGCCACACCGAGCTCGACCGCGAAATCGTTTTCCACCAGCAGCCCGGTCAGATAGCGCTGGGTTTCGAATTCCTGAAAGCCGAGCTCGGCGAAGGAAAACAGGCTGTCGACGATTTCCTGATTGAGCTTGGACCGCGACTCGACCCCGGCCACCGCCTCGGCTTTGAGTCCGGTGAAGCCGCCAGCGTCCTGCGCCGCGAGCGGCAGCGAAAGCGGCAGCAGCAGCGCGCCAGCCGCGAGAATGCGAATTGCTTTCATAAGGATTCCCGATCATTTCCGCAAACGCCAAGACTACGCTGTTTGCCCGCGCAGGCCAACAGGCGCGGCGGCCCGCTCCCGCGGGCGTTAAAGCGAATTGCGCTTGACCCCTGTACAACCCTGTTGTACATTGCTTCCGGTTCGCGGAGCTGTTCATTCAATGCAGGCCATTCGATACCAAGCCGAGGTCGAAACCCATGCCCCCTGAAACATACAAGGTTGCCGAGGCCCGCGCCCGGTTTTCCGAATTGCTCAAGCGGGCGAGCGCGGGCGAGGAAATCATCATCGCCAATGGCGCCATTCCGCTCGCGCGCCTCGCGCCAATCGCCGAGCCGGGGGTGCGGGAGGCGGCGCCACTGGCTTACCTGGCCTTGCCGGATGATCTGTTCGATGCCGAGGACAGCGAGCAGGCGGCGATTGACGCCGGCGACCTGAACGATTCTCTCGGGATCTGGCGGGGGAAAGCGGGAAAAGAAAGCGGAAAAAAGGAAGAGCAGGAGTGAAAGCATAGCCGTGAAGTTGCTGCTCGACAGTCATGCCGTTTACTGGTGGCTGGGCGGCGGAGGCAAGCTCTCCTATCGCGCCCGGGAACTGATCCGCGACCGCTCGAACACCGTGCTGGTCAGCGCGGTGTCGATTTACGAAATCGAACTGAAGGCATTTCGGCGACGGATCGATCTTCCGCCGAGGGAACTCAGGGCGGCGCTCAGCCGCAACCAGGTCGGCGAATTGGCAATCAGCTCCGATCATGCGGAGTACGCGGCGAATCTCGACTGGGAGCACCGCGACCCCTGGGACCGGCTGCTGTTCGCCCAAGCGATTCTCGAAGGCTGCGGCCTGGTGTCGGTCGATGCCGTTTTCGATCAAGTCCCGGTGACCCGCCACTGGTGACAGGCACCGGCGGACACGCCACCGCCCGTCATTCTGCGCAAAGCGCTGTCCAAGTGATTCGAGGCATCATGCCCCTTATCCCTGCGGGGCAGGGCAAGCGCTGTTCAAGTCGCAAAATCCCCTCCACAACGCGAAAGCTACTTTTGATATGAATATGAATTGACAATAAAGCTAATTCATATGCATAATTTAACCATGCAATACACCCATCGCCAACAACGGGAAGTTTTTCACCTGCTGTTTCTCGAGCAGTTGCTGAAAGCCTCGGACCCGGGTCTATATGTGCTCAAGGGCGGGGCGAACTTGCGCTTCTTTTTCCGCAGCCCGAGATACTCGGAAGACTTGGACATCGATGTGTTGGGCGGTGCCGTAGGCACATTGCGGAAAAACGGCTACAAAATCCTCGACAGCACCATCTTGCCGCGGTTGCTCAGGGCGTACGGTATTGCCGGCCTGCTAACTGCTGATCGCGAAAAGGCCAAGCATACCGGGACAACACAGCGGTTCCGGGTGCAATTGTTGACCGCGGCGAATGAAAGACTCCCGACCAAAATTGAATTCTCCCGCCGGGGCAGCGGACAGAATCCTGTTTCAGGCACTATCGACAGCGCGATAGCCTTGCCGTACCGCTTGCTGGCTTTCCCCTGTCAACACTATCCGGCAGCGGCGGCTATGCGGCAAAAAATTCAGGCGCTCGCGCAAAGAAGCGCGGTTCAGGCCAGGGATGTGTTTGATTTGTATATTCTTCATCTGGGAGGGCATAAGCCCGCACTGCGGGAGTTTGATGCTGAATTGCTTCGCGGGGCGCAAGCGCAATTGCTCTCATTGGAATTCGAGCACTATCGAGATCAGGTTCTGCCGTTCCTGGAGGAGGACAGTCTCGAGCAATTTGGCGGCAGGGCCGCCTGGATGGACATGCGGGATTTCGTGTTCCGGTTGCTTGAGTGCTGACCATGAACGAAATCCGCTTCCTCCAAGAGCATGCGACATTTTCCACCCGGGAATTCGCGTTCGGTTGCGGCTGCTCCCGCAGCGCGGCTTCGCGCAGGCTTGGGAAATTGGCCGGGCGCGATGTTTTGGTCAGAATCACCCGGGGCGCATGGTGCCAACCGGCGCATCCCGCCTTTACACCGAATCAGGCGGCGCCAATCCTGCTCGGCGGGGAACGCGGCTACATTTCCTTTATCACCGCATTGCACCTGCACGGCGTGATTTCACAGATTCCGGCGGTCACTCAAGTGGCGTCGACTGGTCATGGAAGAGCGACGAGCACGCCAATCGGAAGATTCGAATTCCTGCAAATCAAGCCCGAAATGACAGTGGATGGGGTGGAGGTTTCCGCGACCAACCCGCCATATTTGCTGGCCACCGCCGAAAAAGCGCTGCTGGATTCCTGCTATATCAGCACCCGACGGGGAAGGCGCTTTTCCCATCTGCCGGAACTTGACATGGCGATGATTGATTCGGAAAAACTTGATTTCCTGTTCGCGCAACAGATGTATCCCAAGCCCCTGGCCAGTGCAATAAAGGCTAGGCTCAAGCGCGAAGCCGCTTAGCCAAGTTCGGCCTTGAGCGCGTCGACGAGATTGGGGTGGCTTGGCGCAAAGCCGATTTCCCCGTGTTGGCGGGAAACCACGCGGTTGCTGCCGAGCAGCAGGGCTTCGCCCATTTCGCCGAAGAGCAAGCGGATCAGCCAGGCTCGCAGGAAGGGCGAGAACGCCGGTCTTCTCAGCGCCTTGCCGAGTGCGCGGGTGAATTCGGCATTGGTTGCCGAGTTCCCGGAGACGAAATTGATCGGGCCGCTGATGTTGTCGTCGCGCAGGCAGAGGTCGATCAGATCCAATACATCAGCGAGGGCGATCCAGCTCATGTGCTGGCCGCCGTCGCCGAGCTTGCCGCCGGCCCCGAGCTTGAATGGTGGCAGCATCGCCTTGAGCACACCGCCATTGCGGCTCAACACCACGCCAAAGCGCATGTTGACCGCGCGGATTCCCGCTTCCACCGCCGGCCCGCAGGCCGCCTCCCAGTTCGCCGCCACCGCGGCGAGAAAATCCCCGCCCCGCGGCGACGACTCATCGACTGTCTCCGCGCCGGTATCGCCGTAAAACCCAATCGCCGAAGCCGAAAGCAAAACCCGCGGCCGGTGTTCCGCGGCCGCGAGCGCATTCGCCAGCGCCCGGGTCAACTCCACCCGCGAGTCCATGATGAGCCGCTTGTACCCGCTGCTCCAGCGCCTGGTGGAGATATTGGCCCCGGCGAGATTGACAACCGCATCGAGCCTAATTCGCGGGTCGAGCCGAATCTCGCCGCGGTCCGCCGAATAATGAAAAGGCGCTCCCGAATCATCCCGGCTGAGCGGATGCACCCGGTAGCCCCGGCTTTCCAGCCGCCGCCGAAGCGCGCCGCCAATCAGCCCGGACGCGCCGGTCAGCAGAATGTTCTCAGCGGTCATGGTGTCAGGTTACCAAAGTTGCCGGCAGCGTTCCCTTGTGCGGATGCGTCGCGGTGCTACACTTCCGCGGCACAAGACACACAATACCAGTGTTACAGCCAATGGATTCCCCGGACCCCCCGATCAACGCCATCAAGCGGCAAATCCAGTCGGAGTACCAGCGGGTTCTCGCCGAGTTGGATTTTCGGCCACGAGCCGGGCAGCGGCGGATGATCGCCGAGATTTTCAACACCCTGTCGCAGCCGGCGCGGGAAGGCGGGGGGCCAGTCTGCGTGGTGGAGGCGGGCACCGGCACCGGTAAAACCCTGGCCTATCTGCTCGGCGCCCTGCCACTGGCGATGGCGACCGGGCGCAAGTTGATCATCGCCACGGCGACGATTTCCCTGCAGGAGCAACTGGTCCGCAAGGACATCCCCCAACTCGTCGAATCTTCCGGCCTGCAATTCGACTATGTGCTGGCGAAAGGGCGCGGACGCTATCTTTGCCGCCTGAAACTGGAGAATCTGCTCCACGGCGGCGACAGCCGCGCCGCATTGCGCGACCTGTTCGGGGACGGCGAGACCGAAGCCGGCGGCGACGACTTCGCGCTGTGGGAGGCGATGCGCGGCGAACTCGCCGACGGTCGCTGGCGGGGCGACCGGGACGAATGGCATGAACCGCTGGCGAGTGACCGCTGGCAGCCACTGACCGCCCAGCGCGGTGAATGTTCCGGTTCCCGCTGCCGGTTGTACCGCAAGTGCTGCTTCTTCAACGCCCGCTATGAACTCGACAAGGCGGATTGCGTCGTCGCCAACCAGGATCTGGTGCTGACCGATCTCGCCCTCGGTGGCGGCGCGGTCTTGCCGCCGCCGGAAAACAGCATCTACATCTTTGACGAAGCCCATCATTTGCCGGAGAAAAGCAACCGGCATTTCGCCCACTCGATCCGGCTGCGGGCCGAGGCGGCGTGGCTCGAGCGCAGCGCGACTGCCATCGGCAAGATGCGCGAGCAGGATCTGATCGACAGCTCAAGCGCCGCGGAAATCAACAATTTGCTGACCGAAACCGGTGAGCGGCTGCAAATGGCGCTGTTGCTCCTGCGGGGCCTGCGGCGGGAGGATGGCGACAGCTACCGCAGCCGGATAACGCAAAGTTTCCCGCTTGGCGAGGCGCCCGCCGAGCTGCGCGAACTCGCGGGCACCCTCGCCGGCTTGTTAGGCGTGCTTGAAAGCCGCTTTGAGCGCGTCCGCGAGCATCTGCGCGGCCAGCTTGAGGAGGAAGAGGACGTGGCTGGCCCGGCAAGCAATCCAGCCGAAACCTGGTTTCCGCTGGCGGGCAACCTGCTCGACCGCGCCATGGCCAACCGCGCGCTGTGGGAAAGCTACGGCCGCGAGGACCAGGCGGGCGAGGCGCCCTGGGCGCGCTGGCTCAGTTTCGACGAGGACGCGGAGGCGGGGGATATCGGCCTGGCTTCGAGTCCGGTGCTGGCGGCCGGCAATCTTCAGGAGAACCTCTGGCGGCGCTGCGCCGGCGCGGTGCTGACCTCGGCCACCTTGTCGGCGCTGGGGGAATTCTCGATGCTGCGGATGCGCGCCGGCCTGCCCGAACATTCCCGCTGCCTGAGCATCCCCAGCCCTTTTCCATTTGCCGAGGCGGCGAGCCTGGAAGTGCCGAAAATGGGCTGCGAGCCATCCGCGTCGGATGCGCACACCGATTGCATCATCCGCGCCTTGCCCGCGCTGCTAGATGACCGGGACAGCGCCCTGATGCTGTTTTCCAGCCGCGCCCAGATGCGCGGGGTGCTTGCCGGATTGCCGGAGAAATGGCGCCGCCGGGTGCTGTGCCAGGACGACCACCAGAAGTTCGACCTGCTGCGCAAACACCGGGCGCGAATCGACCGGGGCAAGGGCAGTGTCATTTTCGGCTTGGCGAGTTTCGCCGAAGGCATCGACTTGCCGGGGAAATACCTGCGCCATGTGCTGATCGCCAAAATTCCCTTCGCGGTGCCCACCGATCCGGTTGAGGAAACCCTGGCGCAATGGTATGAAAGCGAGGGGCGCAATCCCTTCATGGAGCTTTCGCTGCCCCAGGCGGTATACCGCCTCAAGCAGGCCTGCGGCCGCTTGCTGCGCAGCGAAACCGACACCGGCCGCATCACCCTGTTCGACGAGCGCGTTGTGCGCAAGTTCTACGGCAAGCGCATTCTCGATTCGCTGCCGCCTTTCCGCCGGGAACTGCTTCAGCGGGATTTGCTGCCGCCCTGAGGCCGGCACAAAGATCAGGACTGCGTCCGGGATTCCCCCGGGACATTCCGGCAGCCGCGCCTCAATTTATCCGGCGGATGGAATAGATCAGCCGGCCGGCCCCGCCTGTACCGGGAGTATTTAGAGCATCGAGCGGGTCCACCGCGGTGGCGCCGATGCGGTCGGCGGTGGCCATGCCTTCGACGACCCGGCCGATGACCGTGTGCCTGCCATCGAGCTGCGGTGCGTCGCCCAGGCTGATGAAGAATTCCGGGCCGTTGCCGTTCGGCCCGCGATTGGCCAGGGCCAGCGAGCCCCGGCGCACGCCGCGGGTCGGCCTTTCGCTCTGAAAGCGGTGGCCAAGCTGGGCGTAGGCATCCTTGACGCTCATTTCGGCCAGTTGCGCGAAAATTTCCTCCTGGCGCGATTCCACCGCGGCGTTGCTGTTGATTCCGAGCCGGCGGTACAGCGGGCGCAGCAGAATTTCATCGAGTTCCCGCTTGCCTTCGATGCCGAGCAGCGGGTTGAACTCGCCATTGGCGTACATCACCGGCTGCCGGTCGAGCCCGAGCGCGTCGGCGTTGATTTCATCGGCGAGGGTGGCGACTTCCCG
>JAPOTO010000056.1:9840-13458 GCA_026709135.1 Gammaproteobacteria bacterium | reverse complement strand
TTCGCCACATTGGCGGGCGCCTCGCCGGGAAGCAGCTCGACGAAGATCGGTCCGGTTCCGGTATTGATGCGCACCAGCGGATTGGCTGGATTCTCCATCGCCGCCGCGGCTGAAACCGCATCGGCGGTGGCCGCCGCGGGCAGGAACAGCAACAATATACTCAGCAGCGTGCGCATGGGCCGCCTCCAACCGGTTTCCGCCACCATTGTAGAAAACCGTCCATGCAAACAACAAGCTGGCCCTGCGCAAGCCCGCGGAATGGCCGGAAAACGCATTCCGAAAAAACAGCGGAATAATACTTGACTAAATCACTTGGTTATTGAATACTCGCCCCCATGTCTGGCTGACAGTGAATTTTCCAGGGGCTGGCGACAGTGCAATTGACAACCCGGGGCAGATACGCGGTAACGGCGATGCTCGACCTCGCGCTGCATGGCGGGCGCGGGCCGGTGAGCCTGGCTGATATCGCCGGGCGGCAGCACATCTCGCTGGCGTACCTCGAACAATTGTTCGGCAAGCTGCGCCGGGCGGGGCTCGTTGGCAGTGTCCGCGGGCCCGGCGGGGGCTACCGGCTGGCCCGGGAGTTGGACGCGGTGTATGTCGCCGAGATCATCGGCGCCGTCGATGAATCGGTGGACACCACGCGCTGCCAGGGCGCCGGCGACTGCCAAGGTGGCGAAACCTGCCTGACCCACTCGCTCTGGGAAGACCTGAGCGAGCAGATTCTCGGGTTCTTGCGGGGTGTTAGCCTCGCCGACCTCGTCGCCCGCGGCGAAGTGCGGCGCATCGCCGGTTGTCAGGATAGAAAGCTGGACAGCAGGCAAGCCGGTAAGCGCCACGGCAAGGCGCGCGCCAAACCAAGCCAAACACCGCCGCGCATAGCGGCGACCCCGGTTGCTGGATGACGCTGGTTGAATAACGTTAACCACATAACGGCAATGGCACAAACGGAGCAAAACATGCAACTCCCCATCTACCTCGATTACTCGGCGACCACGCCGGTGGACCCGCGGGTCGCCAAGGCCATGGCGGAATGCCTCACGATTGAATCGAACTTCGGCAATCCCGCTTCGCGCTCGCACCAGTTCGGCTGGAAAGCCGAAGAGGCGGTGGAGAACGCCCGCCGCAATGTCGCCGACCTGGTCAACTGCGACCCCCGCGAAATCGTCTGGACTTCGGGCGCCACCGAGGCCGACAACCTCGCCCTCAAGGGCGCCGCCCATTTCCACCACCGCAAGGGCAAACACATCATCACCTCGAAGATCGAACACAAGGCCGTGCTCGACAGTTGCCGCCAGCTTGAGCGCGAAGGCTATGACGTGACGTATCTCGACCCCGACGGCAACGGCCTCATATCACCGGAAACCGTCGAGAAAGCCCTGCGCCCCGACACCATTCTCGTGTCGCTGATGCACGTCAACAATGAAATCGGCGTCATCAACGACATTGAAGCCATCGGCGAGGTCACCCGCCGCAACAAGGTGATTTTCCATGTCGACGCCGCCCAAAGCGCGGGCAAACTCGAAATCGACCTCGAAAAAATGCAGGTCGATCTGATGGCGTTCACCGCCCACAAGATTTACGGCCCCAAGGGCATCGGCGCGCTGTACGTGCGCCGCAAGCCCAGGGCGCGGATCGAAGCGCAGATGCACGGCGGCGGCCACGAGCGCGGCATGCGCTCCGGCACCCTGGCGACGCACCAGATCGTCGGCATGGGCGAAGCCTACCGCATCGCCCGGGAGGAGATGGCCGAGGAGGCCCGCCGCACCCGGGCCCTGCGCGACCGCCTGCTGCGCGGGCTCGAAGACATCGAGGAGGTCTACGTCAACGGCGACCTGACCCAGCGCGTGCCGGGCAACCTCAACATCAGTTTCAATTTCGTCGAAGGCGAATCGCTGATGATGGCCCTGCGCGAGCTCGCGCTGTCCTCGGGCTCGGCCTGCACCTCGGCCAGCCTCGAGCCCTCCTATGTGCTGCGGGCGATTGGCCGCAACGACGAGCTCGCCCACAGCTCGCTGCGCATCTCCATCGGCCGCTTCACCACCGAGCAGGATATCGACTACGCGATCGAACGCATCCGCCACGCCGTCGCCAAGCTGCGGGAGCTTTCCCCGCTCTGGGACATGTACAAGGATGGTGTCGATCTCGACCAGGTCCAATGGGCCGCACACTAACCAACAATCAGGAGCAAGAGCATCATGGCTTATTCAGACAAGGTACTCGACCACTACGAAAACCCGCGCAATGTCGGCCGGCTCGATGATGGCGACGCCAATGTCGGCACCGGCATGGTCGGCGCCCCGGCCTGCGGCGATGTCATGCGCCTGCAGATCAAGGTCGATGGCGACGGTGTGATCGAGGACGCCAAGTTCAAGACCTATGGCTGCGGCTCGGCGATCGCCTCGAGCTCGTTGCTCACCGAGTGGGTCAAGGGCAGGTCGCTCGAGGACGCCACCCAAATCCGCAACAAGGACATCGCCGACGAGCTTGGCCTGCCGCCGGTGAAGATCCACTGTTCGGTGCTCGCCGAGGATGCCATCAAGGCCGCCATCGCCGATGTGCGCAAGAAGCAGGGGCAGTCCGAGGCGGCGGAAGACGAAGCGGTGGCGGAAGCCTAGTTCGATGGCGATTTCGATCACCGAAAGCGCCGCCGGCCACGTTGCCAGGCAGCTCGCCGACCGCGGCCGGGGGCTTGGCATCCGCGTGGGCGTTAAAACGACCGGCTGCTCGGGCATGGCCTATGTGCTTGAATTCGCCGACCAGCTCGAAGAGGGCGATGAGGTGTTCGAGGCCCATGGCGTGAAAATCGTCGTCGACGCCAAAAGCCTAGTCTATGTGGACGGCACCGAAATGGACTTTGTAAAGCAGGGGCTTAACGAAGGTTTCGAGTTCCGCAATCCGAATGTGAAAGGCGAATGCGGCTGCGGCGAAAGCTTCACCGTTTGAGCCGTGTTCGCAGTCGCCGACAATTTTTTCGCCCAGTTCGGATTGCCGGTTGATTACGAAATCGATGTGGACCGGCTCAACGGGCGGTTCCGCGACTTGCAGGTTCAGGCGCACCCGGACCGCTTCGCCGCCGCCGGGGAAGCGCAGCGGCTGCGGGCGGTTCAGCTCAGCAGTTATCTCAACGAGGCCTACGAAACCCTCAAGTCGCCGCTGCGCCGGGCGGGTTATCTGCTGAGCCTGCGGGGTGTCGACGTCGAGCGCGTGGCGCAATCCGACCTCAGCCCGGAATTGCTGCTCCAGCAGATGAGCCTGCGGGAGCAACTCGCCGAACTACCCAGCGATGACAGCGCCTTCGAATCCATTGACAAGCTGAACCGCGCTGCTGGCGCGGGCAGCGAAGACTGCCGCCGGCAATTCGCCGCCGCCCTCGCCGCCGACAGCCTCGACGCGGCGCGGCGCGCATTTCACGCCTTGCAGTTCTGGCACAAGTTCCAGGCTGAAATCGCCAAAGCCGAAGACGCCCTGCTGTGAATCCGCCATGAGCTTGTTGCAAATCTCGGAACCCGGCGCTGGCCAGGCGGAAAAAAGCCGCCGCAGCCGCCGCGCCGCGGGAGTTGACCTCGGCACCACCAATTCCCTGATCGCCACGGCGGTCGATGGCGAAGTGCGCAC
>JAPOTO010000056.1:0-9639 GCA_026709135.1 Gammaproteobacteria bacterium | reverse complement strand
GGGCGGCGATTTTCCGCAGTATCGATTTGCCCAAGCGCAAGGAAAAAAAGCCGCGCCCGCCTTTCTCACCGCCGCCGGCCCCAAGGACCCCATCGAGGTGGCCGCCGACATCCTGCGCACCCTCGCCGAGCGGGCGCGGCAACAGACCGGAGAGCCAATCGAAGGCGCCGTCATCACCGTGCCGGCCTACTTCAACGACGCCCAGCGCCAGCAAACGCGCCACGCCGCCAGGCTCGCCGGCATTGAAGTGCTGCGGCTGTTGAACGAGCCCACCGCCGCGGCCGTGGCCTACGGGCTCGACAGCCGCGAACACGGCAACATTGTCGTGTTCGATCTCGGCGGCGGAACCTTCGATGTTTCGCTGCTCAGCCTGCGCAAGGGCGTGTTCGAGGTGCTCGCCACCGGCGGCGACACCGCCCTCGGCGGCGACGATTTCGACCGGCTGGTGGCGGATTGGCTGGTGGCGCGCAGCGGCGCCGCTGAAGTCGCCGCGCAAGACTGGCCCGCCCTGCTCGGGATCGCCAACCGCGCCCGGGAAGCGCTTAGCGACGCGGATGTGGCCGAGCTGAGCTGGAACGGCTGGCGCGGCAACTTGAGCGCGGCGCAATTCGCCGAACTCGCCGCGCCGCTGCTGCGCCGGGCGATGACCGCCTGCCGCCGGGTGCTGCGCGACGCCAGCCTCGACGCCGGCGCCATCGACAACGTGCTGCTCGTCGGCGGCGCCACCCGCATGCCGCTGATCCGCTCGGCGGTGGCGGAGTTTTTCGGCCGCCAGCCCCGGGGCGATATCGACCCCGACCGGGTGGTTGCCATTGGCGCCGGCATCCAGGCCGAGGTGCTCATCGGCAACAAGCCCGCGGAGGATTTTTTGCTGCTCGATGTCAATCCGCTATCGCTCGGCATCGAAACCATGGGCGAGTTGGTGGAGAAGATCATCGCCCGCAACACCGCGATTCCAGTCGCCAAATCCCAGGAATTCACCACCTTCAAGGACGGCCAGACCGCCATGAGCCTGCACGTGGTTCAGGGCGAGCGCGAACTCGTCGGCGAATGCCGCTCGCTGGCGCGCTTCAGCCTCCGCGGCATTCCGCCAATGGTCGCTGGCGCGGCGAAGGTGAAGGTGACCTTCCAGGTGGACGCCGACGGCCTGCTCAGCGTCGCCGCCGAGGAAACGAGCACCGGCAGCCGCGCCGAAGTCCAGGTCAAACCCAGCTTCGGCCTTGATTCCGGGCGGATCGAGCAAATGCTGCAAGATTCCAGGGAAAACGCCCGCTCCGACATGGAGGCCCGCGCCCTCGGCGAAGCCCGCCTCGACGCGACCCGGCTGATGGATTCAATCCACAGCGCCCTGCGCGAGGACGGCGAACTGCTCGACGCCGCCGAGCGCGAAGCAATCGACAAGGCCCTCGCCGCGCTTGCCGAAGTGATGGAAAGCACTAACGCGGGCTTGATCGAAGAGCGCGGCGAGCAACTCAACCGCGCCAGCGAGGCATTCGCCGCCCGGCGCATGAATCTCACCCTGGGCACCGCCCTGCGCGGCGAATCCATCAATACCATCAGCCAAGCCCTTGAATGACAGCCCTTGAAGGACAGCCAAGGAAACCGACATGCCGAAAATCACCATTCTCCCGCACGAATCGATCTGCCCGGAGGGCGCCGAATTCGAAGCGGAACCCGGCGTGAGCATTCTCAACGCCGCGCTCCGGCGCAAAATCGTCATCGAACACGCCTGCGAGAAGTCCTGCGCCTGCACCACCTGCCACGTCATCCTGCGCGAAGGCTTTGACTCGCTCGAGGAACCCACCGAAAATGAAGAGGACTACCTCGACAAGGCCTGGGGCCTCGAGCCCGAATCCCGCCTGAGCTGCCAAGCCATCGTCGCCGATGCGGACCTCGTGGTGGAAATACCCAAGTACACCATCAACATGGTCTCCGAAAATCATTGATTTGCTCGGGCGAATTCATCCTGAATTCGCCCATAACGCAAAACGAAGCAAGTTTCGCCAAGAATGCGAATTGGAGATAAGCATGAAGTGGACCGATGTGAACGATATTGCGATTGAACTTGCGGAGCGGCACCCGGATGTCGACCCGCAATATGTGAACTTCGTCGATCTGCACCGCTGGGTCTGCGAGCTGGCCGATTTCGACGACGACCCCGCCCGCAGCGGCGAGAAAATCCTCGAAGCCATCCAGATGGCCTGGATCGAAGAGGCGGAATGACGGGGATGAATGGCTCCTAGATTGCACCAAAACCCCAAAAAAATCCGTATAATCGCCGCTCGCCGCCGGCAAGCCGTGCTTGTGGCGGCGGGAGGGGGCTTTCAGGCGCGTAGCTCAGTTGGTTAGAGCGCTACCTTGACATGGTAGAGGTCACCAGTTCGAATCTGGTCGTGCCTACCACTCCCGAGCGATCCGATTCCCGGCAACCTGAACCTGAACCTGAAACATAGCGCCCACGATTGACAGAACCGCCATGCTTACCGTCAGCCTGCCCGATGGCAGCCGCAGAGAGTATCCACAGCCAGTCTCGGTGGCCGAGATCGCCGAGTCGATCGGCCCCGGCCTGGCGAAAGCCGCGCTCGCCGGAAAAGTCGACGGCCAACTCGTCGACACTTCCCATGTCCTCGAACACGACGCCGAAGTGTCCATCGTCACCGACCGCGACGACGACGGCGTCGAAGTGCTGCGGCATTCCTGCGCCCACCTCATGGCCCAGGCGGTGCAGCGGCTGTTTCCCGAGGCCCAGGTCACCATCGGCCCCGTCATCGACGACGGCTTCTACTACGATTTCTCCTACAGCCGCCCCTTCACCCCCGAAGACCTCAGCGCCATCGAACAAACCATGGCCGAAATCGTCAAGGAGGACCTCGGCGTCGAGCGCAGCGTGCTCGCCCGCGACGAGGCCGTCGAATTGTTCCGTGGCATGGGCGAGCACTACAAGGTCGAGATCATCGAATCGATCCCCAGCGACGAACCGCTGTCGTTTTACCGCCAGGGCGAATTCATCGACCTCTGCCGCGGCCCCCACGTGCCCAGCACCGGCAAATTCAAGGCCTTCAAGCTGACTTCCGTGGCCGGCGCCTACTGGCGCGGCGACTCCAACCGGGAAATGCTCCAGCGCATCTACGGCACCGCCTGGCCCAACGCGAAGGAACTGCGGCTGCACCTGAAACGGCTGGAGGAGGCGGAAAAACGCGACCACCGCAAGATCGGCAAACAGCTTGGCCTGTTCCATTTCCAGGAAGAAGCCCCCGGCATGGCGTTCTGGCACCCGAAAGGCTGGACGATCTATCAAACGATCCAGTCCTACATGAAGCGCAAGCAGGACGATAACGGCTATCTCGAGATCAACACGCCGCAACTCGTCGACTTCTCGTTGTGGGAAAAATCGGGCCACGCCGCCAAGTTCTCCGAAGAGATGTTCACCGTCGAATCCGACAACCGCCAGTACGCGATCAAGCCGATGAACTGCCCCTGCCATGTGCAGGTGTTCAACCAGGGCATCAAGAGCTACCGCGACCTGCCGCTGCGGCTCGCGGAATTCGGCTCCTGCCACCGCTACGAACCCTCCGGCAGCATGCACGGCCTCATGCGTGTGCGCAATTTCGTCCAGGACGACGGCCACATCTTCTGCACCGAGGAACAGATCCAGTCCGAAGTCGCCCGGTTCAACGAGTTCCTGTTCGGCATTTACCGGGACTTCGGCTTTGACGAGATCGTGTTGCGGCTTTCCACCCGGCCGCAAAAGCGGGTCGGCTCGGATGAATTGTGGGGCCAGGCCGAAGACGCGCTCAAGCAAGCCCTGGACGCCACCGGCCTCGACTGGCAGCTCGCGCCGGGGGAGGGCGCCTTCTATGGCCCCAAGGTCGAATACTCGCTGCGGGACTGCATGGGCCGGCTCCAGCAATGCGGCACGATCCAGGTCGATTTCTTCACCCCCGGGCGGCTCGGGGCGCAATACGTCGCCGAGGACAACAGCCGCCGAACCCCGGTCATGCTGCACCGCGCCGCCCTCGGTTCCTTCGAGCGCTTCATCGGCGTGCTGATCGAACACTACGCCGGGGCCTTGCCAGTGTGGCTCGCGCCGGTGCAGGCCGTGGTGATGAACATTACCGACAATCAAGCGGATTATTGCCGGGAAGTGGGGGATTCCTTGAAAAGCAAGGGTTTCCGGGTTGGCTTGGACTTGAGAAACGAAAAAATCGGCTTTAAAATCCGCGAGCACACGATCCAGAAGGCGCCTTGGCTGCTCGTCGTCGGCGACCGCGAAGCGCAGTCGGGATCGGTGTCGGTGCGGAAACTGGGAGGAGAAGATCTGGGCAAGATGACGATAGAAGCATTCAGCGAACGGTTGGGCGGGGAAGTCGCCCGGCGCGGGCGCACAGGTTGAAGCGGAATATGAGGAGCGACGCCAAAAGAGCGATCATCAACGATGATATCGACGCGCCGCGGGTGCGGCTGATTGGAGCGGACGGCAACCAGGTGGGCATTGTCTCCATCGAGGACGCCAAGACCACCGCCTCCGAGGCCAAGCTCGACCTCGTGCTGCTCGTCCCCGACGCCGACCCGCCGGTCTGCAAGATTCTCGACTACGGCAAGCACGTATTCGAATTGAAGAAGCAGCGCGCCGCCAACCGCAAGAAGCAGCGGCGCGTGCACATCAAGGAAGTCAAGTTCCGGCCCGGAACCGAAGAAGGCGATTACAAGGTCAAGCTGCGCAATCTGATCCGTTTTCTCACCGAAGGCGACAAGGCCAAGGTCTCGCTGCGCTTCCGCGGCAGGGAAATGGCCCACCAGCACATCGGTCAATTGCTCGTGGACCGGATTCGCGAGGATCTCGGCGAGTACGGCACGGTGGAGCAGGAACCAAAGATGGAAGGCCGCCAGATCGTCATGGTGCTGGCGCCGATCAAGAGCAATCGAAAATGAGCAAGGCGAAACTGAAAACCAAGCGGAGCGCCGCCAAGCGCTTCAAGGCAACCGGGGCGGGCTACAAGCGCAAGTCCGCCAACCGCAGCCACATCCTGACCAAGATGACCACCAAGCGCAAACGCAAGCTGCGCGGCGCCTCCGGGGTGGATGCCGCCGACGTCAAGGCGGTGAAGCGCATGCTCCGCCACAAGTAAGCCAGGCCAACCGGCGCGGCGGTCCATCCGCGTGACGGGCGGGGCAGAACCAGACAGAGGAGAACGAAAGTGCCGCGAGTCAAGCGAGGCGTCGTCGCCAGGCGCCGCCACAAGAAGGTGCTCGAACAGGCCAAGGGCTATTACGGCGCCCGCAGCCGGGTTTTCCGTGTCGCCAACCAGGCGGTCATCAAGGCCGCGCAATACGCCTACCGCGACCGCCGGATGCGCAAGCGCGCATTCCGCAGCCTGTGGATCACCCGAATCAACGCCCAGGCCCGGGAATGCGGCATCAGCTACAGCCAGCTCGTCAACGGGCTGAAGAAAGCCAACATCGAAATCGACCGCCGCGTGCTCGCCGATCTCGCGGTTCACGACAAGGCCGCGTTCTCCGCCATCGTTGACCAGGCAAAAGCGTCGCTGGCCGGCTAGTGCCGGTTTCTCCCGAGCGGAAGGCGCCGCATGCCTGAGGATCTTGACGAACTCACCGCCGAAGCGCTTGCCGCGGTTGCGCAATGCGGCGGGGAAAAAGCCCTCGAAGCCCTGCGGGTGCGCTACCTCGGCCGCAAGGGCCTGCTCACCGCGAGGCTGAAAAACCTCGGCGCCCTGCCCGCCGATCAGCGGCCCGCGGCGGGACAGCGGATCAATCTGGCGAAAAGCCGTCTGCTTGCGGCGATAGATGACCGCCGCCAAAGCCTTGAGCGGGAATCGCTCGACGCCCAACTGCGCGAGGAAAGCCTCGATGTGAGCTTGCCGGGCCGCCGCCGCCCCGGCGGCGGGTTGCATCCCGTCACCCTGACACTTGAGCGCATCACCCGCATTTTCACCACCGCCGGCTACGAGGTCGCCGAAGGCCCGGAAATCGAAGACGAATACCACAACTTCGAAGCGCTCAACATCCCCGCCAACCATCCCGCCCGGGCCATGCACGACACTTTCTACATCGCCCCCGGCACCGTGCTCCGCACCCACACTTCGCCGGTCCAGGTCCACGTGATGGAGCGGGGCGAGCCGCCTTTCCGCATGATCTGCCCGGGCCGGGTCTACCGCTGCGATTCCGACCTGACCCACACGCCGATGTTCCACCAGGTCGAAGGCCTGCTGGTTGACCGCGAAGTCAGCATGGCGGACATGAAAGGCACCATCGTCGGCTTTCTGCGGGCGTTCTTCGAGGAGCAGGTTGAAGTCCGCTTCCGGCCTTCGTATTTTCCCTTCACCGAACCCTCGGCCGAGGTTGATATGAGCTGCGTCGCCTGTGGGGGGCCGGCGCAAGCCAAAGCAAAAGCCTGTCGGGTCTGCGGGCAAACCGGTTGGCTCGAAGTCATGGGCAGTGGCATGGTGCATCCCCGGGTGCTTGAGATGTCCGGCGTGGACCCAAGCCAATTCAACGGCTTCGCCTTTGGCCTCGGCGTCGAGCGGCTCGCGATGCTGCGCTACCAGGTCGGCGACCTGCGGCTCTTTTTCGACAACGACGCGCGCTTCCTGTCGCAATTCAACTAAGCACCAATCGAAACAGCCATGAAATTCAGCGAATCCTGGCTCAGGGAATGGGTGAACCCGGATTTCGGCACCGCCGAACTGATGGAGCGCCTCACCATGGCCGGCCTCGAAGCCGATGGCCTCGAGGCCGTGGCCGGGGCTTTCTCCGGCGTCGTCGTCGGCGCGGTTGCCGCCGTGGCGGCGCATCCCGAATCGGCAAAACTCGTGGTTTGCGAGGTGGACGATGGCGCCGCCAGTCATCGCGTCGTTTGCGGCGCGCCAAACGTGGCGGTGGGAATGAAGGCGCCCTATGCGGCGGTGGGTGCGCGTTTCGAGGCTGCCGATGGTGGCCAGCGGGAAATCGCCGCCCGCGCGATCCGCGGTGTCGAATCGGCGGGGATGCTGTGTTCGGCGGCGGAGCTTGGCATGGGCGAGGATGCCGGCGGCTTGCTCGAATTGCCCGCGGACGCGCCGGTGGGCGCCGACATCCGCGAATATCTCGCCCTCGACGACAGCAGCATCGCCCTCGATCTGACACCGAACCGCGGCGACTGCCTCGGCATGCTCGGCATCGCCCGGGACGTCGGCGCGATGCTCGGCATCGCCGCATCCCAGCCGGCCCAGGCCGAGCCCCGCGTCAGCATTGCCGATGAATTCCCAGTGCGAATCAGCGCTGGCGCCGAATGCCCACGCTACCTCGGCCGCGTCGTCCGCGGCATCCGCCTCGACGCGCAAACACCCCTGTGGATGCGGGAGAAGCTGCGCCGGGGCGGCCTGCGCTGCATCGACCCGGTTGTCGATGTGACCAATTTCGTCCTGCTCGAACTCGGCCAGCCACTGCACGCTTTTGATCTGGCGAAACTGCGCGACCACATTGATGTGCGGCTCGCGCTCCCCGGCGAAAAAATCACCCTGCTCGACGGCGGCGAACAACAACTCGCGCCCGGCACGCTCGTTATCGCCGACGGCGCGGGCGCCGTGGCGATGGCTGGCATCATGGGCGGCATGCGCACCGCCGTGGGCGAACAAACCGTTGATGTGTTTCTCGAATGCGCCGCGTTCGCCCCCGACGCCATCGCCGGGCGGGCCCGGGCGGCTGGCATGCAAACCGACGCCTCCCAGCGCTACGAGCGTGGTGTCGATCACCAGCTCCAGCGGCGCGCCATGGCCCGGGCCACTTCGCTGCTGCTCGAAATCGCCGGCGGCGCGGCGGGTCCGGTGACCGAGGCGCTCGGCGAATTGCCCGAAACGCGCCATGTCACGCTCCGTTTCGCCAACGTCCACAGGCTGCTCGGCGTCGCGGTTCCAGCGGAGGAAAGCCGGCGGATTCTGACCCGCCTCGGTTTCGCCATGCTCGCGGAAAACAGCGAAGAGCTGACGGTGGAAGTTCCCCCCCACCGCCACGATGTCGCCATCGAAGCCGATCTGCTCGAAGAAATCGCCCGCATCCACGGCTACGACAAGTTGCCGCTGGCCATGGGCCTGGCCCGGCAGCGCATGGGCCGGGCGCCGGCGCGGCGGATCGGCCTCGGCCGCCTCCGCGGCCATCTCGCCGCGCTGGGCTATCAGGAGGTCATCACCTACAGTTTCATCGAGCCCGGGCTCGCGGCGCGTTTCAGCGAAGCGGACACTGAAGCCGTGCGCCTGCTCAATCCGATTTCCAGCGAGCATTCGGTGATGCGCGGAAGCCTTCTGCCCGGCCTTGTGCAGACGCTGCGCCACAATGTGAACCGGCAGCGGGAAGACCTGCGCCTGTTCGAGACTGGACTCGCCTTCGGCCGGGAAGCCGGCGGATTCCGGCAGCAGGCGATGCTCGCCGGCCTGATCGCCGGCGCCAGGGAGCCGAGAAACTGGAACAACGCCAGGGACGCGGCAGACTTTTACGACGCCAAGGGCGATGTCGAATCCCTGTTCGGCATCGGCGGCAGAATCGCCGAACTCGGCTTCAGCGCCGCTGAACATCCCGGATTGCATCCGGGCCAGTGCGCGCGGGTGGAACTCGCGGGCGAGCCCGTGGGCCATGTCGGCGCCTTGCATCCGGGGCTGCGGAGGGAATTCGAATTGCCCGCGACGATGCTGTTTGAATTGGATCTCGACGCCCTCCGCCGGCAATCCCTGCCCGCGGCCCGGGAGCCTTCGCGCTACCCGGAAGTAAGCCGGGACCTGGCGGTCGTGATCGGCGAAGACATCGGGGCCGCGGCCATCGAGGGCGCGGTGCGCGAAGCCGCCGGCCCCTGGCTGGCGAGTTTGCGGGTGCTCGATGTCTACCGGGGCGGCTCGGTGCCGGCGGGCAGCAAAAGCATCGCCCTGGGCTTGACCTGGCGGCATCCTTCGCGCACTCTTGACGATGCCGAAGTCGACCGGATAATTGGTAGCACTATCAAGACGCTACAAAAACAATTTAAGGCATTCCTGCGCAATTGAGGCGGACATTCCCATGACTGGAACCACGTTGACCAAAGCGGAGTTGGCGGAACATCTCTACGAAGAGCTCGGCCTCAACAAGCGCGAGGCGAAGGAGATCATCGAGCAGTTTTTCGAGGAAATCCGCGTCTCGCTCGAAGCGAACCAGCCGGTCAAGCTTTCCGGCTTCGGCAATTTCGAATTGCGCGACAAGGAGCAGCGCCCAGGCAGGAACCCCAAAACCGGCGAGGAGATTCCCATCGCGGCCCGGCGGGTGGTGACTTTCCGCCCGGGCCAGAAGCTCAAGGCCAGCGTGGAAGCCCATGACGGCCACAATGACTAGCGCCGAACTGCCACCGATCCCTCCCAAACGTTACTTCGCCATCGGCGAGGTCAGTGAACTCTGCGATGTGAAGCCCCACGTCCTGCGCTACTGGGAAAAAGAGTTTCCCACGCTCAAGCCGGACAAGCGCCGGGGCAACCGGCGCTATTACCGCATCCAGGATGTGGTGCTCGTGCGCAATATCCGCGCCATGCTTTACGAGCAGGGCTTCACCATCGACGGCGCCCGCCGCAAACTCAGCGGCGGCGCCAAACCCCCGCCAGCCAACACCACCGAAGTCGCCGCCCT
>JAPOTO010000252.1 GCA_026709135.1 Gammaproteobacteria bacterium | reverse complement strand
CCGGGTTTGTGTTTGCGTTGCGGTGGAATTGGCAGTAACTTGTCCCGCCCTTCGGAACGAGACAGGCAGTGGCGCTTCTTCCTTTTATCCTCCGCTTTGGCAGCCCAGCGCCGGCAGGGGATGTGGCTGGCCGTTCCCGCCTCAGTGCCTTGGCAGCCCTGTGCCTGGCCGCGGGCGCCTGGGCTCAGACCCAGCCCCAGCAGTTGCCTGATTTCGACCGGCAGGTGCTCGATGCCGAATTCGAGGGCGGATACGGTGTCGAATTCGCCGATGTGGATGGCGACGGGCGGCCCGACATCATCGCCTGGTCGACGAATCCGGGGCGGATCGCCTGGTACCGCAACCCGGATTGGGGCAAACACCCGGTTGCGACCTCGCTGCGGGGCATCGTCGACAGCGCCCCGCACGACATCGACGGCGACGGCGATCTCGACTTGGCGCTCGCCCATGATTTCAGCCTCGACAACTCCACCGGCGGCGGCGTGCTCCATTGGCTCGAAAATCCCGGCGACCCCATCGCCAATCAGCAATGGAACGCCCATTACATCGACGAGATTCCCACTTCCCACCGCTTATTGTGGGCGGATTTGAACGGCGATGGGAAGCCCGAGCTGGTGAACCTGCCCATCGTCGGCATCGGCGCCGAGGCGCCGCTGTACGCCGCCACCCTGCAATTGAAATCGTATCCAGTGCCGGAAGACCTCGCGGCGCCTGGCTGGAACGGCGTGGTGCTCGACCACAGCCTGGAATTGTCCCCCGCCATGGCGAGCCTCGATTGGGATGGCGATGGCCGGGACGATCTGCTCACCGCGAGCATCGGCGGCGTGCATTTGTTCCAGCTTGCCATCAACGGGCGGGCGGTGGCCAAGACGTTGATCAGCGCTGGCGAGCAAGACGGCGAGCGGCCCAAGCTCGGCTCGAGCGAAGTCGCCGCCGGCGTCTTGCCCGGTGGCCAGCGCTTTGTCGCCGCCATCGAGCCCTGGCACGGCAATCAGGTGGTGGTTTACCACGGCGATGAACCGCCCATGAACCGCCTTGCGATCGACGACCGCATCGCCGAAGGCCATGGCTTGGCCACCGCCGACCTCAACAACGACGGCATCGACGAAATCATCGCCGGCGGCCGCGACGAGCCTTACCAGTTGGCGGTGTACCAATACGACGAAAACAGCGGGCGCTGGCGCCGCCGCAGCCTCGACACCGAAACCGCGATATCCGGCCTTGCCGCGGCCGATGTCGATGGCGACGGCGACATCGACCTCGCCGCCATCGGCCCGGCCACCCGCGCGCTGGTGCTCTACCGCAACCGGGGGCGCTGATCGGCCGCAGCACCGGGGAGCACCGAAACCGCCATGGAGAGCCAAATCAGAAAACCAGTTGCCGGCTTCTTTCTCGCCCTCGTGGCGGCTGGCATGTGGGGGGTGCTGCCGATCGCGCTCAAGGAACTGCTGCTCGGCCTCGACGCCGGGACCATCGTCTGGTCGCGCTTCCTTTTCGCCGCCGCGCTGCTGACGCCCTGGCTGGCGTCGCTCGGGCGGCTGCCCAGGCCTGGGCAGTTGCGGGGCGCTCCGGGCTGGTGGATGCTGCTGGCGGCGGCGAGCCTGTGCGGCAACTACTTCCTGTTCACCTTCGCGCTCCACTTCATCAACGGCGAAACCGCCGAGTCGGTGATCCAGTTGACGACGCTGTTTCTGATTTTCGGCGGCGTCCTGTTTTTTCGCGAACCCTTCACCATCGCCCAGAAAGTCGGCACGGCGCTGATTCTGCTCGGCCTGTTGCTGTTCTTCAACGAGCGGCTGGTGGAACTGATCGTGCTGGAAAGTGAGCAATCCATCGGCGTGTTGATGGTTCTAATCGCCGCGGTCGGCTGGACGACCTACGCGCTGCTGCAAAAGAAGCTGCATTCGGATTTCAGTTCCGCCCAGATTCTGCTGCTGATCTATCTGTTTTCCAGCGTGGTGCTGCTGCCTTTTGTCGAAGCCGGCGCGCTGCTCTCGCTGAGCGGATTGCAGTACGCCATGCTCGCCTTCTGCTGCCTGAACACCGTGATCGCCTACGGCTGTTTCGCCGAGGCGCTGAAGCTCTGGGACGCTTCCAAGGTCAGCGCGGTGCTCGCCCTCGCGCCGCTGTTCACCATCGGCTCGCTGAAACTGGTGGTGCTGGTGAACCCGGACTATGCGTTTTCCGACCGGCTGGGCTGGATTTCCATCGGTGGCGCCATGCTACTCGTGCTCGGTTCGGCATTGACCGCGATCGTTCCGAAGGGGAAGACGGAAGATTTCCCGGCCCACATCGCCACACCACACGCGGACTAGGGAATCACCCGCCAAAGTCACATCCGGTGGAACAGCGGCGTTACAATGGCCCGAAAATCGGACCGAAAACTTGTCCGCAACATTTGTCTCTAACACAACAGGAGCGAGGCTTCAGATGAACAAGGAGAAACTGCTGGACCGGCTGCCCTGGGCGCTGGCGCTGTTCGTCGCGATCGTCTTCGTGCAGTCGCTTTTCTTCAAGTTCTCCAACTCGTTCGAGACCCAGCACATCTTCACCACCATCGGCGAATGGATGGGATTGATCGGCCTGCCGGCCTCCGTCGCCTCGGGCTTCGCGGCCTGGGGTGGATACACGGTCGGCAGCGTTGAACTGATCGCCTCGATTCTGCTGCTCATCCGCCGCACCCAGCCGCTGGGGGCGCTGATCGGCTGCGTCGTCATCGGCGGGGCGATTTTCTTCCACCTGTTCACGCCGCTTGGCGTCAGCGTGGTGATCGACGAGGCGGGCAACCGCGACGGCGGCCAATTGTTCGCCTTGGCGGTGGGCGTGTTCATTTCCACCATTCTGATCCTGTGGCTGCGGCGGGGCGAACTCGCGGCATACCTCCGCCCAGGAAGCTGAAGAGGCAACTGAAGAGGCGAACGCGATGAAGAGACTGCTCAATTTCCTGCTGCTGCCGGGGCTGATCTTGTTGGCGCCAGCCGCCACGCCCGCCTGGGCGAATGATGCGGTTTACACCGGCTTTTTCAGCAACGAGGCAATCAAGGGCCACGACGCCGTGGCCTATTTCACCGAAGGCGAACCGGTGGAAGGCTCGGATCAATTCCGCATGGAATACAAAGGCGCGATCTGGAAATTCGCCTCGCGGGAGAACCTGGACAGGTTCCAGGCCGAACCGGAAGCCTATGCCCCGCAATACGGCGGCTATTGCGCCTACGCCATGGCCGAGGGCGAAACCGCCAGCACCGAGCCAGACCTGTGGACCATCCACGAAGGCAAGCTGTACCTGAACTACAGCCGCCGCATCAACACCCGCTGGAGGGAAAACATGCTCGAATACATCAAGCAAGCCAACCGCCACTGGGCCGAACTCGAACCCCAACTCGATGCGGATTGAGCGCGCGCAAGCCGATTGCCGGCACCCGCACAGCAACAGTTGTTTTCACGGAGGCGCCCCAAGGTGAACCCACCGGCCAACCGAAGAAGCAGGCTCGCCGTTTCCGCGCTGGCGCTGGGCGCGCTCGCGATTATCCTGCCCATGCTTGGCGGGCTTGGCACCCGCGCGGGCGTTTGGTCCTGGCCCATCGGATTGTTGCTCACGCCACTGGGCCTGCTGGTCGCGGTCATCGGCCTGCTGCTCGGCGCCGTTGCCCTGCTGCGGCTGCGGAAAACCGGACAAGCTCCCGGTGTCGCGGTGGCCGGGACGGGTATTTCGGCGATGAGTTTCCTCTATCTCGGCTATCTGGTGGCGTTGTCCTTCATCCTGCCGAGAATTCACAACATCAGCACGGACATCGAGGACCCACCCGAGTTCACCATGGCCGCCTCGCTGCGCGGCGAAGGCGACAATCCGCTGTTCTACGACAGCGAAGTGATCGGGCCCGTGCAGCGCGAAGCCTTTCCCGGCCTAGGGCCGCTGGAGCTTGATCTGCCACCGCGGCGGGTCTACGAACTCGCCCGGGGCGCCCTCCTCGACATGGGCTTGGAACTCGTGCGCGAGGCCCCCGAACAGGGAGAAATAGAGGCCGTGGCGACCACATTCTGGTTCGGCTTCAAAGACGACGTGGTCGTCAGGCTGCGGGCAACCGATCCGGGCACCCGCATGGACGTGCGCTCGGTCTCGCGAGTTGGCATCGGCGATTTCAACGCCAACGCCGACCGCATATCCGAAATCATCGAACGAGTCGAGCAAAGCCGCTAGTGTCGCGTCACGTGTCTTGTGCCGCGCCCCCCTTCGCAATTCCGCGCCGAGCGACCGAGGGGTTACGAAGTCCGCGCGTAGTCGCGTTGGCGGAGCCAGTTTACGGCGGTTAGGAGGAGTGCGGCGAAGACGATCAGGAAGGTGGCTACGGCGAGGATTTCGGGGCTGATTTGTTCGCGGATGCCGGACCACATTTCCCGGGGGATCGTGCGCTGGTCGGGGCCGCCGATGAACAGCACCACGACGACTTCGTCGAAGGAGGTGGCGAAGGCGAACAGCGCGCCGGTGGCCACGCCGGGGGCGATCAGGGGCAGTTGCACCCGGCGCAATGTGGTCCAGGCGTCGGCGCCGAGATTGGCCGCGGCGCGGTTGAGATCGTGGTTGTAGCCGCTCAGGCTGGCGCTGACCGAGATCACCACGAAGGGCGCGCCGAGCACCGCGTGGGCGAGGATCAGCGCGGTGTGGGTCTGGCCGAGGCCCAGGTCGGAATAGAAAAAGCTCATGCCGGCGGCGGTGATGATGATGGGCGTCACCATCGGCGAGAGCAACACCGCCATGACGATGCCGCGCCCCGGCATCGCGGGGCTGCTCAGGCCGAGCGCCGCCAGCGTGCCCAGGGTGGTGGCGATGATCGTTGCCGCGGCGCCGATCAGCAGGCTCTTGCCCAGCGCCGGCAGCCAGCGGCCTTCGCTCAGCACATTGTTGTACCAGCGCAGCGACCAGGCGTCCGGGTCGAGCCGCAGCATGCCTTCGGTGAAGGTGAAATACGGCTCGGCGTTGAAGCTGAGCGGGATCACCACCAGCACCGGCGCCACCAAGAAGATCAGCACCGCGGCGCAGAATCCGAGATGCAGCCAGCGCCGCAGCCGCGCGCCTTGGTGGTTCGTGGTTGCCGTCATCAGTTCAGACTCAGTTTTTCAATGCCGACGAGGCGGTCGTAAATCACGTACAGCAGCGCCACGAGCAGCAGCAGGATGCCGCCGAGCGCGGCGGCCAGGCCCCAGTTCAGCGACTGTTCCATGTGGTAGGCGATCATGCTCGAAACGAGTTGCCCGGTGCGGCCGCCCACCAGCGCCGGGGTGATGTAGAAGCCGATGCAGAGGATGAACACCAACAGCGACCCCGCCGCCACCCCCGGCAGCGATTGGGGCCAGTACACGCGCCGCAGCGCCTGCCAGTGGGAAGCCCCGAGCGAGGCCGCGGCCTGCATGTGCCGATCGGGAATCGTCCGCATGATCGAGTACAGCGGCAGAATCATGAACGGCAGCAGCACGTGGACCATGGCGATGATGGTGCCCGTCATGTTGTAGATCAGCGCCAGCCGCTGCTCTTCGGCGAGAATCCCGAGGGCGACGAGCAGATCGTTGATCACGCCCTGGTTTTGCAGCAGCACGATCCAGGAAGTTGTGCGCACGAGCAGCGAAGTCCAGAACGGCACCAGCACCAGCAGCAGCAGGAATCCGGCCCGCCGCGGCCGGGCGTGGGCCAGCAGCCAGGCCAGCGGATACGCCAGCAGCAGGCAGATCGCGGTGATGGCGGTGCTGATGGCGAAGGTTCGCAGCAGCAGGCTCACGTAGATGCGCCGGTCTTCGGGCTGACGGACAATTTCCCCGGCGCCGCCGCGGTCGAGATCGAGGGCGTTGAGGTAATGCCGCGGCGTGACGGCCTCTCCCGCGCGCCGGAGCGCCAGCCAGCTTGAGACTTCGGCCCAGTCTGGATCGGCGGCGATCATGGCTTGGCGCCAGGAATCGCCGGGCGGCTCCGCCGCCAAGGCGCGGGCGGTGCCAAGCAGGGTGCTGCGCATGCCGCTTTCGAGCCGGTTCACCCTTGTCGCCACCGAGCCCAGGGCGCGGCGCTCGTTGAGGGCGACGAATTCGCTGCCGGCAATGCGGAAAACCGCCTTGCCGGGCAGTTCGCGGCCATCCCATTGCGCCAGCGCGCCGAGGGTTTGCGGCAAGGCCCTAGCGACCGCCGGCTCGTGCACGCTGCGCACGAGCATCGCCGCGAGCGGCGCGAGAAAAGTCACCGCCACGAACAGCACCAGCGGCGCCGCCAGCAGCCCGGCGCGCAGGCGCCTGTTGTTGAGCAGGCTGCTGTTCAACGGGAAAGCCATACCGCGAAGCGCTCGTTCATTTCATCGCCGTTGTCCGCCCACCACAGCCAACTGCTGATCAGCGCCCGCTCCATGTTCGCCGGCGCCGAGGGCATGTGGGGCGCCATCTCGATTCCGGTTTCGAGATGGGTCGAAACCAGGGCGTTGGCGGAGCGGCGGGTGGGGCTGTAGGAGATGTGTTCGCTGATGCCGGCCAGGCTTTCCGGGCGCGAAACGAAGGCGATGAAGCGCCTGGCGATCTCCAGCCGCGGTGTGCCGAGCACGATTCCCGGGCCGCTGGTTTCCTGAACCTGGCCATCCCAGACAATGGTGAAGGGCTGGTCCTCAAGCACCTGGGCGTTGAAGATGCGGCCGTTGTAGGCGGTCGTCATGACGACTTCGCCATCCGCGAGCATCTGCGGCGGCTGGGCGCCGGCCTCCCAGAACACGATCTCGTCCTTGATCGTGTCGAGTTTGGCGAAAGCCCTGGCGATGCCTTGGTCGGTGTCGAGTGTTGAATAGACCCTGTCGAGCGGCACACCGTCCGCGAGCAGCGCGAATTCGAGGTTGACGATGGGCACGCGCCGCATCCCGCGGCGGCCGGGAAAGCGCTCGAGATCGAAGAAGTCTTCGAGACGGGTGGGCCGCTCGCCGGGGAATTGGCGGTTGTCGTAGGCGACGATGGTCGCCGACACCAGGCCGCCGCCCGAACATTCCGAGCGGCTGTCGGGCGGGAAGTCTTCGCTCACGGATGTGCCATCAGCCGACGCGGGGAGTTCGTCGAGCGTGACGAACTCGAGCAGGCCTTCGTCGCAGGCCCTGACCGCTTCGGGGGTGACGAGGTCCACCACGTCCCAGAACACGTTGCCGCTTTCGACTTGGGCGCGCATCTGGGCGAGGCCGCCGTTGTAATCCTCCATCCGCACGTCGATTCCGGTCTCCGCCATGAATGGCTCGACCCAGGCGCGCTCGACCGAGCGGCCATAGGAGCCGCCATAGGAAACGACGGTGAGCGTCTGGGCCTTGGCGGGAGCGCCGAAGCCCGCAAGTGCCAGCGCGAGCGTCAAGCCAACCAGGGGAGGCACTAGGAAACGCATGGAAGTTCCAAGGAGATTCCGCGACTTCGCTTCGTCCCGCGCAGAATGACGGGGTAGAGCGGGCGCGTTTGGGACGCAGCGCCTTGAATTTTGCACCGAGGGAGCGCGGCGGTAAGCGGAAGGGGCCCGGCGTCAGCCGGGAAGGAATCCGATTGCCGACGGCAAGCGACCGGTGCCAGAACGAAGAGATTCCGCGACTTCGCTTCGCTGCGTGCGGAATGACGGGACGGCGGGGATTCGGTGGCCATGGTTCAAGCCGCCCGCGGGCTGTTGTCGGCGAGGGCGCGGCAATCGATGGTGGTCCAGCCGATGCGGATCTGGTCGCCGGGAAGAATCCCGCCCTGGCCGATGAAATTGGGAATCTTGACGAAAAAATCGGACTGGCCGAATACGCTGACCCGGATGCGCCAGTGATCGCCCTGGAACACCATGTCCTCGACACCCGCGGCCACCGAGTTGCTGTACTCGATCGAAGGCGACAGCACGACGCGCTCCGGGCGGATCGCCAGCACGGTGCCGGCCCCCGCCGCGAGCGGCTCGACCATGAAAGCCTCGATCACGCCACCGCCGACCTCGACCTGGCACAGCTCCCCCTCCACCGAACGCACCGTCCCGCGCAGCAGGTTGTTGTCGCCGACAAATCTGGCGACGAATTCGGTCGCGGGCTCCTCGTACAGCGTTTCCGGCGAGGCCGCCTGCTGGATTTGCCCCGCGTTGAACACCGCGATGCGGTCGGACAGCGTCATCGCCTCCTGCTGGTCGTGGGTGACATAAACCATGGTGACGCCAAGCTCGCGCTGAATCGAGCGAATCTCAAGCTGAAGCTCTTCCCGCAGGCGGCGGTCGAGGGCGCCGAGCGGTTCGTCCATCAGCACCACGCCAGGCTCGAACACCAGCGCCCGGGCGATTGCCACGCGCTGCTGCTGGCCACCGGACAACTGGCCGGGGCGGCGCTCGGCGAAGCCTTCAAGCCGAACGATTTCCAGCGCGCGCCCCACCCGGCGGCCGCGCTCGGCGGCCGCCATGCCGCGCACTTCGAGTGGAAAGGCCAGATTCTGGCCGACGGTCATGTGGGGGAACAGCGCGTAATTCTGGAACACCATGCCCATGTCGCGCTTTTGCGGCGGCAAATCGTGGATCCGCTTGCCGTTGACGCGGATTTCTCCCGAAGTCGGCGCCTCGAAGCCCGCGAGGATCATCAGGCAAGTCGTCTTGCCGGAGCCCGAGGGGCCCAGCAAGGTCATGAATTCACCGCCGCCGATTTCGAGATTCACGCCGGGCAGCACCATCGTGCTGCCATCGTAGCTCTTGGTGATGTCGCGGAACTCGATGCGGGTTCCGGCCGCTTCCCTTTTTGTGGTTCCTTCATCGTTCATGGTCGTTCACGCGCTCCCTGCCACGCTTCACCTTTGCCGCTGGTAAACGAGTTCCCCCGCGAGCCAGGTCTGTTCGACTTCGACATCCATGATTTGTTCGGGGTCGATGCTCAGCAAGTCTTCCGAAAGCACGATCATGTCGGCGTATTTGCCCACTTCGAGCGAGCCTTTGACGTCCTCCTCGAAAAGCATCCAGGCACCGGTGAGGGTGTAGGCGCGGATCGCCTCCTCCATGCTGATCGCTTCCTCGGCGGCGTAGACCGCGCCGGACATGCCTTTGCGCGTCACCGCGGCGTACAGCCCGACCATGGGGCCGATGGGCAGGATGTCGCTGGAAATCGCCATGGTGATGCCGTGGCCCATCGGCGTGCGCAGCGGATTGTTGTTCTGCAGCCGCCAGCCATCGAGATTCTCCACATAGCGGCCTTCGAGCGTGTAGGTGAAGTTGGGCTGCTGGGTGATGGCGATGCCGTGCCGCGCCATGGTTTCCATGGTGGCCTCGGAAGGCCGCATGGAAAAGTGGTTGAGGAAATGGCGGTGGTCTTCCCGCGGGTTGCGCTCGAGGACGCCGGCGAGGATATCGACCACAAGCTCGATGGCGGCGTCGCCGATGGCGTGGATGCCCATCTGCCAGCCGGCGTCGTGGATTTCATTGAGATGGGCGGTGAGTTCGTCCTCGGGCATCTCGAGATGGCCGCGGTAATCGCCCTGGTTGCGGTAGGGTTCCTTGGTGTACGCCGCCGGGCCGGTGAAGCCGCCGTCGGAGAAGACCTTGATCGGGCCGATCTTGAGGAACTCGTTGCCATCGCCGACCCGCTCCTTGACCGCGGCGATGCCCGCCTTGTCAAACCATTGGAACTGCAGCGCGGCCCGCGGCAAGGGCCTGTCCGGGTTCGCGTACAAGGTTTCCCACATGGCGTATTCCGCAGGCGGCTTGTTGGCATCGAGGATGCTGGTGATGCCGTCGGCGAACAGCTTGATGAGATTGGCCTCGAGGCTTGCGGCCAACTCATCCGGTTCCGCCGGCGGCACCAGCCGGGTGACGATGGACTGCCGTTCGCGGATCACCCCATTGAGGCTGCCATCGGGATTGCGCTCGATCACGCCGCCTTCCGGGTCGGGCGTATCCGCGGTTACCCCCGCCAGCTCGAGCGCCAGGCTGTTGGCCACGGCGCTGTGTCCGCCCGCCCGGGTCAGGATGACTGGATTGCCCGGCGCGGCGGCGTCGAGATCGTCGCGCAATGGCCGGCGCGCTTCGGTCAACTGGTCTTCCGACCAGCCGTAGCCGGTGACCCAGTTGCCCCCGCCCACCTCGGCCGCCTTGGCTTCCACAAGCTCGCGGATTTCTGCCACCGAGCCGGCCTCGGTGAGATCGATATAGTGGTTCGGCCGGCCGCGGATATGGGTGTGGGAATCGACGAAACCCGGCATCAGCATCTTGCCTTCGAGGTCAACGATTTCGGCGGCGTTGTAGTCTTGCAACAGCGAGGCGCCGCCGGTTTCGACGATCAAGCCGCCATCGACGACAACCGTGTCGTGGATGGAGAAGTCCGCATCCACGGTCAGCACCTTGCCATTGGTCAGAATCAAATCGACCGCGGCCGCGGCTGGCGGCTCTTGTTCAGTCTGCGGTTCGGTCGGCGGTTCGGCCGGGCCGCAGCCCGCGAGCGCGGCGGCGAGCACGATGCAGCCCATCCGCGGTGGGAGTGTCCGCTTCAATCGAAAAGCCGGGTTTGTCATGATTGTTCTCGTTGTGGGAGTTCGGATATTTCCCGGGTCGCCGCGTTCAAGCCGCGGTCGAACAGTTCGATCATTTCATCCACCTGCTCCCGGCTGATGACCAGCGGCGGGCAGAAGGCGATCGAATTGCCGGCGACGGCGCGCAGCAGCAGGCCCTGTTCCTGGCAGCGGCGCACGGTGATGGCGCCGGGCCGTCCGTCCGCGAAGGGCTTGCGGTTGGACTTGTCGGCAACGAGTTCCACCGCCCCGATCAGGCCCTTGCCGCGCACTTCCCCGACCAGGGGATGCCCGCGGAATTCCCGCAGCCGCCCCTGCATGTATGCCCCGACTTCGGCGGCGTGGGCGGCCAGGCCGTCGCGCTCGAAAATCTCGATCATCTTCAGCGCCGCCGCGCAGGCGACCGGGTGGCCGCTGTAGGTGAAACCGTGGCCGAAAACCCCGGCGCGGCTGCTCGGCTCGACCATGGCCTCGTACATCGAACCGGGAATCACCGCGGCGCTCACCGGAATGTAGGCCGAGGACAACTGCTTGGCCAAGCTCATCAGCTGCGGCTCGATGCCGATGGTGGCGCTGCCGAAGACATTCCCCGTGCGGCCGAACCCGCAAATCACCTCATCGGCCCAGAACAGCACGCCATGGCGCGCCAACATCCGGCCGAGCGCGGGATAATAGGCGTCGGGCGGCACGACGACACCGCCGGCGGCGCAGAAGGGGTCGGCGATGAAGGCGGCGACGGTGTCCGGGCCTTCCCGCAGGATCAGCCGCTCGACATCGCCCACCAGCCGCTCGGCGAATTCGGTTTCGCTTTCGCCGTCCCGGTGGCCGTGGTAGTAGTGCGGCGTTTCGGCGCGCAGAATGCCGAGTTCATCGACCGGGATATCGAAATGCGTGTGGTTGACCGCCAAGCCGGTCAGCGCCGCCGAGGCCAGGGTGACGCCGTGATAGGCGCGGTCGAAGGCGATGATCTTCTTCTTGCGCGGCTGCCCGGTGACATTGGCCCAGTAGCGCAGCATCTTCATGATCGAATCATTGGCTTCGCTGCCCGAATTGGCCAGGAAAATCTTCGCCTCGGGAATCGGCAGCATCGCCGCGAGCCGCTCGGCGAGGTCGATGCCGACCTGATGGGTGCGGCCGCCGAACATGTGGCTGTAGGACAACTGCCCAAGCTGCGCGGTGACCGCCTCGATCAGCTCGCGGTTGCCATAGCCAAGCGCCGAACACCAAAGCCCCGCCAGCCCTTCGAGATAGCGCTTGCCCGCGGCGTCGAAAACGTAAATCCCCTCGCCGCGGACGATATTGATCTCTTCGGTGCGGGCCAGATTGGTCGTGGGATAAATCAGCGTGGTCATGCCCGCAAGCATAAGCCAGCCAACGCGGGCATTCCAGTGGCTCGCACTGGGCAACCCCGCCCAATTGTGGAGCCAAACGAATTGCTGTAGCTTTCAGGCGGAATTCAATCCAGTAACCGGGAGCTTGCGTGTCAAGAGCGGTTTCGACTTCGCGGCGGGGTTTTCTCAAAGGCTCGGCGGCGCTTGCCGGGGGGTCTTTGCTCGCCGGCTGCGGGAGCGGCGTGGCGCCGGGCGTGGCGACCCACAGCCGCGTTCCCACTTTGCATCCCGAGCACAACGAGCGCACCCGGGGCTGGCTGCGCTTCCTGTGGCAAAAGGCCACCACGCCAGACGACTGGAGCTATGGCGGCGAGGAGCCGCACCCCTGGTGGGATCAATACACCGCGGCGCCGCTGCTCAGCTATCCGCGTTTCGACCTGTCCAATTCCAGCTACGCGGTGCTGCTGATGGCGGACCAGACCCCGGCCTGGCGCGAAGTCTACACCCGCATCATGGACGAGCTGGCGGGCCGGCACACGACCTTCTGGGCGGCGATCGACTGGAACACCTTCATCGGGCCAAGCCCGGACCGGCGCAACTATCCCGACGCCCTGCTGCGGCAGTGGCCCGAGCGCGTGCGCGGCAATTACGACGCCCCCGGCTGGACCGCCAACGGGGTCGAGCCCTGGGGCCTCGACCCCGACCCCATCGGCGCCACCGGCAACCTGTTCTTCCGCGGCTGGCTCAATCTCGTGCTGAGCATCTACAAATACGTCTCCGGCGACGACAAGTGGGAGCGGCCCTGGCTGGTGGCGGGCTACGAGAACGAGCATTTCGAATGGACCCAGCCGCGGATCGCCGATTATCTGCGCCGGCAATACACCGCTCAGCCCGAAGGCCCCCACTGCGAGAACACCAAGATCTGGCCCTTCTGCAATGCCGCCGCCGGGCTGGGCATGTATCTATCCGACCGGCTCGGCGGCCGGCCTTCCCACGGCGTGTTCGAGAACTGGGTGGAGTTTTGCCGCGACAACTACATGGGCATCAACAGCCGCAACGAAATCGAATGGATGACTACGTATTACGACCCGCTGGAGAACTTCAAGGTCAATGCCCCCGGCACGGCGGGCGCCGGCGCCGGAGTCGCCATGCATTTGCTGCCCCAGTCGCCGGAACTGGCGACGCAAATCTACGAGGCGGCGGCGCAATCATTGGGCTGGCGCGATCCGCGCCGGCAAATCGCCGCCAACAGCGCGGGGCTGATCATGGCCAGGGCGCTCGGCGACAACACCGTCATCGAACGGCTAACGGCGGCGGCGGAAAGACAGTTCGAGCCGCGCTGGTTCGGCGACAGCATGGACAACTTCGGCTGGTGGTTCAATCTCGACGAGCCCTGGCCCAGGGGCCAGCAAAGCGCCCAGATGATGGTCAACGAGATTGGCGAGGGCGACTGGATCACGGCGTTCCAGGCGAATCATCTCGACAAGTACGCCGCGCCCACAGTGGAGGGCGTCGATTTCCCCAATCTCGGCATCAGCCAAGCCTGGAACGACAAGGACAGCGGCGTGCTCTTCGTTTCCACCTACCCAGCCGACTCGTCCCGCCGCGGCGGGGCGACGAGCTACCGCGTCACCAACCTGCCCGACGCCGCCGCCGCGGTGGTGCTGCAGGATGGTGTCGCGCTCGAAGCCGAAGTGCTCGACGCCGGCAGCATCGCCGTGCGCAGCGACATCGACCACCACCGCCTGCAGATTTACACGGGCTGGTTCGGGCAGGAGGCGGTGGCACGGTCTGAAACCGTTGCCGAAACAATGGCCGAAACAGCGCCCGCCGCGGGTGTGAACATGGCGCGCAGAAGCGCCGAAGAAAACGCCAAGACCGCCGAGGCGGTAATGCTGAGCGGCGCGGCGAATTGTCCCTGTTGCGCCAACGGGGTTTGATGAGAGGGGAAAAATGCGCACCAGATTGACTGAAATGCTCGGCATCGAACACCCCATCGTGCAGGGGGGCATGCAATGGGTGGGGCTCGCGGAACTCGCCGCGGCGGTTTCCAACGCCGGCGGCCTCGGCATTCTCACCGCGCTGACCCAGCCGACGCCGGAAGCACTCGACAAAGAGATCAAACGCTGCCGGGAAATGACCGACAAGCCATTCGGCGTGAATCTGACGATCCTGCCGACGATCAAGCCGGTGCCCTACGAGGAGTACGCCAGGGTCATCATCGAATCGGGCATCAAGATTGTTGAAACCGCCGGCCGCAATCCCGAGCCTTTCCTGCCGCCCTACAAAGCCGCCGGCATCACCGTCATCCACAAATGCACCTCGATCCGCCATTCACTCAAGGCCGAGCGCATCGGTGTCGATATCGTCAGCGTCGATGGTTTTGAATGCGCCGGCCATCCCGGCGAGGACGACATCACCAATTTCATCCTGCTGCCACTCGCCGCGCGCAAACTGTCGATTCCCTTCATCGCCTCGGGAGGCTTCGGCGACGGCAAGGGCCTCGCCGCCGCCCTCGCCCTCGGCGCCGAAGGCATCAACATGGGCACCCGCTTCATGGCGACGAAGGAAGCGCCAATCCACGACAAGGTAAAGCAAGCCATGGTCGAGGCGAACGAGCTCGACACCGCGCTGATTTTCCGCAGCCTGCGCAACACCGCCCGGGTGTTCAAAAACGGCATCGCCGAGCAGGTGCTCGAAATCGAATCGCGGCCGGGGGAGACCCAATTCGAGGACATCCGCGAACTCGTGCAGGGCGCGCGCGGCCGCGAAGTGTATACCCGGGGCGAGCTCGACCACGGCATCTGGTCGGCCGGCATGGTCGTCGGCCTCATCGACGACGTGCCGACCTGCGAAGAACTGCTTCGCCGCATCGTCGAAGAAGCCGAACAGATCATCGCCGAAAGGCTCTCCGCAATCGGCGCGGTTTCAGGGAGGGACATCCATGCGAGTGCGTGACAAGATTGTCGTCGTCACCGGCGGCGCCAGCGGCATCGGCCGGGCGCTGTGCCGGCGCTTCGCCGCCGAGGGCGCCCGGGCCGTGGTGGTTTCCGACATCAATGAAGAAGGCGTGGACGGCACCGTTGCCGAAATCGCCGAGCGGACGCAAGCGCTTGGGGTGCGCGCGGATGTGGCCAATGAAGCCGAGGTCGAGCACCTCGTGCGAACAGCGCTCGAAGCCCACGGCCAAATCGACCTGTTCTGCTCGAACGCGGGCATTTTCACCCCCGGCGGGGAGGAGGTTTCGACCGCGGCCTGGCAGCGCATCTGGGACATCCATGTCATGTCCCACGTCTTCGCGGCCCGGGCGGTGCTGCCGGGAATGCTCGCGCGCGGCGAGGGTTATCTGCTCAACACGTCCTCGGCCGCCGGCCTGCTGAACCAGGTGGGTTCGGCACCCTACGCGGTGACCAAGCACGCCGCCGTGGGTTTCGCCGAATGGCTGTCCATCACCTACGGCAAGCGCGGCATCCGGGTGTCCGTGCTTTGCCCCCAGGCCGTGCGCACGCAGATGACCGCGGGAGGCGATGGCGGCGTCGCCGGAATCGACGGCATGCTCGAACCCGAACAACTCGCCGACAGCGTGATCGAAACCCTCGCAGCCGAGCGCTTCCTCTGCCTGCCCCACCCCGAAGTATTGACCTATATGCGCCGCAAGACCGACGACTACGACCGCTGGCTCGGCGGCATGCGCCGCCTGCAAGAGCGTTTCGGCGAAATCTACGAGCAACGCCGGGACGGAGAGGCCTGAGCATCCAGTCCGCGCCGCCTACATCGTCCCGGCGAACCGCTGAACGCTGACATCCTCCCTGCGCTGCCGAGCATGCCAGAGGTCATACTGCATCTGTTGCCGCAACCAGCTTTCCGCGCTGCCACCAAAGGCCTGCGAAAGCCGAATCGCCATCTCGGGGGAAACCCCGATGCGGCCATTCAACAGCATCGACAAAGTATTGCGAGAAACCGCAAGCCCCCTGGCGGCCTCCGTGACAGTCAACCCCAGTGGGCACAGGCATTGCCGCCTGATAACAGCCCCCGGATGCGGAGGATCGTGCATCAACATTGCGAAACCTCGCTAATGATAATCAAGATAGTCCACATCGAACGCATCCCCCGTTCTGAAAACGGAAAATGATGCGCCAATTGGCGCGAACGGTTACGGCCCAATAGCCGGCAAGATTCTGCTTTAGCGGATGCAATCCGAATCCGGGCAAATCCATATCCCCGGGGCCAGCGGAAGCATTCAGCCGCGCGAGTATGTCCCGCACGGTCTCGCGATGCTCCGCATGGATGCGGCTAGCATCCCCGCGCTGCATGAATCGCTTCAGCGACTTGCTCTTGAAACTGACAATCATCGGTAAACGTAATGCGTCATATTACAGATGTCAACCCAGCACGCTTCTGGGTCACAAACTTTCTAGACCGCTGTATCGCCAATTTTCTTGCAGGATGTTTGAAGCCTGGGTTCACAGATAGAGCACAGCTATGACAAGTCAGCCTACCTACTCTCTCGGCTAATACAGAGCTTGACGGACGGCTGGCGCGGGCCTCTTCTCGCATTTCTACGCGAATATATACATGAAAATTGGACGGCATGCGTCCAATTTTCATGCTAGGAGCCTGCGCCGTAGGAATTCACGGCTGCAAATCCGCTCTCATCCGCGCCCTTGACTGATCAATTTCGTTGAATATCAGCCAATATTCGCCTCAATCGATCAGCCAAGGGCGCGGCGATATCGAATTTTCGCTTTCGCGAATTCCTACGGCGCAGGCTCCTAGTATCCGGCAAGTGCTAGATGCTCTTAAGCAGGGTGGGAGGGTCGGGGAATGCTGGAACGAGAGGCGCATTTGCGGAGACTGGCGGAATTGCTTGAGGAAAGCCCCGTTGTCGCGATGATCGGGGCGCGGCAGGTTGGCAAGACTACGCTTGCCCGTGAGCTGGTCAAGCAATATGGGGAAGCGGTGCATGTCTTTGATCTTGAGTCTTCGGAGGATTTGGCGCGGCTGGCCGATCCGATGCTGGCTTTGTCTTCCCTGGGCGGCTTGGTGGTGCTGGATGAAGTGCAGCGGCGGCCGGAGTTGTTCCCCACTTTGCGCGTGCTCGCGGACCGCAGGCCCTTGCCGGCCCGCTTTCTGGTATTGGGCAGCGCCTCTCCGGCGTTGCTGCGCCAGAGCTCGGAAACGCTCGCGGGAAGGATCGCCCATTATGAGTTGCCGGGCTTCACGCTTGCCGAGACTGGCGCTCCGAATCTGCCAACGCTTTGGCTGCGCGGCGGCTTTCCGGCGTCTTTCACCGCCCGCAGCGATGCCGCGAGCGTCCGCTGGCGCCGGAATTTTGCGACGACCTTTTTGCAGCGGGACATCGCGCAATTCGGAATTTCAATTCCCGGCGCGACGCTTGAGCGGTTTTGGGCGATGCTGGCGCACTGCCACGCCCAGATCTGGAACGGGTCGGAGCTTGCCCGGGCGTTCGGCGTGTCGAATCACGCGGTCAAGCGCTATCTCGACGCGCTGGAATCAACCTTCATGGTGCGCAGCCTCAAGCCCTGGAGCGCCAATCTCGCCAAGCGGCAGGTCAAATCGCCGAAAGTCTATGTGCGCGATTCGGGACTGCTGCATCGCCTGCTCGATATCGACACCAGCGGGCAGCTTGAGCGGCATCCGAAACTCGGCGCTTCCTGGGAAGGCTTCATCATCGAGCAAATCATCCAGGCGCTCGATGCGGACGAGCGCCGTTGCCACTTCTGGGCGGCGCACACTGGCGGCGAAATCGACTTGCTGATCCAAAGCGGCGGAAAGCTCCGGGGATTCGAGGTGAAGCGCACAAGTTCGCCCGCCGTCACCCGCTCGATGCGCAACGCATTCGCCGATCTCGAACTCGACAGCCTCGATGTGATTCACGCGGGCAGGGACAGCTTTCCACTCGCCAAGGGAATCCGGGCCATTGCGGCGCAGCGGATGCTTGAAGATTTGCTTTGATTGCGGCAGTGGCTTGCCCGCGGAATTAAGGCGGGTTTGGAAACGAGTCAAATCAATCCGCCGAGCAGGGCGAGGGCGGTTTCGAACTGTGGGTCGCTGGCGGCGCCCGCTTCGAGTGGCCAGGGGATGGGGAGTTCGGGCTCAAGGCCGCCGGGGGTGGGGGCGCCCACCGGAGTGACGCGGCCAAGGCCGGCGAGTTCCGCGGCGAAGGTCTCGGCCGGGCCGCGGGTGGTATGGTCGATGATCAGCGCAATCGGGCTGGAATAGTATTCGCTGCGGCCTCCCGGCAGGAACAGCTCGAGGTGTTCGCGGCCGAGGTAACCCACCGCGTTGCGCAGGTCGATGATCAAGGCGGTGGTGTCGCGCAGGCCCGCCATGATTCCGCGCAGGGTGACGAGATCGTTGGCGTTGCGGCTGATTCCCCACAGCCGCGCGTGGCCGACGAGCTTGTTGCCGAGATTGAATTGGCGCACGCTTGGCTCGACCGCGCCGCGGTAGCTGTCGAGCAGGTTGTTGAAGACGGTTTCCACCACGGCTTCGCGCCGCTCGCCCTGGCGGGCGAGTGCGAGTTGGAAGCCGCGGCCATCCGGCTTTGCTGGCTGGGGCGGCTGGGAAGACCGCGGATTGAAAGAATAAACCGGATGGTAGGGCGCGCCGTTGGCCGCGAGCAGATGGTCGCCGCGCCGCAGGCCCGCCGCGGATGCGGGCGACCCGTCGAGAACCGCCGCAACGAGATGGCGCCCGCCGCGAACTGCGGCCGCGATGCCAATGTGGTTCAGCCGCTGTTGCCGGTCCACCCGGCGGCTGGTCAGCGCGGCCTCAAGGTAGGCATCGAGCGTGTCGAACATCGGTGGTTCCCGTTTTTGCCACGGCATCTACCGCCCCATCACCTCCAGCGCGCGCTGGCAGGCCGGGCGTTGGTAGTGGCGGTTGCGCAGGTCGATGTATTTTCGCGGCAGGTCGAACTTGAAGCGCAGCGCCCAGTTGAAAGTCTGGGCGAGCAGGATGTCGACGATGGTGAATGTCTTGCCGACAGCGTATTCACGGTCATCGAGCAAGTGTTCCAGCGCGCCCAGCGCCTTGGTGAATTCGAACCTCGCCGTTTCAAGCATTTGCGGGATGCGCTGCTCCTCGGGCAGGGCGAACAGGTGCTTGCCCGTGCTCCACAGGGGCTGTTCGAGCTCGGCGAGAATGAAGCAGGCGAGCTCGTCGATGCGGGCGTAGACATCCATGCTGGCGTTGGGCAGCAGGCCCGATTCCGGCGCGGCGCGGGCGATGTAGTAGAGGATGGCGACGGATTCGGTCAGCGTCAGGCCGCCATCAACGAGCGTTGGCACCTTGCCTTGGGCGTTCACGGCGAGATAAGTCGTGTGCTTCGCGCTGTCCGGGACTTCGGCGCTGGTGCGCAGCTTGACCTCGATGTATTCGTATTGCAGGCCGCTTTCCTCAAGCGCCCACAGCGCGCGGAACGACCGCGACTGCTGGAATCCGTAGAGCCGGATCACCGCAACGGCCCGGGCCACGCCCCGCCGGGCAGCCGGATCAGACCAGCGGCAAAGGCAATCAGTCGAATCGCATTCATCGCGCGCACCTTCTGTGGCTTAGTTGGCTGTGAATCGCTTGGCGGCCCAACCGGATAGTCGCCGGATTGCCGAGACTACCCCAGCATTTCGGTCTTGTCATGAAAAATCCAGCGGGAAGCGGGACAGCGGGAAGCGGGACAAGCCCCCGGCGAAAGCGATGCGGGCCGATACGATACCGCCCGGATTCCACCCGGGGGCGGGGCCATTCGCCCGGCGTGACAACTTGCGTGCGGAATGAGACGATTCGCGACTTTCACCCGCATCAGTCAAGCCGGTTTGCCAGAGAGGGAAAATCAACATGAAGACGCGAATCACCGAATTGTTCGGCATCGAACATCCCATCATCCAGGGCGGGATGCACTATGTCGGTTTCGCCGAACTCGCCGCGGCGGTCTCCGAGGCGGGAGGGCTTGGCATCATCACCGCGCTGACCCAGAAGACGCCGAAGGACCTCGCCAACGAGATCGCCCGGGCCCAAGACATGACCGACAAGCCCATCGGCGTCAATCTGACTTTCCTGCCCACGCTCAACCCGCCGGACTATCCGGCCATCGTCAAGACCGTCATCGACAGCGGCGTCAAGGCGGTGGAAACCGCGGGCAACAATCCGCAAGCGGTGCTGCCCCACCTGAAAGACGCCGGCATCAAGGTGATCCACAAATGCACCTCGGTGCGCCACGCCCTCAAGGCCCAGCGCATCGGCTGCGACGCCGCGAGCATCGACGGCTTCGAATGCGCTGGCCACCCGGGCGAGGACGACATTCCCAACATGATCCTGCTGCCACGGGCCGCGGACGAGCTTGAAATCCCCTTCGTCTCCTCCGGCGGCCAGGCCGACGGGCGCTCGCTCGTCGCCTCGCTGGCGATGGGCGCCGAGGGCATGAACATGGGAACCCGCTTCATGGCCACAGTCGAGGCGCCGATTCACGAAAATGTGAAACAGGCCATCGTCGAGGCCGACGAGTTGCAAACCCGGCTGATCATGCGCCCGCTGCGCAACACCGAGCGGGTGCTCAACAACGCGGCGGTGGAAAAGCTGCTCGAGAAGGAGAAAACCCTCGGCGACGAAATCCGCTTCGAGGACATCATCGGGGAAGTCGCCGGCGTCTACCCGCGGATCATGCTCGAGGGCGAAATGGACGCCGGGGCCTGGTCCTGCGGCATGGTGGCGGGCCTGATCCACGACATCCCGACGGTGAAGGAACTGATCGACCGCATCATGGAAGAGGCCGGGCAAATCATCCGCGGCCGGCTGAAGGGCTTTCTCGCGGGGGGAATGTCATGAACCGGGAAGTTGAAAGCGCGAAGAGCGCCGATCCGGTGGATGTGCTCATCGTCGGCGCCGGAATCTCCGGGATCAGCGCGGCCTGCCACCTCGTCCGGGAATGCCCGGACAAAAGCTTCGCCATGCTCGAAGCCCGGGATGAAATCGGCGGCACCTGGGACCTGTTCCGCTTTCCCGGCATCCGCTCGGACAGCGACATGTACACCTTTGGCTTCAGCTTCAAGCCCTGGACCAATCCGCAAATCGTCTCGGAAGCCGACAACATCCGCGACTACCTCGGCGAGACTGTCGACGAGTTCGGCATCCGCGACCACATCCGCTTCGGCCACCGGGTGGCAAGCTGCGCCTGGGACGGCGAAAACTCGACTTGGACGGCGGCGGTCACCGATTCCACGGGAAAAGCGTCGCAAATCCGGGCGCGCTTCCTGTTCCTGTGCTGCGGCTATTACCGCTATGACGAAGGCTACACGCCGGAACTGCCGGGCTTGGCGGATTTCGCCGGAACCGTCGTCCACCCCCAGCATTGGCCGGAGGACTTGGACTTCACCGGCAAGCGCATGGCGGTGATCGGCAGCGGCGCCACCGCGGTCACGCTGATTCCCGCGCTGGCGGAAAAAGCCGCGAAAGTCACCATGATCCAGCGCTCGCCAAGCTATATCGTCTCGCGCCCCGGCAGGGATTTCCTCGCCAACGCTTTCAATGCGCTGCTGCCGCCGCGCCGGGCAAGCGCCATCAACCGCTGGCGCTTCACCCGCCAACAGGACCTGCTCTACCGGCGCTCGCGAACCCGGCCCGAGGCGGTCAAGGATTACCTGATCAAGCGGGTGCGCAAAGTGCTCGGCGCGGATTACGACGTGGAGAAGCATTTCACGCCAAGCTACGAGCCTTGGACCCAGCGCGTCTGCCTCGTGCCCGACAACGACCTTTTCCTCGCCATCCGCGACGGCAAGGCCGATGTCGTCACCGGCACCATCGAGCGCATCGCCGCCGACGGCGTGCGGATGCGCGATGGCGAAACCGTCCCGGCCGACATTCTCGTCACCGCCACCGGCCTGAACCTGCAATTGTTCGGCGGCATCCGCCTGTTCCGGGATGGCGCGGAAATCGACCCCACCGCAACCTTCAACTACCAAGGCATGATGCTTTCCGGCGTGCCGAACCTCGCCTACACCTTCGGCTACGTCAACGCCTCCTGGACGCTGCGCGCCGACCTCAACTCACGCTACGTCTGCAAACTGCTCAAAGCCATGGACGCCAAAGGCGCCAGCCAGTGCGTGCCCATCCTCAAGCAAGACGAGCAAGGCCTGGCCGAACTCGACTGGATCGACGACTTCAACCCCGGCTACATGCAACGCGCCATGCACCTCTTCCCCAAACAAAAAGCGGAGCCCCCCTGGCGCAACACGCAAGATTACCCCCTCGACCGCAAACTGATCGAGAACGCCCCAATAGAAGACGGGACATTGCAGCTTAGTTAAGCGATTCGCCAAGCCGTCGTTGCCGGCGCGCGGCGGAACCTGCGCGGCTTTCACACTGTGGCCGGGGATTTGTGGCAGAATGCGGGGTTTTGCCGCGCCGGGGAAGCGCTGATCCATTCAGCGCATGCTTGGCGCGGAAACGATCTTCAAGTTGGCGCAGCCAAAGCGGGGGAGCATCATGAAAGACGAGACAGCGGCGATACACGGCGGTTACGAGACGGATCCGACCACCAAGGCGGTGGCGGTGCCGGTTTACCAGACCGTGGCGTATGAGTTCGACGACGCCCAGCACGGCGCCGACCTGTTCAACCTCGCGGTGCCGGGCAACATCTACACGCGGATTATGAATCCCACCAATGATGTGCTCGAAAAGCGCGTCGCGCTGCTCGAGGGCGGGGTGGGGGCGCTCGCGCTGTCGGCGGGGAGCGCCGCCATCAATTACTCGATTCTCAATCTCGCCTCGGCGGGCGACAACGTGGTAACCGTGCCCCAACTCTACGGCGGCACCTACACGCTGTTCGCGCATATGCTGCCGGCCCAGGGTATCGAGGTGCGCTTCGCCGACGGCGATTCGCCGGAAGCGCTCGATTCCCTGATCGATTCGCGCACCAAGGCGGTCTTCCTTGAAACCATCGGCAATCCGGCGGGGAACATCCCCGATGTCGCCGCCATCGCCGCGATGGCGCGCAGCCGCGGCGTCGCCACCATCGCCGACAACACCGTGCCCACCCCGGCGCTGCTCAAACCGATGGAGCACGGCATCGACATCGTCGCGCACTCGCTCACCAAATACATGGGCGGGCACGGCGCCTCGCTCGGCGGCGTATTGGTCGATTCGGGCAACTTCCCCTGGGCCGAACACGCGCAGCGCTATCCGGGCCTGAACGAGCCCGAGCCTTCCTACCACGGCGTGGTGTACACCGAGGCGCTCGGCCCCGCGGCGTACATCGGCCGGGCGCGGACGGTGCCATTGCGCAACACCGGCTCGGCGCTCTCGCCGATGAATGCCTTCCTGATCATGCAGGGAATCGAAACCCTCTCGCTGCGGATGGAGCGGCACTGCGCCAACGCCCTCGCGGTGGCCGAGTATCTGCAATCGCATTCCAAAGTCGAATGGGTCAGCTACGCCGGGCTCCCCGGCGACCCGCAGCACGCCCTGGCGCAGCGCTACATGGGCGGCAAAGCCTCGGGCATTCTGACCTTTGGCGTCAACGGCGGCTTCGATGGCGGCGTCGCGTTTTACGATGCGCTCAAGCTGTTCAAGCGCCTGGTCAATATCGGCGACGCCAAATCACTCGCCTGCCATCCGGCCTCCACCACGCACCGCCAACTTACCGAGGAGGAGCAGAAGTCAGTCGGCGTGCTGCCGGAAACGATGCGGCTGTCCGTCGGCATCGAACACATCGACGACATCATCGAAGACCTGGATCAGGCGCTGGC
>JAPOTO010000117.1 GCA_026709135.1 Gammaproteobacteria bacterium | reverse complement strand
CGATTTTGGCGGGCTGTTGTGCGGGGCGGGCAAAGTGAATAATATCCGCTGTCGGGTCGCGCTTCCCGTTGCATGGCCCGATACCGACAATATTCGCAGTATTCGCGCGGCGGACAAATAAATCGAAAACGCCGGCGAAGCATTGCCTCGGCGTCTACCGATCGACCGTCTTTCAAGAGGAAACCGATTCATGGAAACGCTCGTCTGGAACAACGACATGCTGGTCTCCGGCATCATTCTCGCCATTACCTTCACCGCCATCTTCACCGAGGGCATCCACGGCATCCACCGGGTGAAATGCGCCATGGCGGGGGCCGCGATCATGGTGCTGGTGGGGCAGTACATGGGGTTCTACGACCCGGAGGGCGCCATCGAGTCGATCGACTGGAACGTGATCCTGCTGCTCGGCTGCATGATGGCCATCGTCGCCATCATGATTCCCACCGGCGGTTTCCAGCAACTGGCGTATTGGGTCGCCGATTTCAGCGCCGGCCGCCTGTTCCTGCTGCTGGCCTTGATGGGCACCCTGGTCACCGTGCTTTCGCTGCTGCTCGACAATGTCACCACCGTGGTCATTTTCGGCCCGCTCATCATCCTGATCTGCCAATCGATGCGCATCACCCCGATTCCCTTCCTGCTCGCCGCGGCGCTGCTGTCCGACACCGGCGGGGTCGCCACCCTGGTGGGTGATCCGCCCAACATCATGATCGGCTCGGAGTTCAACATCAGCTTCAACGAATTTGCCCAGCACATGTTCCTGATGGTTTTCGTCGCCTGGATCATCATTCTGTTCTTCCTGCGCATCCTGTTCCGCAAGGATCTCGCCATCACGCCGGCACCGCTGGATCTCAAGGAGCGCGAGCAGCTCGTCGACCCGCGCACCTGGTATGCCGCGCTGGCGGTGCTCGGGGTCATGGTGGTGGGTTTCATGCTCCACAACGCCCTGCACTGGGAGCCCTGGTTCGTTGCCGGCCTTGGCCTTGCGGCACTCGCCATCATCGGCAACCGGATCGACATGGAGGAATCCTTCGCCCACACCGAACTGGCGCTGCTGATGTTCTTCGGCTGCCTGTTCATCATTGTCGGCGGCGTCGAGCACAGCCACTTCCTCCAGTACATCGGCCAGTTTGTCATCCCCTACGCCCAGGACCCGGACGGCCTGCTCGTCGCCACCCTGGTGCTGATGTGGGTCGCGGCGATCCTGTCGGCGGCCATCGACAACATCCCCTTCACCGCGGCGATGCTGCCGATCCTGGTGGGGATGGACGCCCAGGGTGTCAATGTGACGCCGCTGCTGTGGGGCCTCGCGGCCGGGGTCGGCATGGGCGGCAACGGCACCCATCTGGGTTCCACCGCTAATGTCTTCATCGTGTCGATTTCGGAGAAGTACGCCAAGCAGCAAGGCGACCCGAGCCTGGCGATCACCCCGGGGCTGTGGTTCCGCAAGGGCCTGCCGGTGATGCTGATCACCCTGGTCTGCTGCACGATCATCATGACCCTGTTCTGGGGCTTCTTCGAAGACCCGCTGCGGGAGATGCCGCTGCTGCCGCCGCAGTAATGCGGTTTGGGTCATTGGCATCGGCGAGGGCGTCCGCGAGGCTGTTGCTGTTTCAAGGCGACCGCCTCGCGCTCAACGGCGGCGAACTCTTCTGGCCGGCCGAAGCCGCGGGTAAATGGCTCGCCCGCGGCGCGGCGCCGGTCCCGCTGGGGGCGGACTGCTTCGCGGCGGAAATAGGCAAGGACGCCAAGCTGGAGACGCGCTCGCTGCGCTCGCTGCTGTTTGGCGCTGATGAAGGCGGGGGCGAAAGCGGGGCCGATCTGGCCCTTGTTTCCCGGGCGAGCCAACTGCTCCACTGGCGACGCACACACCGCTGTTGCGGCCTTTGCGGCTCGCCCACGCGCCCCGGCGAGTCGGGGCAGGTGCTCGAATGCGTGGCCTGCGGCCAAGCGTTCTTCCCTCGCATCAATCCCTGCGTCATCATGCTCGTCACCCGGGGCGATGAAGTCCTGCTCGCCCGCGGCGCGCGCTACCGCAGCGGCTACTACAGCTGTCTGGCCGGATTCATCGAAATCGGCGAAACCCCGGAGCAAACCATCATCCGCGAAGTGCGCGAGGAGGTCGGCGTTGAAATCGGCAACATCCGCTATGTGGAAAGCCAGCCGTGGCCGTTCCCATCCCAGTTGATGCTCGGTTTCCTGGCGGACCACCGCGCCGGCGAAATCGTCCCCGACCCGGCGGAAATCGAGGACGCGCGCTGGTTCCCCATCAACGATTTGCCAAAAACCCCGGCAGCCTCGGTCACCATCGCCGGCAAGCTGATCGACGGCTATGTCCGCTCCCGTTCGAGCGCGCCGCTTTGAATCCGGTTGGAATTGCGGGCAAAATCCGGGGATCTTTCAGCTCATCCGGCGCAATGCGCTTCGCTTCGCGCCCTACTGGGGGCTACTAGGGGCTGCACTTAGTGAGCGCGGCGGTGGCTGAAGGGTGAGGCCCGGTCGGCGCAGCCGATGAAAAGCGCAGCTTTTCA
>JAPOTO010000193.1 GCA_026709135.1 Gammaproteobacteria bacterium | reverse complement strand
CCATCTTGATTTCTCAAGCAAGGAAGTGATATAAGGCCTTTCAACAGAAAGGGTAGCCCTCATGTCACAGACACTCGCGGCGGATAACCAGAAGCGGGCGCGGATATTGACCACAGCTGTCGTGCGCGCCGCTGAAAAACTAGGCCTTTCGGGAAAAGATCTGGCCATGATTCTAGGGGTTTCGGAGCCCACCGTTTCCCGGATGCGCAAGGATAAGTTCCGGCTGGAGGAAGGTTCAAAAGCCTTTGAGCTTGGCGCGCTCTTTGTTCGCCTATTTCGCTCGCTTGATGCGATCACGGGCGGCGACCACAAAGTTGCCCATGCCTGGCTGCGGAATGAAAACCGGGCGCTTGGCGGTTGTCCACTGGAGAAGATCAAGACGATTTCTGGACTGACCCATGGCCTTGCCTATCTGGATTCAAAGCGCGCTCCGCTGTGAGCAAAAGCTTGTTGATGCAACCTTTTGGCGATGCGTGGAGGCACAGCATGTCGTCTCAACGCTTCAACTCGTGGATGCGCTGGATGAGCAGCACCTGTTGGAATACATTCTTGAAGAGGCCAAACCGCCAATCCCGCCCGAATGCGAGGGCCTCCACTATCTCTACATGACGCCGTTTCGCTATGGTCCCTATCCGAGCGGCTCGCGATTCAGAAAAGCCGGAACAACCCCGGGCGTCTACTATGCTTCCCAAGAGCCATCGACCGCGATCATCGAGGCCGCATTCCACCTGCTTCTGTTCTATGCTGATTCTCCAGGGACACCTTTTCCGTCCCACCCAAGCGAACACACGGCCTTCGATGTGCCCGCAAAGACCACACGCGCCATCGACTTGATGGCTGAGCCGTTCAACGATGCCAGCGATCTGTGGATGCATCCTGACGACTACAAACCCTGTCAGCAATTGGAAGAATTGGCGCGAGCCGAAAGTATCCAGCTCATTCGATATGCCTCGGTTCGCGATCCATGCCACAAACCGAATGCGGCGATTTTGGTTTGTGAAGCATTCTCGGCAACCGCCCCTTCCCAGAACCAGACTTGGCGTCTCTGGTTTAACAAGACGGGCATACATGCCGTATGCGAGTTCAAAGGCCAGAGATTCAGTGTTTCACCAGAAGTTTGGCAAACCGATCCCAAGCTGAAAGCATTTGACTGGAGCGCCCGGTAAGATCACAGCCTGGGGCAGTCGGACAGTAAAGTCGGCAACTTTGCGGCCACTGGCCCGGAATTAGAAGTTTTTCCGGAAATGCAGCTTTCTGGCTTGAGGCAAAAGCAAGCCAATCAGGCGCATTCGGCGCGCAGTGCCAGCAGGGTTCGCTGGTTTTGGCTGAACACCGCGGCGATGAGTTGGATGGGGTTGCCGCGGCCGCGGTATTTGTCGGCGTAGCCGCGCTCGCGCATTTGCTGGATCGCCCGGTCGAGGGCGGCTTGGGGCGGCTCGCCGTCGGCGGCCATCTTGAATTCGAGCACGAAGACCTGGCTGGCGTGGAATACGACCATATCGGCGCGGCCATGGCTTGAGGAATCCTCCACGGCGAGGTCGGCGCCGACGGCGCGGAAACACAGGTACAGCATGCTCGCGTAATGCGCCTCGAAACGGTCGATCCCGCCGACGTTGCCACGTTCCGCCAAGCTTATCACGCGGGCGGATGGCTACGCCCCTTTCGGACAAATCGCGCGGTGGTGAATACGCAACGCTGCATTGCATAAGGGTGCCGAATTGCCCTATGATGAACGCAGTGTTTAGTACAGGGCCCAAATCCCGCCTTGGTAAACACACAGTTCAACACGTGGAGAATACTCATCCCATGAACCCGCGCTTCAGGGCCGGGCGCTACCGAAGCCAAACAACCGGCTACCGCGCCTTTATGCCGCAACCACTCCCGCCCAATCCGCCAATCCTGCTGGAGGGCGATTTTCAACGCCTGCTGTCTCAGGCCGACCGCGCTTTGGGGCGGCTCGACGGCTCCATCCAAACCCTCCCAAACCCGAGCCTTTTCGTCTGGATGTATGTGCGCAAGGAAGCCGTGCTTTCCAGCCAGATCGAAGGCACCCAAAGCTCGCTGCAGGATGTGCTCGCCGCGGAAGCCGACATCTTCACGCCGAATCAACCCGCCGACGTCAATGAGGTGATCAACTACACCAGGGCCATGCAACACGGTCTTGAGCGCCTTGAGCGCCTCCCCGTGTGCATCCGCCTGATCCGGGAGATCCATGCAATCCTCATGGCCGGTGTGCGCGGAAGCAAGTTAACCCCGGGCGAACTGCGCCGCTCGCAGAACTGGATTGGACCGCCGGGATGCGGTTTGGGGGAAGCCGTCTTCGTGCCTCCGCCAGCGGATGAGGTGGCTCCCGCGCTCGGCGCCCTTGAGCGTTTCCTGAACGATCCGGGCGACCTGCCGGCGCTGGTCCAAATCGGTCTCGCCCATGCGCAGTTCGAAACGATTCATCCTTTTCTCGACGGGAACGGGCGCGTGGGACGCCTGCTCATCACCTTCCTCCTCTGCCAACAAGATATTCTCCAGCACCCCGTGCTTTATCTCTCCCACTACTTCAAGCAGCACCGGGAAGCCTACTACCAGCGACTCCAGGCGGTGCGCGATCAAGGCGATTGGGAGGGCTGGCTGGGATTCTTTGTCGATGGCGTCCTCGGCGTGAGCCGCGAAGCGACGGAAACCGCGCGCAAAATCCTGGCCCTGCGGGAGGAGCATCGCGGTCTTGTAACCCAAAAACTCGGCAGGGCCGCCGGCAACGGCCATCGCATCCTTGAGCATCTCTACCAACGCCCAATCGTAACGGTCGAGGCGATCAGGCAACTCCTCGACATTACCTATGCCGGCGCCAACAATCTGGTTACCCGCTTCGCGAATCTCGGGCTTCTGCGGGAAATCACCGGCCAGCAACGCAATCGCGTGTTCCGCTACTCTCCCTACCTCGACTTGTTCAGCGATGGCCCGGGGTCGGCGGCTTGATGAACGATCAGCGTAAAAAACTCCGGCAGGGCGTCAATGCGGGGATTTGACGGATAGTTGCCAACTTTATTGTCTGACTACAGGGCCAAGCGTCTCATCGGGCCGACTTATTCGACAGTTACGGATTTGGCGAGGTTGCGGGGGTGGTCGATGTCGGTGCCTTTGATGATGGCGACGTGGTAGGCGAGCAGTTGCAGGGGGATGGTGAAGACGATGGGGGCGAGCGCTTCCGGGCAGCGGGGCAGGTGGATGACCTTGCAGCCGGGTTCGCTTTCCAGACCGATGCCCTCGTCGGCGAAAACATAGAGCTTGCCGCCCCGGGCGCGCACTTCGGAGAGGTTGGAGCGCAGCTTGTCGAGCAGGTCGTTGTTCGGCGCCACGGCGATGACCGGCATGTCGCCGTCAACGAGGGCGAGTGGGCCGTGCTTGAGTTCGCCGGCGGGATAGGCTTCGGCGTGGATGTAGGAAATCTCCTTGAGTTTGAGCGCGCCTTCCTTGGCCACGGGATATTGGATGCCCCGGCCGAGAAACAGGCTGTGGTGCTTGTTGGAGAACTGCCGCGAGAGCTGGCGAATCCGCCGGTCGCGTTGCAGGGCCGCGTCGATCAGCCCGGGGAGGCGGTTGATGTCGGCGACGAGGCGCGCTTCGTCTGCGACGGACAATCCGCCGCGGCGGCCGAGCGCGATGGCGAGGAGCAGCAGCAGCGCCAACTGCGTGGTGAAGGCCTTGGTCGAGGCGACGCCGATTTCCTGGCCGGCCAGGGTCAGCAGGCGCAAATCCGCCTCGCGCACGAGTGAACTCGTCGCCACATTGCAGATCGCCAGCGTCGCCACGTGGCCGAGGCCGGCGGCGTGGCGCAGGGCGGCGAGGGTATCGGCGGTCTCGCCGGATTGCGATATCGCCACAAACAGCGTGCCGGGCTGGACGATGATGTCGCGGTAGCGGTAGTCGCTGGCAACATCGACCTGGCAGGGCATCCGGGCGATTGATTCAAGCCAGTATTTTGCAACGAGGCCGGCGTGGTGGCTGGTGCCGCAGGCGACGATTTGCACCTGGCGGACCTGGTCGAAGATTCCGCCGGCATCGACGCCGAAAGCCTCTTCGAGCACGCGGTCTTCGCTGACGCGGCCAGAGAGCGTGTCGCGGATGGCCCGGGGCTGCTCGTAAATCTCCTTGTGCATGAAGTGTTGGTGGCGGCCCTTGTCCACTGTCGCGGCATGGCCGCGCAGCGTTAGGATTTTCCTTTCCACCGGCTTGCCGCGGTTGTGGATTTCGATGCCATCGCGGGTCAGTCGTGCGATATCGCCCTGCTCAAGATAGATGAAGCGGTCGGTTACCTGGCCGAGGGCGGTGGCGTCGGAAGCGACGAAGTTCTCGCCGATGCCGACACCAAGCACGAGCGACATGTCGCTGCGGGCGACTACGATGCGGTCTGGCTGGGCCCGGTCGATCACGCAAAGCCCATAGGCGCCGCGCAGCCGGCCCACGGCGGCGGCGGTTGCCTCGAACACGCCTCCGCAGCCGCACTCTAACGCCTGGTGGATCAGGTGGGCGATGACCTCGGTGTCGGTTTCGCTGGCGAAGCGGTAGCCGGCGCCGCGCAATTCCCCGCGCAGCTCTTCGTGGTTTTCGATGATGCCGTTGTGGACGAGGGTGACGCGGCCGCCGGCGCCGTGGGGATGGGCGTTGGCAGCGGTGATTCCGCCGTGGGTGGCCCAGCGGGTGTGGGCGATGCCGAGATTGCCGGCGGCGGCGCTTTCTTTCGCCGCCGCGGTCAGCTTGGCGACCTTGCCCACTGTTTTGACCGTGGCGATACCAGCCTCCGCTTCATCGATCAAAGCGATGCCGGCGGAGTCATAGCCGCGGTATTCGAGCCGTTTCAGCCCTTCGAGCAGAATATCGGCAACATTGCGCCGGGAGATGGCGCCGACTATGCCGCACATGGGCGGATCATCGCCCGCCGGGGCGCTTCCAGCGCGGGATGTTGCGCTGGCGGGCGCGGCCCACGGCGAGATTGCCGGCGGGCACTTCGCTGCCGATCGCCGAGCCGGCGGCGACGAAGGCATCGTCGCGCAGGCGCAGCGGGGCGATGAGAACGCTGTTGGAGCCGACGAAGACGCGGTTGCCGATCACCGTTTGGTGTTTTTTGGCACCGTCGTAGTTGCAGACGATCACCCCGGCGCCGATGTTGGCGTTCTCGCCTATCTCGACATCGCCGAGATAGCACAGGTGGTTGGCCTTGGCACCGTTGCCGAGCCGGGCGTTTTTGGTTTCGACGAAATTGCCGATCTTCACCCGCTCGCCGAGTTCGGTTCCCGGGCGCAGCCGGGCCATGGGGCCGATACGGCAGTCGGCGCCGATAACCGCGCCATCGACGCAGGTTCCGGCGAGCAGTTCGGTTCCCGCGGCGATGCTGGCGTCCTTGACCACGCAGTTGGGGCCGACGCGGACGCCTTCGCCGAGGCTGACCTTCCCCTCGAAAACGATGTTGACGTCGATTTCCACATTTTTGCCAGTGGCGACTTCCCCGCGCACATCGACCCGGGCCGGGTCCGCAAGCCGCGCGCCAGCCGCGAGCAACTGTTCCGCCTTGCCCATCTGGTAATGCCTTTCGAGCGCCGCGAGTTGGGCGAGGTCGTTCACGCCTTGGACTTCCCGGCTGTCGTTGATGCTCAGGGCGCGCACCGGCGAGCCTTCGGCCCGGGCCATGGCAACGACATCGGTTAGATAGTACTCCCCCTGGGCGTTGTCGCGGTCGAGCCGGCCAAGCCAGCGCCGCAGCCGCGCCGCAGGGAGCAACATTATGCCACTGTTGACTTCGCCGATGCGCCGCTGTTCCGGGCTGGTGTCGCGGTCCTCGACGATGGCCTCGATGCCGCCATCCGGTCCGCGCACGATGCGGCCGAAACCTTCGGGCCGGTCGGTGTTGAGGGTCAGCACGATCAGGCTTTCGGCATCGGCGAGCGCGGCCAAGCGGTTCAGGGTTTCCCGGCGCACCAGCGGCACATCGCCGCAGAGCACGAGAACGGCATCGGCCTTGACCGCGGGCAGGGCCTGCTGCACGGCGTGGCCGGTGCCGAGTTGCCGCTCCTGCAGCACCCAATTCGGGCCGGGAAAAGGAAAATCGGAAGAATCGGCGGAATCGAACGCGCTGCGAACCTGGTCGGCGCCGTGGCCGATCACCGCGTGGATGCCGGAATGATTGAGGGAAGCCACGGTTTCCAGCACATGGGCGAGCAGCGGGCGGCCGCCGAGCGGGTGCAGAACCTTGGGCAGCGAGCTGCGCATGCGGCTGCCCTTGCCCGCCGCCAGAATGATGATCTCCAGTGTTGGCTTCATTCCGGGATACGCGCCGCGCTTGGCTGCTGAAGCCCCGGGCGGGTTAGTTGCGGTCCTTGCGGATCTGCCGCAGCGCCCGGAGCTGGGCCGCGGCCTCGGCGAGTTGGATGGCGGCGGCGGAATACTCGAATTCGGCATCCTGATTGGCGATGGCGCGCTGGGCGTCCTCAAGCGCCCGGCGCGCCGCGGCCTCATCGACATCGCCGGCCCGCGCGGCGGTGTCCGCGAGCAGGGTAACCTGCTTGGGCTGCACTTCGAGGAAGCCGCCGGAGACGTAGAACACCTCTTCGGTGCCATCGGCGAAGTCGAGCCGCACCGGGCCGGGCAGCAAATCGGTGAGCAGGGGCGCGTGGCCGGGGGCGATGCCAAGCTCGCCCATGTTGCCGGCGACGACCATGAAGGCCACCTCGCCCGAGAAGATGCTCTTCTCGGCGCTGACGATATCGCACTGAATAGTCTTGGCCATGATGTCGGTTCCGGTTTTCGCCGCGGTTCGGGTTTCGATTCAGGCGGCTGCTTTTTTGGGGCCGCTACGCTACTCGTTTTTGAGCCGCTTGCGCCGCGTTTTTTTAGGCCGCTTGCGCGGCCTGGCGCTGCGATTTCAGGCGCTCCTCTTTCTCGAGGGCCTCGTCGATTGTGCCCACCATGCTGAAGGCCTGTTCGGAAATGTGGTCGTACTTGCCTTCGAGAATGCCCTTGAAGCCGGCGATGGTGTCTTTCAGCGACACGTACTTGCCGGGGGCGTTGGTGAACACTTCCGCCACGGTAAACGGTTGCGACAGGAATTGCGAGATGCGCCGGGCCCGACCGACGGTCTGCTTGTCCTCGTCGGAAAGCTCGTCCATGCCGAGAATCGCGATGATGTCCTTGAGTTCCTTATAGCGCTGCAACACCGATTGCACGCCGCTGGCCACATCGTAGTGCTCCTGGCCGATGACGAGGGGGTCTAGCTGCCGCGAGGAGGAGTCGAGCGGGTCCACCGCGGGGTAAATGCCAAGCGCGGCGATGTCCCGGGACAACACCACCTTGGCGTCGAGGTGGGCGAAGGTGGTGGCGGGCGAGGGGTCGGTGAGGTCGTCCGCGGGGACGTAGATCGCCTGCACCGAAGTGATCGAGCCCGCCTTGGTCGAGGTGATGCGCTCCTGCAGGGCGCCCATTTCCTCGGCGAGGGTCGGCTGGTAGCCCACGGCCGAAGGCATGCGGCCGAGCAGGGCCGACACTTCGGTTCCGGCGAGGGTGTAGCGGTAGATGTTGTCGATGAAGAGCAGCACGTCGCGGCCCTCGTCGCGGAACTTCTCGGCCATCGTCAAGCCGCTCAGCGCCACCCGCAGGCGGTTGCCGGGAGGCTCGTTCATCTGCCCGTACACCATCGACACCTTGGATTCGCCCTCGAGGTCGATGACGCCGGATTCCTGCATCTCGTGGTAGAAGTCGTTGCCTTCCCGGGTGCGCTCGCCGACACCGGCGAAAACCGACAGTCCGCTGTGTTCGGTGGCGATGTTGTTGATCAGCTCAAGCATGTTCACCGTCTTGCCGACACCGGCGCCGCCGAACAGGCCCACCTTGCTGCCCTTGGCGAAGGGGCAGACGAGGTCGATCACCTTGATGCCGGTTTCGAGCAATTCGTTGGTGATGGACAGCTCCTCGTAGCTCGGGGCCTTGGCGTGGATCGGCATGCGCTCCTTTTCACCGATGGGGCCGCGCTCGTCGATGGGGCGGCCGAGCACGTCCATGATGCGGCCGAGGGTTTCCACCCCCACGGGAACCGTCACCGGCCCGCCGGTGTCGGTGACCACCAGGCCCCGGCGCAGCCCCTCGGTGCTGCCGAGGGCGATGGTGCGCACGACGCCGTCGCCGAGTTGCTGCTGCACTTCGAGGGTGATGTCGCTGTCGTCGATGGTGAGGGCGTCGAGCACCTGGGGAACACTTTCCCGCTCGAACTCCACGTCGATGACCGCGCCGATGATTTGTACGATTCGACCGCTGCTCATGTTTTTGACCCTTGTGCTTGAATCTGGTTTCTCGTTCCGCCCGAAGGCTCAAACCGCCGCCGCGCCGGCGGCGATTTCGGACAATTCCTGGGTGATCGCCGCCTGACGTTCCTTGTTGTACGCGAGTTCGAGCTCGTCCATGAGATCGCCGGCGTTCTCCGAGGCGTTCTTCATCGCGATCATCCGCGCCGCCTGTTCGCAGGCGATGTTCTCGACCACCGCCTGGTACACCTGGGACTCGATATAGCGCAGCAGCAGGCCGTCGAGCAATTCCTTGGCGTCGGGCTCGTAGAGGTAATCCCAGTGGCGCCTGAGATAGTCGTCCTCCGCCGGCAGCAGCGGCAGCAGTTGCGCCACCGTGGGGCGGTGCAACATGGTGTTGACGAACTCATTGCTGATGACGAACAGCTTGTCGATCTCCCCGGAGTCGAACTTGTCGAGGGTGATCTTGACCGCGCCGATGACATCGGCCACCTCGGGCTGGTCGCCGAGCTGCCGCACCGCGGCGACCACGTTGCCGCCGAACTTGTTGAAAAACGTCGCCGCCCGGGCGCCGATGGTGCAGATGTCGATGCCGATGTCGCGCTCGTGCCATTCGCGCATCGAGGCGACGGTGGCCTTGAAGGCGTTGATGTTGAGCCCGCCGCAAAGCCCGCGGTCGGTTGAGACGACGATATAGGCGACCCGGCGCACCTCGCGGTTTTCGAAATAGCCGTGACGGTATTCCGAGGTGGATGTGGCGATGTGCCCGATCATCTCGCGGATGTGCCTGGCGTAGGGTTTGCCGAGGCGCATGCGCTCCTGGGCCTTCCGCATCTTGCTGGCGGAAACCATCTCCATCGCCTTGGTGATCTTCTGCGTGTTGCGGATGCTTCCGATCTTGTTGCGGATTTCCTTGCCTCGAGCCATTGCTTATGGTGCCTCTTGCCGGTCTTGGTTGCCTGGGCCTGCCACGCGCCCTACCAGGTCTGGGTGGCCTTGAACTGCTCGATGGCGGCCTTGAACTTGGCGTCGATCTCGTCGTCGAAGTCGCCGGTGGCGTTGATGTGGGCGAGCAGTTCGTCGTGCTCGCTGTTCATGTAGGCGAGCAGGGCGCTCTCGAAATCGAGCACCTTGTTAAGCGGCACATCGCGCAGGTAGCCCTCGTTGGCGGCATACAGCGAGACCGCCATTTCGGCGACCGACAGCGGCGAATACTGCTTCTGCTTCATCAACTCGGTGACGCGCTGGCCGTGTTCGAGCCGCGAGCGGGTGTCGTCGTCGAGATCGGAAGCGAAGGCCGCGAAGGCCGCGAGCTCGCGGTACTGGGCGAGCGAGATGCGGATGCCGCCGCCGAGCTTCTTGATGATTTTGGTCTGGGCCGCGCCACCCACCCGGGAAACCGAGATGCCCGGGTTCATCGCCGGGCGGATGCCCGAGTTGAACAGGTCGGTTTCGAGGAAGATCTGGCCGTCGGTAATCGAGATCACGTTGGTTGGAACGAAGGCGGAGATGTCCCCGGCCTGGGTTTCGATGATCGGCAGGGCGGTGAGCGAGCCGGTGGCGCCGGTGACTTCGCCCTTGGTGAACTGCTCGACATAGCTGGCGTTGACCCGGGAGGCGCGCTCAAGCAGCCGCGAGTGCAGGTAGAACACATCGCCCGGGTAGGCTTCCCGCCCCGGCGGCCGGCGCAGCAGCAGGGAAATCTGCCGGTAGGCCCAGGCCTGCTTGGTGAGGTCGTCGTAGATGATCAGCGCGTCCTGGCCGCGGTCGCGGTAGTACTCGCCCATGGTGCAGCCGGAATACGGCGCGATGAACTGCATCGCCGCCGGGTCCGAGGCGCTGGCGGAAACGACCACGGTGTACTCCATCGCGCCGTGTTCCTCAAGCTTTTGCACGACGTTGGCGATGGACGAGGCTTTTTGACCCACGGCGACATAGACGCACTTCAGGTTCTTGCCTTTCTGGTTGATGATGGTGTCGATGGCGATGGCGGTCTTGCCGACTTCGCGGTCGCCGATGATGAGTTCGCGCTGGCCGCGGCCGATGGGCGTCATCGAGTCGATGGACTTGAGCCCGGTTTGCACCGGCTGGGCCACCGACTGCCGCGCGATCACCCCCGGCGCGACCTTTTCGATGGCGTCGGTGAGGTCCGCGCCGATTGGTCCCTTGCCGTCCACCGGCCGGCCGAGGGCGTCGACCACGCGGCCTTCGAGTTCGGGGCCCACCGGCACCTCGAGGATGCGGCCGGTGCAGCGGCAGCCCTGGCCCTCCTTGAGGTCGAGATAGTCGCCGAGCACCACGGCGCCCACCGAATCGCGCTCAAGGTTCAGCGCCATGCCGTAGACGCCGCCCTCGAACTCGATCATCTCGCCGTACATGACTTCGGTCAGGCCGTGGATGCGGATGATGCCGTCCATGACGCTGACGATGGTGCCCTCGTTGCGGGCCTGAACCGAAGTGTCGAGGCTCTCGATCCGCTGTTGGATGATTTCACTGATTTCCGCGGGATTCAGTTGTTGCATGTCTGTTTCCTGATTAGCGATTCTTCAAGCAAGCGCTGTTGGTCCAGCGTTTTGATTACGTTAGCCTTTCGGCGAGCTTGGCGAGCTTGCCCCGGATGGAACTGTCGATTACCTGGTCGCCGGCCCGGATCACGGCGCCTCCGATCAAAGCGGGATCGACCCGGGTGCCCAGCCTGATTTCGCGTTGCAACCGCGCCCGCAACGCCTCCTCGAGTTTGGCGGCAACGTCGTCGCCAACCGGAAAAGCGGTGACGAATTCCACCTCGACCGACCTTTCCTGCCCGGCCTTGAGATCGTCGAACAGCGCGCGGATCTGCGGCAGCAGCGGCAGCCGCTTGTTCTCCGCGAGCAGATTCACCAGGTTGCGCGCCGCGGGGCTCAACTCTTCCCCGCACAGGCCGCCGAACAACTCGGCGGTTTCCCGCCAGGCGCGGCCCGGGTCGGTCAGCGCCGCCCGCACCGCCGGTGCGCCGGCAACCGCGGCGGCCACGCCGAGCATTCGCGACCAGTCGGCGAGGGCGCCTTCGGCGAGGGCGGCTTGGAAAGCCGCTCTGGCGTAAGGCCGGGCGAGGGTGATGGGTTCCGCCATGAGCGCGACCTACAATTCCGCCGCCAGTTGCCGGAGCATGTCTTCGTTGGCCGCGCGGTCCACGGCCTGGCCGAGGATTTTCTCGGCGCCGGCCACGGCGATCACCGAAACTTGGGCGCGCAACTCCTCCTTGGCGCGGGTGGCCTCCTGCTCGATCTCGGCTTGGGCCGCGACCATGATGCGCTCGGCCTCGACCTGGGCCTGCTGCTTGGCTTCGTCGACAATTTGCGTGGCGCGCCGGTTGGCCTGTTCGATGATGCCGGCGGCGGAGGTCTTCGCCTCGTCGATCTGCTCGGCGGACTGCCGGCTCGCGACCTCGAGCTTCTGCTCGGCCGCGGCCGCGGCTTCCAGCCCTTCGGCGATGGTGCGCCGACGCTCCTCAAGCACATTGGCGAACAGCGGCCAAACGTAGCGGAGGCAGAACCAGCAAAACACCGCAAACGCGATCGACTGTCCGATTATCGTCAGATTGATGTTCACTTCAGCCTCCCGCGGGCAGGATGGTTATCAACCCGCGAGGGCCGCCAGATAGGGGTTGGCGAAGGTGAACCACATGCCGATGCCGATGCCGATCATGGTTACCGCGTCGATCAGGCCGGCAACCAGGAACATGCGGCCCTGCAACTGCGGCGCGAGTTCGGGCTGGCGGGCGGAGCCTTCCAGGAACTTGCCGCCAAGAATGCCGAAGCCGATCGCGGTGCCGAGGGCGCCCATGCCGAGCACGAGCAGCACGCCAAGCACGGTGAAAGCCAATATCATTTCCATCTTTTCCTCCGGGGGTTTTTGTCGGTTGTCTCGGGCCTGTTGCGGTCAGTCCACTCAGTGGGCCGGCTCATGGGCCGCATTGAGGTAGACAATGGTCAGCATCATGAAAACGAAGGCCTGGAGCGGCACCACGAGGATGTGGAACACCGCCCAGACAAAGTGCGCCGGCAGCTGGTACAGCCCGAGCAGGCCAGCTATCAGCAGAAACAGCAATTCCCCCGCGTACAGGTTGCCGAACAGCCGCAGCCCGAGGGAAATCGGCTTGGCGATCAGCGTGGGAATCTCGATCATCAGATTGAAGGGCATCATCCACTTGCCAAAGGGGTGGAAGGCGAGTTCGCCGAAGAAGCCGCCGAGGCCCTTGTGCTTGATCGAATACCAGATAATCAGCGCGAAAATGCTCAGCGACATGCCCATGGTGATATTCGGGTCGGTGGTGGGCACGATCTTGAACGGCATGTGATGAAAGCCGAAAACCCGATCGCCGATCCAGGCGGCGATGCCGGTGATCCAGTCCACCGGCACCAGATCCATGGCGTTCATCAGCAGAATCCAGACGAACACGGTCAGCGCGATTGGGCCGATGAGGTTGTTCTGGTGGTTGAAGCCTTCGGTGACGCGGTTGTCGACGAACTCGAATACGCTCTCGACGAAATTCTGGATTGCGCCGGGGCTGTCCGCCGAGGCGCGCAGACCAACCCGGCGGAACCACAGCAGGAAGGCGGCGCCGAGGCCGATCGACCAGCCCATGCTGTCGACGTGGATCGCCATGAAGCCCATGTCGGCGGCTTCCTCGGGGGTGTGGGCGAAACCCCAGTGGCCATCGGGATGGCGGCCCCAGGTGAGATTCGCCAAGTGGTGAACTATGTAATCCTGAACCGTCTGCGATTCAGCGCCTGCCTCTGCCATGATTCCACTTCGTTCCGCCGCATGGTGAAAATTTCAGCGTGTTTTACCGACTGGACCGCGGATCATCCAGCCTGCCGCCGATATGCCAACGAGATGAGCGAACAGAAAACCTGAAAACAGCGCCACCACGTTCAGATTTTCCAGAAAATTGAAGCTCAGGGCGAACAGCGCGACCGCGATCACGATCTTGCCCAGCTCTCCTTTCAGAAACCCCCGAACCACCTTGTCCGCATTGTCGGCGCCCTGGTGGCGAAATGCCTGCACCGCGAAATAACTGTTCGACAAGGCGCTGATCAGGCCCCCCGCGAGCACACTGATGGCGATGGCCGCGTTTGTCGTCCACAGAAAGGTGGCGGCAAGCAGGGCCGGGCCGATCAATTGCGCCAGGATGACCTTGTACGGCCGCACGTGAAGCATGCTATCGGGTGGCTACCGCCAGGGCAGGCGCATTATAGGGAGTAAGTGGACGCGGGGCAACTTGGGTTGTGGCTTCGATTGGGACGGCGTGCGCGGCCGGTTATGGGTTTGCGCTTAATCTCGCCGAAACATCCTGTTTCGGCTCGAATCGGTTCGTCGTCGCTTAACACGTCCCTGTGACGCTCCTCCTCAACGACGCGCAAACCCATAACCGGCCGCGCACGCCTTGAGGTATCCCCAAGCTGCCGGCGCGTGGGGGAGGGGCCGGGCGGCAACGACCTGAGGGGGCTCTTCCTCAACGACGCGCAAACCCGAAACCGACCGCGCTTGCCTTGAGGTGTGCCCAAGTTGCTTGACGTGGAGGGGGTGGCGGGAATCTCCCCGGATCGCCTTTAGTTGATGTGGGAGAGGATGCCTTCTAGTTCTTCTGGGTTGTTGTAGTTGATGATGAGTTTGCCTTTGCCTTTGGTGGTGTGTTGGATGGCTACGCGGGAGCCGAGTTTTTCGCTGAGGGATTCTTCGAGTCGCAGCAGGTCGGGGTCTTTGCGGGGTGCGGGGGGGGTGCGGTTTTCGGCCTGGGCCTGGTGGCGGCGGACGAGTTCCTCGGTTTGGCGCACGGTCAAGTTTTTGCGGATGACTTCGCGGGCGAGTTTGACTTGGTTCGGGCCTTCGACGCCGAGGAGCACTTTGGCGTGGCCGAGTTCGAGCTTGCCTTCGCCGAGCAGTTGGCGGGTTTCGGCTTCGAGGCCGAGCAGCCTGAGCAGGTTGGCGACGGATTCGCGGGATTTTCCAACGGCATTGGCGGTTTCGCGCTGGGTCAGGCCGAATTCCTCCATCAGCCGCCGCAGGGCGAGGGCCTGTTCGAGCGGGCTCAGGTCTTCGCGCTGGATGTTCTCGATCAGCGCCATGCTGATGGCGTCGCGGTTCGAGACGGCTTTGACGATGGCGGGGATCGATGCGCGCCGGCTGAGCTGGCAGGCGCGCCAGCGGCGCTCGCCGGCGATCAACTCGAAGCGTCCAGAATCGAGTGGCCGCACCACCACGGGTTGCATCACGCCTTGGCGGTCGATGGATTGGGCGAGTTCCTCCAGCGCTTGGGCGGCCATGTCTTGGCGCGGCTGGAATGGGCCGGGCTGGATCAAATCCACCGGGATTTCACGCAAGGACTCGCCGGGCATGGCGGCTTCCGGCCCATCTCCGGCTTGTTCCTTGCGTTCCGCCATCAACGCCGAGACGGCATCCCGGTCGCGGTTGCCGAGCAGGGCCTCAAGCCCCCGGCCCAGTTTTTTCGCCATGTTTCTATTCGCCTTTTTCTTACCTTCTTACCTTCTTACCTTCTTGCCATCTTACCGCGCTTCGGACTGTGCCCTGGGCTGCGCTTGTTACCCCGCCGCTTCCAGTGCCGACGATGAATGTTGGCGCCGGCGCAGCAATTCGCCGGCAAGCGCGAGATAGGCCATCGCGCCCCTTGAGCGCCGGTCGTAGCCGAGGGCAGATTGGCCGAAGCTCGGCGCCTCGGCCAGCCTTACGTTGCGCGGCACGACGGTCGCGAACACCGCGTCGCCAAAGTACTCGAACAACTGCGAGTTGACCTCGAGTGTCAGGCGGTTGCGGCGGTCGTACATGGTGCGGACGATGCCCTCGATTTTCAGCTTCGGGTTCGAGCGGGAGCGGATCGCCTCGACGGTTTCCACGAGCGCCGACAGCCCTTCAAGGGCATAGTACTCGCACTGCACGGGTATCACCAAGCCATCGGCGGCGGTGAGGGCATTGACCGTGAGGATGTTGAGCGCTGGCGGGCAGTCGATGATGATGAAGTCGTAGGTATCGCGCAGCGGCGCGAGCAATTCGCGCAGCCGGGTGTCGGATTGGTTTTTACCCATCAGCGAGACTTCGGCGGCAACGAGGTCGCCGTTCGCCGGCAGCAGGTCGAAACCGGTATCGACCCCCGCTTGCAACACCGCCCCATGGGGCGAATCGCCCATCAGCCACTCGCAGACCGAGTTTTCAAGCGAGCCCTTGGCGACGCCACAGCCCATGGTGGCGTTGCCCTGGGGGTCGATGTCGACGAGCAATACCGCATTGCGGGTGGTGTGCAGCGAGGCGGCGAGATTGACTGCGGTGGTGGTTTTGCCCACGCCGCCTTTTTGATTGGTGATGGCGAGAATCGCGCCCATTGCTAGTGTGCTGTCCGGTCGTCGTTCAAGTGCGCTCCGCCTCCGGGCCGCGGTGGCGGATGCCCACGACATGGCGGGATCCGCCGCCGGGAACCTGAAGCGGATTCACGAAGGCCACCGCGCAGTCCTGCGGCAGGCGCGAGAGCTCCTCCGCGCCGGGATGGCGCCCCCGCATGGCCACAAGCATAGCCCCGCTCGACAACAAATGCCTTGTTTTCGCCGCGGTTTCCTCAAGCCCGGCGAGGGCGCGGCAAACGACGAGATCGGCGGGACCGCGGTATTGCTCGATCCGGCATTGCGCCACTTCGACATTCGCCAGGCCGAGCTCGGTCTTGGCCTGGAACAGGAAGCGGGTTTTCTTGCCATTGCTGTCCACGAGCGCGAAACGCTTTTCCGGGTAAAACACCGCCAGCGGAATGCCGGGCAATCCGGCGCCGCTGCCGGCGTCAACCACTTCGCCACCGTTTATCCACGGCGCTATGGACAGACTGTCGAGCAAGTGCCGCCCGAGCATCTCGCCGAGTCCGCCCACAGCGGAAAGATTGAACTTGGCGTTCCATTTGTCGAGCAGGCGCAGGTAGTCGAGCAGCCGCGCGGCGCTTTGAACGGGGAGATCCACGCCCATGGCGGCGGCGCCGGCGAGCAGCCTGTCCCGCAAGCCTTCCGCTGTTTCAAGCGGGGATTCCCGGTCGCTCAACTGGCCTTGCGCCGGGTCGCCCGATGCCTTTTCAGATACACCAGGATAAGCGACAGCGCGGCCGGGGTCATGCCCGGAATCCGCGCGGCGCGGCCAAGATTTTCCGGCTTCGCCGCGGCCAGTTTTTGTTTCAACTCGTTGGACAGGCCCGGCAGGCTCGCGTAGTCGAGGTCCGCCGGCAGGGCGGTGTCCTCCTGCCGCCGCAGCTTCTCGATCTCGCCGCGCTGGCGCTCGATATAGCCTTGGTATTTGAGCTGGATTTCAACCTGTTCGGCGGCTTGTTCCGCCGCCGGCGAGTCACACCGCGGCTGTGCTCCAGAGCCAGAATCGGCGTCGGCAAGCTCGATGAGTTGGCGATGGCTCAATTCGGGCCGGGCCAACAATTCCGCCAGGCTTTGCTCGCGGGACAGGGGCTGCTTCAAAACGGCCGCGAGGCGGCTGCCCGCCGCGCTTGCCGGTTGGACGCGATGGGCCCGCAGCCGCTGCAACTCGGCCTCGATCCGCTCGCTCTTTTCGTTGAAAAAGCGCCAGCGCGCCTCATTGACGAGCCTAAGCTCCCGCCCGATTGGCGTCAGGCGCTGGTCGGCGTTGTCCTCGCGCAGGCTGAGCCGGTATTCGGCCCGGCTGGTGAACATGCGGTAGGGCTCGGTGGTTCCGAGCCGGATCAGATCATCGACGAGCACACCGATGTAGGCCTGATCGCGGCGGGGGCACCAGCAGTCCTCGCCGGCGGCGGCCCGGGCGGCGTTCAAGCCGGCGAGCAGCCCCTGGGCGGCGGCCTCCTCGTAGCCGGTGGTGCCGTTGATCTGGCCGGCGAGATACAGCCCCGGCACAAACTTGCTTTCCAGCGAATAACGCAGATCCCTGGGGTCGAAGAAATCGTATTCGATGGCGTAGCCCGGCCGGGTGATATGGGCGCGCTCGAAGCCGCGGATGCATCGCACCATCTCGACCTGGGCGTCGAATGGCAGGCTGGTGGAAATGCCGTTGGGGTAAATCTCGGCGGCGTCGAGGCCTTCGGGTTCGACGAAGATCTGGTGCGATGCCTTATCGGCGAAGCGCGTCACCTTGTCCTCGATCGACGGGCAATAGCGCGGGCCGGTACCTTCGATCACACCGGTGTGCATCGGCGAGCGGTCGAGGGCACCGCGGATGATTTCATGGCAGTCGGAATTGGTGGCGGTGATGTGGCAATCCACTTGCCGCGGATGCTCCTCGCGGCGGCCGAGGAAAGACATGACTGGGGCGGGGTCGTCACCCGGCTGCGTTTCCATCACCGAAAAGTCGAGGCTTTTGGCGTCGAGCCGCGGCGGGGTGCCGGTCTTGAGCCGCTCGACGCGGAAGGGCAATTCACGCAGTCTCCGCGCCAGGGCCAGCGCGGGCGGGTCGCCGGCGCGGCCGCCCGCGGCCTCCGCCAAGCCCACATGCATTCTGCCGGCGAGGAAAGTGCCCGCGGTGAGCACCACGGCGGCGGCGCGAATCTCGATGCCGAGCCCGGTCACAACGCCGGCGGCGCGGTCGCCCTCGATGATGAGGTTATCCACCGGCTGCTGCAGCAGCGACAGGCCGGGCTGCCTCTCAACAATGCGGCGAACCGCCGCCCGGTACAGCGCACGGTCGGCCTGGGCCCGGGTGGCCCGCACCGCTGGCCCCTTGCTGGCGTTGAGCACGCGGAAATGGATGCCGGCCTGATCCACCGCCGCGGCCATGGCGCCGCCGAGGGCGTCGATCTCCCGCACGAGGTGGCTCTTGCCGATTCCGCCCACCGCGGGGTTGCACGACATCTGGCCGATGGTTTCGATGTTGTGGGTCACCAGCAGCGTGCGCGCGCCACGCCGAGCCGAGGCGAGCGCCGCCTCGGTGCCGGCGTGGCCGCCGCCGACCACAATCACGTCGAATTTCTCTCGGTAGCGCATGGGGATGGAACAGCGTGCTTGCAAAGAGCTGCGAAGTATACAGCTTCAAATCTTTTTCAGGAATTTATGTAAGCATCGAAAGCACAGTAGCCGTTCTAGAAGGCTTGGCTCCGCCTTGTTGAAAACCGCTTTATTTGCCATTTCAACAAGCGCTTGCCGCCGGCACAAGCCGTGCGCAAAATGCGGATTCGCCGGGCGCAAGCCATGCGCGAACCGTGGATACTTCGGGGCCAAGCCGCGGGTGGAAAACTTGTCCCGCGCCATCCCCCGGTTGTCCACCGCCGGGTGGCGGTTTGCCAACGGTTCGCGCACAGCTTGTCCCGCGCGGTTTCCGCATCCCCCTATTTTCCGATGCAGAAACGGCTGAAGATTTCGCCAAGCAGGTCGTCGGTGGTCACTTCGCCGGTGATGCGGCCGAGCGCGGCCTGGGCCAGCCGCAGGTCTTCGGCGATCAATTCGAGCGGATGCCCGCCGCGCAGGTTGGCCAGCGCCATTCCGCATTGCTTGCCGGCCTCGCCGATGGCCTCGAGATGGCGGCCCCTGGCGGCGAAGGCGTCCTCGCCGCCTTCATAGGCGATTGAGTCTTTCAAATGCTCCGCGAGCAGGTCGAGGCCCGCGCCCCGCAAGGCGCTGAGTTGGACCAGGGGCAGGCTGGTTCCGTTGCAGCGGACATCAGTTTGCTTTGGCTCCCAGCCAAGCAAGTCGATCTTGTTAAGTACGATGGTGGTGCGGCCAAACAGATCCTCCGCGGCTTCATCCGCCGTTGCCTCGCCCGCGAGCGAGCCCAGGGCCGCGTTGATCTCCGCCGCGGAGATTGCTTTGCCGGGGTTGGCGAGCCGCGACGCATCGACCACCAGCAGGATCAGGTCGGCGCCGGCCATCGCTTCCCGGGCGCGGTTGACCCCCTCCCGCTCGATCGGATCGCCAGTGCGCCGCAGACCGGCGGTGTCGGTTAGCTGCATGGGCAGGCCATCGATCTCGATGCGGCGCGAAAGGACATCCCGGGTGGTGCCGGGAATCGGCGTGACAATCGCGGCGCTCTCGCCGGACAGCGCGTTCATCAGGCTCGATTTTCCGGCATTGGGCTGACCGGCGAGGACGATATTGACGCCCTCGTTGAGCAGGGCGCCTTGGCGGCTGCGCTCCCGAATCCGCTCAAGACGCCCAATGGCGTCTTCAAGGCCCCGCCGCAGTTGTTCCGGCTCAAGCACCTCGATATCGCTGTCGCTGAAATCGATAGCGCTTTCGATCATCACGCGCAGTCCGGTCAAATGCGCGCCAAGGCCGTGGATCAGCCGGGAGAACTCGCCGGTCAGGGTGCGAACGGCGGAGCGGGCGGCTTGGCGGGAATCGGCGTCGATCAAATCGGCGATGGCTTCGGCCCGCAGCAGATCGATCTTGCCATTGAGAAAGGCGCGTTCGGAAAATTCGCCCGGCCTGGCCTGCCTTGCCCCGAGCGACAGCGCTCGCCCGCGCAGGGATTCGAGCACGATGCGCCCGCCGTGGCCCTGCAATTCGAGCACGTCCTCGCCGGTGAACGAGTTGGGCGCGGGGAAAAACAGCGCGATGCCCTGGTCGAGCGCCGCGCCGCCGGCGTCGCGGAAGTCGCAGTAATGCGCTTGGCGGGGTTTGGGGGGGAAGCCGATCAGGGTGCGGGCAAGGGCGGCGAGCGAGGGGCCGGAAATGCGCAGCACGCCGATGCTGGCGCGGCCCGGCGCGGTGGCGATGGCGCAGATGATGTCTTCGTCCATCATTGGGCCTGGGTTTTGGCTGGGGCTGGCGCGGTGCTATTTGGCCGCGGCGGACTCGGCGTCGATCTTGCGGGTGATGTACCACTGCTGCGCGATGCTCAGCAAGCCGTTGGTCAGCCAGTACAGCACGAGGCCGGAGGGAAACCAGAGGAAAAGCACGGTCATCATAATCGGCATCAGGCGCATGATCTGGGCCTGCATTGGGTCCGCCGGCGCCGGGCTCATGCGCATTTGCAGGAACATCGTCGCCCCCATCAGCAGGGGCAGGACGAAGTACGGGTCGCGCACCGAGAGATCCTCGATCCACAGAAAGAAGGGCGCGTGGCGCAACTCGACGCTTTGCATCAGCACCCAGTAGAGGGCGATGAAGACCGGCATCTGCACGAGCAGCGGCAGGCAGCCGCCAAAGGGATTGATTTTCTCTTTCTTGTAGAGATCCATCGTCGCCTGCTGCATTTTCATGCGGTCGTCGCCGTGGCGCTCCCGCAATTGCTGCAACTTGGGCATCAGGCGGCGCATCCCCGCCATCGACCGGTACTGGGTTTCCGAAAGCTTGTAGAAAATCGCCTTGACGACCAGGGTCAGCATGATGATGGAGACCCCGTAATTCCCGATGAAGGAATCGATCTGCCGCAGCAGCCAGTAGATCGGCGCCGCCAGGAACCAGAGGAAGCTGTAGTCCACGGTGAGGTCGAGGTTGGGGGAGATTTCGGCGAGCGAGTATTGATCCTTCGGCCCGGCATAGAAGCGCATGCCGGTGGTGCCGGCGGCGCCGGGCGCGACTTCCAGCGCCGCGCCCACGAATTCACCGATGAACTGGCCGTTGTCGCCGCGGCGCAGCGTGTAGCTGTTCATGCTGTCGGCCCGGGGCACCCAGGCGGACAGGAAGTAATGCTGGCTGAGACCCACCCAGCCACCTTCCTGCTGCAGCGAGAACGGCGCGTCGGCGATGTCGTCGAAATCGAGTTCCTGGTAGGGATCGTCCGCGCTGGTGATGACGTAGCCGAGGTAGGTCCGGGTGAAGCGGTTGCCAGCGCTGGGGTCGGAAAAATCGTGGCGGCGGATCTGCCCGAAGGGATTGGCCCGCCAAGCCGCCCCGGAGCCGTTTTCGATTAGGAATTCAACGTCGATGAGGTGGCTGCCCCGGGTGAAGCGGAAGCGTTTGGTGATATCGACATTGTCTTCGGTGAACAGGCGCAGGTCGACGACCAGCTCGTTGGCGCCGTCGGCAAGCGCGTGGCTCGCGCTGGCGGCGCGCCAGTTGGCGCGGCCATTGCTGTCAACGCCGTTCGGGCCGACGAGGCCGCTGGTGGCGATGAACTCCCGGCCAGGCCGCGAATCGAGCAGCACGAAAGGCTCGCCAGGCACCGCGAGTTCGCGCAGATATTGCCGCAGGGCGAGATGGACGATGTCGCCGCCGGCTGGATCGATCCGCAAATCCAGCGTGTCCGTGCTCACTTGGATCAGTCCGGTTCGGGCTGGCGTGGCCTCGGCCAAGGCGGGCTCGCCCGGGCTTGCCGGCGGCGCCGCGGTTGGCGGTTGCGCCGGCAGATCCGGTGTTGCCTGCTCGCCGGCGCCGCCGGGCAAACCCGAGGGCGCCTCCGAAACCGGCGCGGCATCGCCGCCGTCGTCAACCGCGGGTGGATAGTCTTCCTGCCAAGCCAGCAGCATCAGATAGGTGATGACCGCGAGCGCGGTGTAAAGGAAGAAGCGGGTGAATTTCATTGCGGTTCTTGCTTTGCGCCAGCGCACCGGCAGCGGGCGCCGGCATCGGCGTCGGGCACCGGGTCAAAGCCGCCCTCGTGCCAAGGGTGGCAGCGGGAGATTCGCTTCAGACCGAGCCAGACCCCGCGGGCGGGGCCATGCCCGGCAATCGCCTCGCGGGTGTATTGTGAGCAGCTCGGATGGAACCGGCACTGGCTGAATAGAAGGCGGCTGAAGACGATCTGATACACGCCGATCAGCTTGATGAGCGCGGCGGCGATCATGCTGCTGGCATGCTCCGGGATTGTCCGTGGCGGCGCGTTTTCCCCAGCAGATCGGTGCACAATGATTCCAGCCTGTGAAAAATCGCTGAATTGGCCAGTTTGTGGGCGTCCTTTCTCGCCAGCACGATGAGGTCGATCCCGGCCAGTTCCCCCCGCCGCTTGCGGTAATGCTCCCGGATCAGCCGCTTCACCCGGTTGCGCTCGACCGCCCGCGGTACGCTTTTCTTCGAGACCACCAAACCGACCCGTCCCGCGCCAGTCCCGGTCGGCAGCGCCAGCAGGAGAAAATGCCGGCACGATACCTTGTGGCGGGCGTTGGCGAAGACGGCCCGGAAATCGGCCGCCCGCAAAATCCGCGCCGACCGCGGAAAATCCCGCGCGTCCATAGACCGAATGCGAAGCGCAGCCGGCGGTCGAAAACTCAGGCCGACAAGCGCCGCCGGCCTTTGGTGCGCCGGCGGGCAAGCACCTTGCGCCCGCCGCGGGTGGCCATCCGCGCCCTGAAGCCATGATTCCTGGCGCGCTTGATCCTGCTGGGCTGGAAGGTTCTTTTCATAACGCTATACCGTTGGTTCGCATTACAGGTCGTTCGCACTCAGGCCGATGCGCGGCGCCGGGTTCCTCCGCGGCGGCGTCTTTCGCAATAGGCGCCCGGCCACCGGAAGCCGGGCACGGATTCTAGGGCTTTTGCGGCAACGATGCAATTTTTCCGCGTGTTTTTCCGCCCGTTGCCGCGCAACTCCCTCTACAATCATGCGGATGGATTACAGCCAAACCACTTTCGCCCTTGGCGCTGTCGCGCTCGATGGCTGCCCCCGGGACAGCGTGGCGGAGATCGCCTTCGCCGGGCGCTCCAACGCGGGCAAGTCGAGCGCGATCAACGCGATTTGCCGGCAGTCGCGGTTGGCGCGCACGAGCAAGACGCCCGGGCGCACGCAGATGCTGAACTTTTTTTCAGTGCCGGGGGCGGAGGGGCGCTATCTGGTCGATCTGCCGGGCTACGGCTACGCCAAGGTGCCGCTGGAAGTGAAGGAGCGATGGCAGCGGGAAATGCGGCGTTATCTGGAAGGGCGAGAACCATTGCGGGGGATTGTGCTGCTCAGCGACATCCGCCACCCGCTGAAAGAGTTCGACCGGCAGATGATCGACTGGGCCCAGGGGGCCGGGCTGCCGCTGCATCTGCTGCTGACCAAAGCCGACAAGCTCAAGCGCAACCCGGCCCACAATGTGATGGCGGCGGTGCGCCGGGAATTGTCGGGGCGGGGCGCGCTCGAGGCGCAGTTGTTCTCGGCCACGGCGGGCATCGGCCTCGAGCAGATCCGCGAGCGCCTCGACTCGTGGCTGGAGCCGCCGCCGCACTAATGACATCAGCGGCCGGAACCCCCTCGCCGCTTCGCGCCACTCCCCCTTGACAGGGGGAGAGTCGAACCATCGGCGCAGCCTCCTGGGGAAGCTCGGACTGAGGCAGAGCCTCCCTGCGGTACATGGATGTACCGCCGAATTCAAGGGCGCAAGCCATTGAATTCGTGAACAAAACAAAACCACGCTTTTGTTTTGTTCAAGAGAAAAATTCCACGGATGGAATTTTTCGGAGAATCAGTGCGCCTCGTCCCAGTTGTTGCCGACGCCGATGTCGACCACGAGCGGGACATC
>JAPOTO010000052.1 GCA_026709135.1 Gammaproteobacteria bacterium | reverse complement strand
AGTTCCGATTTTTTTGTCGGCGTCAGCCTCGTTGTGTTCATGGTGGTCGCGCTTTTGGTGGTGGTGTTCCGCATGCTCAGGATACTGCGGGCCGCGAGCCGGCAGCCGCGGCGGCGGCCCAATCTGCGGCCGCTGCGCCGCAGCCGGCAGAGCATTGCCGAGGCGGGGGAAGAGGCGGCGAAGGAGGGAGAGTGATTCGCTTTGGCAACCATTCCCGCCGTCGAAGCCGCGAGCCCGAGGACGGGGGCAATGGCAGAGCAAGAAGCGGAACGGTGATTCAAGCGGGCGCGGGGCTTCGCGGTTCCCTGGCCGCCTTGGCGAGCCTCGCGCTGCTTGTAGTGAGCGGCGGCGGTGCGGCCATCATCATCCGCCATGATGTCAATCCCCGCGGGCATGAAGTCCGCGCCAGCGAATTCCCGGCGGTTTTCCACCTTGAACAGCGTGGCGGGGATCGAATCTGCGCGGCGACGGCCGTCCATCCCCGCTGGGCGATCACCGCCGCCCATTGCGTTTTTGCAACCCCGCTGTCGCAAACCGTTGCCGATGGCGGGGTTTTCCCGGTCCGGGTTGGCGGTCGGGACCGGCTGATCGAAGCCGTCGTCTTGCACCCGGATTACGACGAGGCCAGCGCCGCGAGCACTGATCTGGCCCTGCTGCGCTTCCAACAAGCGCGCGCGGCACCGCTCATCCCATTGCAAACCGAAGCCAATGAACTTGCCCAGGTCGCCACCCTGCTGGGCTGGGGATTCTTCGGCTGGGGTACCAGCGGCCGGGAGTTCTCCGACGGCAGGCTGCGCAAGGCAGAGAACCGGATCGAACAAGCCGGCGCACGCCTGCGAATGCGCTTCGATGATCCCCGCGACCCCAACTCGGCCGCCCTGCCCATGGAAGGCACCCCGGGCCTGTGGGACAGTGGCGGCCCCGCCCTGCTCGGCGGCCCGGGCGATTACCGCCTGGCCGGCGTCGCCATCGGCGAAATCGAAGGCGAACACTTCAGTGAAGAAACCCAGGGCCGCTACGGCGCCATCGCGGTCTACGAACGCATCACCCGCCACCTCGACTGGATCCAAGCCACCATCGCCGAGAGCGCCGCGGCAACAAACGACCCCCAATCTGATTAGCAAGCCGCGGCAAATCTGCTACCATGCGAGACGTTTTTGATTCACGATTTCCACACAGGAGCGGATGCAAATGACGATAGCAGCGGGCGACCGGCTTCCGGCGGCGACCTTCCACGTGATGACCGGCGACGGCCCCAAGCCGTTGAGCAGCGACGAGGTTTTTGGCGGCAAGAAAGTTGTCATGGTTATTGTGCCGGGCGCGTTCACACCGGCTTGTTCGCAGGCGCATCTGCCGGGGTATGTCGTCAACGCCGACGCCATCAAGGCCAAGGGCGTGGACACCATCGCCTGCATGGCGGTGAACGACGCTTTTGTCATGGGCGCCTGGGCCGCGGCGCAGAATGCCGAAAACCTGCTGATGCTCGCCGATGGCAATGGCGAATTCGCCGAGGCCGCGGGGCTTGGCGCCGACTTCAGCGGCTACGGCATGGGCGGCCGGGCCAAGCGCTGCGCGATGATCGTCGATGACGGGGTGGTGAGCCATCTGGCGATTGAGCCGGGCGGGGAAATCGGCGTCAGCTCGGCCGAGTCGATTCTTGCGCATTTGTAGGCCCAGTGGACCGATATAGGCCAAGTTGACCGATTGGAACCCGGGCATTGGCGGGAGCGAGCGCATGATTACCGATCTGATCGAATACCACGACGGCGACACCGTCCTTGAAGGTTACGCCGCCTACGAGGAGTCCGCGACCCAAAAACCGCTGGTGCTCGTGGGCCACGACTGGGCCGGCCGGCGCGAGTTCGCCTGCAAGGCCGCCGAGCGCGTTGCCGGGCTGGGCTATGTCGGCTTCGCCATCGACATGTACGGCAAGGGGGTTTTCGGCGGCGACGGCGATGTCGAGCGCAACACCGCCCTGATGGGCCCCTTCGCCACCGACCGCGCCCTGCTGCGCCGCCGCATCCGCGCCGCGCTGGTCGCGGGCCGCAACATTCCCCAGGTCAAAGCGACCCATGCCGCCGCCATGGGCTATTGTTTCGGCGGCATGTGCGTGCTCGAACTCGCCCGCTCCGGCGCCGATGTGCGCGGCGTGGTGAGCATCCACGGCATATTCTCCCCGGGCGACGTTCCCAACGAAAAAATTCGCGCAAAGGTGCTTTGCCTGCACGGCCACGACGACCCGATGGTGCCGCCGGAGCAGGTGCTGGCCTTCCAACAGGAAATGACCGAAGCCGGCGCCGACTGGCAAGTCCACAGCTACGGCGGGACCATGCACGCCTTCACCAATCCAGCGGCGAACAATCCCGGCTTCGGCACCGTCCACAACCCCACCGCCGAAAGCCGCGCCTACCAGTCTTTGGAAAACTTCCTCGCGGAAATTTTCGCCGAGTGAGAAGCGGGGTGCGCCGCTCTTTCTTTATCCCGCCTAGGGCTCGTTCTGCCTGTCACTCCGCGCGCAGTCGCGGAATCTCCATCCGACTGCC
>JAPOTO010000181.1 GCA_026709135.1 Gammaproteobacteria bacterium | reverse complement strand
CGCTGGTGCTCGACGGCGGCGGCTTCCGCTCGCGGCTGACGGCGGTCAACCTGGCGGCGGGCGCCAACCGCTGCGAACTGCGGCTGTCCGGCGCCGGCGGTCTGGCCGCCGCCAACTTCGCCGGCGGGGATTTGGTCGGGGCGGATTCGACCGGGACCGCGGACGGCATGGACGGCGCCCCCGCCGCGGATGGCGTCGGCTTCGAACTAGAGTTGGCGGAGCAGGGCGCCCAGGCGGTGCTGGAAAGCCTGGGCGGGGAGGCCCTGGCCTTCGGCCACGCCGCGCTCGAATGCGACGGCCCCGCGACCCTTCGCAACCTCATAGTGCTCGACGGCCCCGGCGGCCCGGTCGGCATGATGGCCCCCGGCCCAGCCCAGCCGGCCCGGGTGATGCGCTTCCGCGCCCCGCCCGCCCCGGCGCGCCTGGCGCTGGCCGTCGCCAACGGCGGCGGCGAAAGGAGCGCCTGCCATATCGCCCTGGCCGCGGACGGGGCCGCCGTGCCGCCGTCGGGCCTCCCGCTGATCGCCGTCCCGGCGGGGTCCACGGCCATCCGCTTCCTCGGCGACCTGTTCGCCGTGCCCGCGGACTTCCCCGGCGGCCCCGCAACCCTGCGCTGCGACCACCCCGTCGGCGCCCTGGCCCTCCCCCTCGCCGGCCCCGCCTTCACCGCCATCCCCCCCATCCTCCCGGGCCTCGAACCCCCGCCGGAGGAATAACAATCCGCCAAGGTGCCGCAAACTCCAAAAACCGAGGCTCCTAGAACCCCCTCGCCGCTTCGCGCCACTCCCCCTTTTCAGGGGGAGAGTTGGTGCCGCCGCCGTGGGGTAGGCCCAGAGACTCCCCTCCTTTTCAAGCAGGGATGCCCCGAAGGGGCGGGGCGGTTCCACCCGGCCGCCCGGCAACGGCTCGAAACCATGGCTTCGCCGTCGGCGGGTTCAATACGGCACTGAAAAGCGGCGGCCGTCTTCGAGGCGCATGGCGGTTAGGGTTCCGCCCCAGACGCAGCCGGTGTCGAGGGCGTGGACGCGGTCGACGCCGGTGACGCCACCGATGGCCGCCCAGTGGCCGAAGACGATGTCGGCTTCGCGGCTGACGCGCTGCCAGCGGAACCAGGGTTCGTATCCCGGCGGCGCGGAGTCGACGCCTTCCTTCAGGTCGAGCCGCAGGCGGCCTTCGGCGTCGCAGAAGCGGATTCGCGTCAGGTAGTTGGTGATTGCGCGCAGGCGCCGCCACTTGCGGAGCCGGTCGTCCCACAGGCTCGGCTCGTCGCCGTACATGCGCGAGAGGAATTTGCGCGGTTTCTCGCGCAGGGCGGTTTCCACCTCTTGCGCCAAGGCGAGGATTTTGCCGAGCGGCCAGTCCGGGGCGAATCCGGCGTGGACCATCAGGTGCGGGCGGGGGCCGGATTCGGTGTCGATGGTTTCGCAATGCGCCAGCGGCTTGCGCCGCAGCCAGTCGGCGAGTTCGCCGCAGTCCGGGGCGGCGAGCAGTTCCCGCAGCCGGTCCTTGCGGCGCATCGGCGCGCAGCCCTCGTGGACGGCGAGAAAGTGCAAGTCGTGATTGCCGAGCACGATGGTCAGCGAGTCGTCCAGATCGGCCAGCAGGCGCAGTGTTTCGAGTGATTTCGGCCCGCGGTTGACGAGATCGCCCACGCACCAGAGCCGGTCGGCGCCCGGGGTGAAGCCGATTTTCCGCAGCAGCTTTTTCAGCGGCCTGTGGCAGCCCTGGATGTCCCCGATGGCGTAGGTGCTCATGTGTTGCCAGACAGCACGCTAATGAATGGTATTCGGCGGCGCCAGCAGGAACATTGGAATTGGCGCGTCGAACAACTCGCCGCCGGCGGCCGCCATGCGGTAGCTGCCGTGCATGGTTCCCGTTTCGGTTTCGATGATCGCGCCGCTGCTGTAGCGGAACGCCTCCCCCGGTTTGATCGTCGGTTGCAGGCCGACCACCCCCGGCCCCTCGACTTCCTCGACTTCGCCATGGGCGTCGGTGATGTACCAGTGCCGCGAGAGCAATTGCACGGGTTCCGGCCCGTGGTTGGCGATCTCGATGGTGTAGGCGAAGGCGAAGCGTCCCGCGGCCGGGTCCGACTGCTGTTCGAGATACATCGCCACCGGGGTGATTTCGATTTTCCGCGCCGGGTTTGTCATGGTCCTGGGTCCGCTGAGATGGCATTGCTGATGCGCGCATAGTCGCTTGGGGCGAGTTGTTCGGGCCTGGCTTCGGGGTCGATCCCGAGCTCCACCAGCGTCGTGGCGCCGGCGAGCGCCCTCAGGCTGTTGCGCAGGGTCTTGCGGCGCTGGCCGAAGGCCGCGCGCACGATGTTGGCGAAGCGATCCTCGTCCGCCAGCGCGATTGGCAGCGGCTCGCGCGGCCGCAGCCTGACCACGGAGGACATCACCCGGGGCCGCGGCCTGAACGCCTCCGGCGGCACATCGAACAGTCTTTCCGCTTCGCAAGCATAGCCCAGCATCACGCTCAACCTGCCATAGTCCCGGCTGCCCGGCGCCGCGGTCATGCGCGCGACGACTTCGGTTTGCAGCATAAATGTCATGTCGGTGATCCGGTGCGACATCTTGAGCAGATGGAACAACACCGGAGTGGAAATATTGTAGGGCAAATTGCCCGCGACCCGCAGCTTGCCGCCGGCCCCGGTGAGAGAGGTGAGAGAGCCGAGCGGGGCGAGCGCGGCGAGATCGAAGCGGAGCACGTCCGCGCAATGGATATGGATGCTTTCCCGCCCTTGAAAACGCGCGGCGAGCCCCGCGGCGAGGTCCCGGTCGATTTCGACGCAATCGAGGCGGCCCGCGGCAGCGGCGAGCGGCGCGGTCAGCGCGCCATCGCCGGGGCCGATTTCAAGGAAATGATCCGCCGGCCCCGGCGCGATGGCCGCGACGATGCGGCGGATGACCTGCCCATCGCGAAGGAAGTGCTGGCCGAAGCGCCGGCGCGGCTGTTGGTTTCGAGCCATATTGTTCCTGTCAGGCCAACACTGATCCGCCATAATGCGTTGATTCTGGCATCAGGCAAGCTCTGATTGAATCAGAGCTTGCCCGCGGCACAAGGATGTGCCGCCGAATTCATTGGCGCAAGCCATTGAATTCGCGAGCAAAACAAAACCACGCTTTTGTTTTGCGACAATGAAAAATTCCATGGATGGAATTTTTCAAAACCTAAGCCGCAACATCTCAAGCGCGGTTTCAACGGCGTATCGCAGGCTGCCGCAGTCGGCCTTGCCGCTGCCGGCGAGATCGAGGGCGGTGCCGTGGTCGACCGAAGTGCGCACGATGGGCAGGCCGAGAGTGATGTTGACGGCGTGGCCGAAGCCCTTGAATTTGAGCACCGGCAAGCCCTGGTCGTGGTACATGGCGAGCACGGCGTCGGCGGTGTCGAGGTGGCGCGGGGTGAACAGCGTGTCCGCGGGCAGCGGGCCGACGAGATCCATCCCCTTGGCGCGCGATTCGGCGAGGGCGGGCTCGATGATTTCAATCTCTTCCCGGCCGAGCTCGCCGGATTCGCCGGCGTGGGGATTCAGCCCGCAAACGAGGATGCGGGGCTGGCGGATGCCGAACCGCCTTTGCAAGTCCCCGTGCAGGATCGCCAGCACTTCGATCAAGCGCCGCCGGGTGATGGCGCCGGCGACTTGGCCGAGCGGCAGGTGGGTGGTCGCCAGCGCCACCCGCAGGCCGTCGGTGGCGAGCATCATCACGCTCGTTTCGCGGCCGCAGAGTTCGGCGAGGAATTCGGTGTGGCCGGTGAAGGCGAAACCCGCCTCGTTGATGACGGCCTTGTGCGCCGGCCCGGTGACCAGCGCGCCGGCTTTTCCCGCGAGCACGGCGCCGGTGGCTTGACGCAGGCAATTCAGCACGTAGGCCGAGTTGGCGGGGTCGAGCCGCCCGGCGACGGCGGCGGTGGCCATTGGCACTGCCGCCACGCGCAATTCCCCGGCCTGGCACGGCCGCGGCGTGTCGCCCGGCGTGGCGAGCGCCAGCGGCAGGCCGAGCATTTCCGCCCGCCCGCGCAGCAGTTGCGGGTCGCAATAAGCGATAAGTTCAACCCCGGGCGGTGGTGTTTGGGCAAGCTGGACGCAAAGATCGGGCCCGATGCCGGCCGGTTCGCCAGGGGTCAGCGCGAGTCGGTAAACCAACGGTCCGGGCTCTCACTCGACGTATTCGACGAAGGCTTCTTCGCGAATCTCGATCAGCCAGTTTTGCATCTCGAGGTCGAACTTGCGGTTGCGCAGCATGTTCTCGGCCTCGGCGCGGACGAATTCCTGGCTGAGGTCGGTGACCCGCCGGCCAAGCACCTCGATCAGATGCCAGCCGGTTTCGGTGCGCACCGGTTCGCTGAGTTCGCCGATTTCGAGCGCGGCGATGACGGGTTCCCAGGAGAGCGGCGTGCCGCCCTCGTTGATCCAGTCGAGATCGCCGCCGGCGACGACGGAGGCGGCGTCATCGGAGTTCTGCCGGGCGATGACGGCGAAGTCCTCGCCGTCGAGAATCCGCTGGCGCAGACGGCGGATTTCCTCCAGCGATTGCTCGTCGTCGCGGATTTCGTTCGGGCTGAGCATGATGTGGCGCAGATGCGTTTGCGCAACGAATTGCGAGGTGCCGCCGCGCTGTTCGCGCAACTGAATGATGTGCAGGCCGTTGGCCGCCTCGAACGGCCCTTCAATGTCGCCAACAGCCATGCCTTCGACTGCGGCGGTGAACAGGGCGGGAATCTGGTCGAGCTGGCGCCAGCCGAAATCGGTGGCGGTGACGGGAATCCCGCCCCCAGCCATCGCCTCGGCGCGCAGGGCGGCGAAATCCGCCCCGTCTTCGAGTCGCGCCACGAGGTCGCCGGCGAAGCGGATCTTCCGCTGCCGCGCCGCTTCGTCCTCGTCGGCGGCGAATGGCACCAGCATGTGGTCGAGCAGGTAATCCGCTTGCATCAGCTCCTGGCCCATGTCGGAATTGATGAAGTTTTCGATCTCCTGATCGGTGATGCGGATGCGCTGGTTGACCAGGCCCCGCTGCAATTCCTGCAGCGTCATTTGCCGCCGCACCTGTTCCCGGGTTTGCAGGTAGACGCCGGCCTGCTCGAGTGTTGTCACGTACTGCTCGAAGCTCATGTTGCCGCCCTCGGCCATCGAGCCGAGCACCCGGTTGATGGTGTCGTCGTCGAAGCGGATGTTGATGCGCTCGGCGATCTGCAGTTGCAGGTTTTCCAGCACCAGGGCTTCGAGCACGTCTTCGTAGATCGCTTCAAGGTCGGGCTCGGGCTGGTTGTTGCGCCGGGCGTTGGTGATGATCTCCGCAAGCCTGCCGTCAACCTCGCTTTGCAGCACCACGCCGGTGTCGACGATGGCCACGATGCGGTCGAGCAGTTGGCGCTCCTGGGCGAGCGCGGAATGCGCGGCGATGATCCACGCCAGCATCGCGGCGACCGCCGGCAGGATTGCGGCTGAAAATCTGGTTGTGCCCATGTTCAAGCCATTTGCCTAGATCTGATCCGGGTCCCTGAAGCCCTGTATGCCATCGCTGAGCAATTCGCTCAGGCCGCCGCCGGCGAGATTGCCGATGCCGTGCAGGACGAACTGCACATAAACGCCGCGGTTGGGGGGGACATTAGGGACAAACAATTCATATTCGTCAAGCCATTCCCGGGCGATCACGCGGATCGTCGCGCAGCAGTTGCGGTATTCGACCCCGGCGAAGGCCTCGAGGTTCCGCGAATTGGCGTGGTCGTAGTTCCAGCGGCCAAGCAGTTTCCACCTCGCCGACAGCGGCCAGGCGGCGGAAATGTCGGTCTGATCGATCCCGGGGCTGATGCCGGCGCGGGTCAGGAAAGGTGTCGCCCGCACCAGCGAGCGGTAGCGCCAGGAGAAATTGAACAGGCGTTCACTGTCGCGCTGGTAGCGCAGTTGCAGGCTGCCCTCGTCGATTTGCCGGTGATGCTCGTTCCATTGGAGATCGGCGGCCAGGCGCCAGTTCCGGCCCGCGCGGTATTCGATTTCCCCCGCCAGCGCCGAGGTGCCGGCGACCGGGGAGTACAGCGGCGCCCATTGCCGCAGCGGGTTCGCCAGGCTCACCAGGCGGTCGCGGAAGTAATGGATTTGGCCGAGGCTGAGGCGGCCGCGCTCGCGGCCGTCGCCATCGAGCAGGCGGCTGGTGAGGGCGATGCCGAGCTGGTCGGCGTCGGCGAAGCGGTCGCCGCCGCTGAAACGGCGCTCGCGGAACAACTGGTGGAAGCCGAAATTCAACTCGGCGCTGTCGAAAACCGGCAGCAGCCGCTGGTCTTCATGCTCGCGGTACAGGTAGAACAATCTGGGCTCGAGTGTCTGGATGCCGTTTCCGCTACTTTTTCCGCCACTGGTTCCACCCCACAGCCCGCGCTCGAAAACGAGTCCGCCGTCGATGCTGAAGGTGGTCAGGCCCAGGCCGGGATCCGCCGGGCTGCCGGCCGCCTGCCGTTCCAGCTCGTAGTGGACGATCTCGCGGCCCGCGCCGGCGCGCAGGAAGGCGCCCGGTGTTTCCACCGACCAGTCGAGCCGGGGCGACAGGTTGACTCGGCGGCCCTTGACCAGGGCCCCCGCCTCGATCCGCTCGGTGGCAATCAGGTTTTCGTTCAGATTGCGGTCGAAGGCGGCCAACTGGCCAGCAAGCCCGAGGCGGAAGTTGGCGCCGAGGTCGGCCCCGGTGCGGAAGCGGAAATGGGGCAGGCGGTCGAAGGGTTTGGCGATGTTGAGCGCGTCCGCCAGCGGGTCGATGAGTTCGATGCGCTGGAGGTCGAAATCGGCTTGCAGGGCTTCGGATCGAAAGCTCAGCCGCGCCTGCCGGTTGAGGTGGTTGCGCGTGGTGGCGTCGAGGCCGCCGCCGGCGAGATCGATGAACCAGTCGCGGTCGCTGACCGCGGTGAAATCGACGAGGGTGCGCCAGTTGTCGCCCAGGGCGCCATTGTGCTGGAAATCGGCGTACCAGCGGTTTGCCACTGGCGGCGAGTCCGACCCGGCGATACCGGCGAGAGCGGGATCGTGCAGGCGGTCGTCCCCCAGCCAGGACAGCCTGACCGTGTTCATCGACCAGTTGGCGAGATAGCGGAACTCGGCGCCGAGCATGGCGCCACGGTCGCTGATCAGCCGGGGCAGCAGCGTGGCGTCGTAATGCGGCGCCAGATTCAGATACCAGGGCGCTTCGATATCGAGGCCGCCGGTGCGCGTTGAGCCGATGCTCGGCGGCAGCAAGCCGCTGACCCGCTGGTCGCTGATCGGAAAGGCGACCGCGAAGGGGTAGCGGAACACTGTGGCGCCGCCGAGGCGCAGGCGCAGGTCGGTCGCCGTTCCCCGGCCCGCCTCCGGGTCCAGCGTCATCGTTTTCGCGGCGAGGGTCCAGAATGGGGCAACCGGCTCGCAGCGGCTGAACTCGCCTTGATCGAGCGTGACGCGGCCGCTTGCGCTGTCGTAGACGATGGTCTGCGCCGCGCCGTGAATGCCCGATGCGTGCAGCGTGTAACGGGCGGTTTCGACGCGGCTGGAGTTGTCGCGGTTGTCGATCAGCGCGGATGCGCCCCGCAGCAGGATGCCGGGTTCGCGGAATTCCACATCGCCCTCGAGCTGGTAGGTCCCCGCCGCCTGGTCGATGATCGTCACGCCGTTGTTGGCGATGCGGCGCGGGCCCTCGGTGACGGTGACTTCGCCGCCGAGGCGGATGGTGTCCGGCCCGGTTTGGGTGAAGCCTTCGGTGGCTGTGAAACGGGCGCGGCCGCCGCCGGGGTCATCACCGGATGATTTGCTATTATCGATGAACGCGCCGCAGCACCCTGGCGCGAGAGCCGCGCGCTGCCGCGGCGGCAGGTCCTCCGCCGCGGTCCAGTCGAGCCGCGCCGCGGCGTCTGGGCCCGCCGGCGCTTCGGCCGCGCTGGCGCGCGGGCAGCAGGCGAGCAGGGCGAGCGCCGGGACGAATGCGAACCAGCGCGGCTTTCGCCTCAAGCCCATCCAGAACCGGGGCCGCAACGTATTTACCGGACAGCACACTGGTGTCGTGTCATGTGTCTTGAAGACAGCGAAGAAGTCGCGCGAATGATGTCTTGCACGGGTTCGGTCCAGTCTAATTCAGCTTTTTCAGGAAAGCGACCAAACCACCGGAAATCGCGCCGCCCGAATTCGAGGCCGCGGAATTCATGCGAGTCCACCCCCAACCGCGGGTGGCGCCGGTGACCGGGGCCGACAGCCGCCGCGCCGGCCTGACCGCGTGGACCCGGCAGCGGCTGCGGGAGCTGTTGCCGGCGGCGCCGGAACTCGCGGCGCTCGAAGCCGTCAGCGGCGACGCCAGCCACCGCCGCTACTTCCGCGCCCGTCCGCTTGCCGGGGTTTCCTACATCGCCGTGGATGCCCCGCCGGACAAGGAGGACAGCCACGCCTTCGTCGAAGTTTGCCAACTGTTCGGCGAAGCCGGACTGCGCGCCCCCCGCCTGTTCGCCGCCGACCTGGACCGGGGCCATCTGCTGCTTGAAGATCTCGGCGATCAACTGTATCTGCCCCATTTGCTGCGTTCGCGGGACGCGGGCGACACCGCCGCCGCGGACCGGCTCATCCACGCCGCCATCGACAGCCTGCTCGATTTGCAACAGCGGGTGGACGCGAGTCGGCTGCCCGACTATGACGAGACGGAGCTGATGGCGGAAATGTCACTGTTTCCCGACTGGTTCTGCCGCCGCTGGCTTGGGGTGGCGGCGAACGCGGAGCAGCGCGCAATCCTTGCGGAATGCTTCCGCTTTCTCTGCGACTCGGCGTTGAGCCAAGCCCGGGTGGCGGTTCACCGCGATTACCATTCGCGCAATCTGATCCTGCCGGCCACGCGGCCCGGGCATCCGGGAATCATCGATTTCCAGGACGCGGTCCGCGGCCCGGGCAGCTATGACCTCGTTTCCCTGCTGCGCGACTGCTACATCCGCTGGGACCGGCGCCGCCTCGATGGCTGGATTGGCCACTATCTCGAAGGCGCCCGGCGCCGGGGCATCGGCGATGGGGTTTCCGCGGCGCGCTTCCGCCGCGATTTCGACCTGATGGGCCTGCAACGCCACCTGAAAGTGCTCGGCATCTTCTGCCGGCTCGCTGTTCGCGACCGCAAGCCGGGATTTCTCCAGCACCTGCCGCTGGTGATGGACTACTTTGTCGAAGTCGCCGGCGAATACGCGGAGATGGCGCCGCTGCTGGCCTGGTTCCGGCGGGATCTCGAGCCGCTGGCCCGGGAAAAAATCGAGCGCGGGCGATGATGCCGGCGATGCTGCTTGCCGCCGGGCGGGGCGAGCGGATGGGGCCGCTCACCGATGGCCTGCCCAAGCCATTGCTCGAGGTTGGCGGGCGGCCGCTGATCGAACACCAGCTTTCGCGGCTCGCCGCGGCCGGGGTTGGCCGGGCCGTCATCAATCTCCACCACTTCGGTGGCATGATTCGCGACCGGCTCGGCGATGGTTCCCGGTTCGGGCTCGAAATCCGCTACTCGCCGGAAGAGGTTCTGCTCGATACCGCCGGCGGCATCGCGCGGGCGCTGCCGCTGCTGGAAAGCGATGCCTTCATTGTCGCCAATGCCGATGTCTGGACCGATTTCGATTATGCTTCGCTGCAAGCGGTGGATGGCGGGCGCCGCCTCGCCCATCTCGTGCTCGCGCCCAATCCGCCGGCGAATCCGGCGGGCGACTTTTTCCTGGCGGCGGATGGACGGCTGAGCGAGACGGCGGCGGGCGGCGGGGAGAAGTTCACCTTCGCCGGCATCAGCGTCATGCACCGCAAGCTGTTCGCCGGCTTGCGGCCCGGGCCGGCGTCGGTCGTCCCGCTGCTGCGGGCGGCCATGGCCCGGGGTCTGGTCGGCGGCGAGCTGTATCATGGCGACTGGATGGACATCGGCACCCCGGAGCGGCTGCAAGCCCTGAAAACGAGGTTGGAACGGGCGGAAACTGATTTATCCTGAAACGGTGGCATCTCACAATCTTCGTGTTACACTCGCCGCGCAAGCGTTGGATCAACACAGGAAGACATCAGCATGAACCTTTTCAATCTGCTGGCCCAGAACGTGCCGAACATCATCGCGCTGCTGCTCGCGGTGATGTATCTCCAGAACCGCCTCCACCGCCTCGAAGTCAATGTCGTCAAGGAGATGTCCAACCTCCGGGGAGACATGTCGTCGATGGACGGCAACCTCCGTGGGGAGATGTCCAACCTCCGGGGAGAGATGTCGTCGATGGACGGCAACCTCCGCGGGGAGATGTCCAACCTCCGGGAGGACATGGCGAAGATGGACGGCAACCTCCGCGGGGAGATATCCAACCTCCGGGAGGACATGACGACGATGGACGCCAATCTCCGGGGGGAAATGTCCAACCTCCGCGGGGAGATGTCGACGATGGACGCCAACCTCCGCAAGGAAATGTCGGCGATGGAGGCCAACCTCCGCGGGGAGATGTCGGCGATGGAGGTTAATCTCCGCGGGGAAATGTCGGCGATGGAGGTCAATCTCGTCAGGGAAATGTCGTCGATGGGCGCCAACCTCCAAAAAGAGATCAACGAGGGCGACAGCAAGCTGCAAGGCGAAGTCGCCAAGGTGTCCACGCGCCTGGGGAGGGTTGAAGCGCAATTCGGCCCCGAGTATCAGGTGGCGGAGCCCAAACCGGATAGCGAATGAACGATTTTTTGATCGCCCCATCCATCCTCTCGGCGGATTTCGCCCGGCTCGGCGACGAAGTCAACGCCGTGCTCGAAGCCGGGGCCGATGTGATCCACTTCGACGTGATGGACAACCATTACGTGCCCAATCTGACCATCGGCCCCATGGTCTGCGAGGCCTTGCGCGGGCACGGCGTCACCGCCCCCATCGATGTGCACCTGATGGCCACGCCGGTGGACCGCCTGATCGAGGATTTCGCCAAGGCCGGGGCGAGCTACATCAGCTTCCACCCGGAGGCGAGCCACCACATCGACCGCAGCCTGCAACTGATCCGCGATCATGGCTGCAAATCCGGGCTTGTGTTCAATCCCGCCACGCCGCTCAATTGCCTCGATTATCTGCTCGACAAGCTCGACCTCGTCCTGCTGATGTCGGTGAATCCGGGGTTCGGCGGCCAGCGGTTCATTCCCGGCACACTCGACAAACTGCGCCGGGCGCGGAAAATCATCGACGGCGCCGGCAATCCGATCCGGCTCGAAGTCGACGGCGGCGTGGGAGTCGGCAATATCCGCGCCATCGCCGAGGCCGGCGCCGACATGTTCGTCGCCGGCTCGGCGATTTTCGGCGCCAGCGACTACGGCGCCACCATCGCCGCCATGCGGGCCGAGCTCGGCCAGGCGCGCCTTCCGGCCTGAATATGGACCAGCGGCGATTCGACGAGCTCGCGGCCGAGGGCTACAACCGCATCCCGGTAACCCGCAGGGTGCTCGCCGATCTCGAAACCCCGCTGCGCGCCTATCTCAAACTCGCAAACGGCCCCTACAGTTTTTTCTTCGAATCGGTGCAGGGCGGTGAACAATGGGGCCGCTATTCGATCATCGGCCTGCCCTGCCGCACGGTGCTGCGGGTTGTCGGCGGCCGGCTCACGGTCGAAACCGACGGCGCGGTCGTCGAGAGCCGCGAACTCGCCGACCCGTTTCCCTTCATCGCCGAATTCAAGGCGAGGTTCCGCGCCCCCGAATCCCCGCGGCACCAGCGCTTCTCCGGCGGCCTCGTCGGCTATTTCGCCTATGACACCGTGCGCTATGTGGAAACCCGCATCGGCCCCGCGAGCGGACGCGATGAAATCGGCACGCCCGACATCCTGCTCATGGTCGCCGATGAAATCATCATCTTCGACAACCTCATGGGCACGGCCTCGCTCCTCATCAATGCCGACCCCCGCGAACCCGATGCTTTCGCGATGGCCCGGCGGCGGCTCGCCGAACTCCAGCGGCGCCTTGCCGGCGGGGTCGAAGCGCCGCGAGCGCGAATGAACCAAATCGCCGACAGCGACTACCGCCAGCATTTCCCCGAGGCGGACTTCAAGCGGGGGGTTGCGCGAATCAAGGACTACATCGTCGCCGGCGACTGCATGCAGGTCGTTCTCTCCCAGCGCATGTCGGCCGATTTCGACGGCGAGCCGCTGCAGCTCTACCGCGCCCTGCGCCACCTCAATCCCTCGCCCTACATGGTGTTTTTCCATCTCGACGATCATTTCGTCGTCAGCGCCTCGCCGGAGATCCTCGCCCGCGTCGAACACGGCAAGATCACTGTGCGGCCACTCGCCGGCACCCGGCCCCGGGGCGCCACCGAAGAGCGGGACCTCGCGCTCGAGCGCGAACTGCTCGCCGACGAGAAGGAACTCGCCGAGCATCTCATGCTCATCGATTTGAGCCGCAATGATTCCGGGCGGGTGTCCAAAACCGGCTCGGTGCGCGTGCCGCGCAAGATGTTCGTCGAGCGTTATTCCCATGTGATGCACATCGCCTCGATTGTCGAAAGCGAAATCCTGCCCGACCGCACCGCGCTCGATGTGCTGCGGGCGACCCTGCCGGTGGGAACCCTCAGCGGGGCGCCCAAGGTCCGCGCCATGGAGATCATCGACGAGCTTGAACCCGACAAGCGCGGCATCTACGGCGGCGCCATGGGCTATCTCGGCTGGAACGACAATATGGACATGGCCATCGCCATCCGCACCGCGGTGATCAAGGATGGCAAACTCCATGTCCAGGCTGGCGCCGGCATCGTCGCCGACTCCCGGCCCGAACTGGAATGGGAGGAAACCCGCAACAAGGCCAAGGCCATCATCCGCGCCGCGCAACTCGCCGCCAACAGCCTCCACCTCGACAGTTAATCAGCCGAACTCACAGCCCCCGCCGCAGGGTTTGCCACGCGCCCAGCGCCCGCTCGCGGGACATCCGCAAATCGACGATTGGCAAAGGATAGTCTTCGCCAAGCCTGATTCCCGCCGCGCGCAGAACGGATTCGGGCGCCTCCCAGGGCGCGTGGATGTGCTTTTCGGGCAGATCGCGCAGCGCGGGCAGCCAGCGGCGCAGATAGGCGCCTTGCGGGTCGAATTTGCGCGATTGCAGCACTGGATTGAAGATGCGGAAGTAGGGCGCGGCATCCGCGCCGCTGCCGGCGACCCATTGCCAGCCGAAACTGTTGTTCGCCAGGTCGGCGTCGACGAGGCAGTCCCAGAACCAGTCCGCGCCGCGGCGCCAATGGATCAGCAGGTTCTTGGTGAGAAACGAGCCGGTGACCATGCGCGCGCGGTTGTGCATCGTCCCGGTGGCCCACAATTCCCGCATCCCGGCGTCCACCAGTGGAATTCCAGTGGTGCCCCGCTGCCAGCGGCGCAGCGATTCCGCGTCTTCCCGCCAGGGGAAATCATCGAATTCGCCGCGCCAGTTTTCGCGGGTGATTCGCGGGTCGTGGTACATCAGGTGGTGGGCGAATTCGCGCCAGCACAATTGCCGCGCGAACGGGTGGCCGCCATCGCCGCCCGCGAGCGAATGGATGTCCCACCAGATCTGGCGCGGGCCGATTTCGCCGAAATGCAGATGCGGCGAGAGCGAGGATGCCGCCGCGTCGGCGGGGAAGTCGCGTCTTGCCTGATAGGTGCCGGCGCTGTTTTCGAGAAAGTCCCGCCAACGCGCGAGCGCGGCGGCCTCACCCGGCATCCAGCGTTCCGCCAGGCCGGCATCCCAGGGAATCCGCGGCTTGAGGCCGAGCTGGCCGATGCGGTCCGCGGGCTGGGAACAATCCGCGATGGCCAGGTTTCGCGGTTGCGGCAATGGCGCGACCGCTTGGTGGGAGTTGAGCAGGCTGTGATAAAAAGGCGTGAACACCCGGTAGGGGGTCCCGTCGGCCTTGGTGTTTTCCCACGGTTCCAGCAACAGGGCGCCATTGAAGGAAGCGGCCTCGACCCCCGCCTCCCCCAGGGCGCGCTTGATTCGCCCATCGCGTTCCCGGCGCCAGGGCTCGTAACACCGGTTCCACACCACTTTACGCACCGGCAGCGAAGCGCAAAGCCCGGCGAGCGCCCGCTCCGCCTCGCCGCGCAACACCCACAGCCCGCCATTCAACGACTTGTTGAGTCTCGAAAGAGAATGATGCAGCCACCAGCGGGAGGCTCCGCCCATCTTCCATTCGCCGGCATTGCCATCATCGAGCACATAAACCGGCAACACCGTTCCTCCGGCCGCGGCCGCGCACAACGCCGGATTGTCCCGCAAACGCAAATCCTGCCGGAACCACATGATGGTCAGCGGTCCACTGTCGTCGATCTGGCCAGTTTGCGGATTCATTGGATGGAGATGTCTCCGGGCGGAAGTCAGGCGGAATCATAAAACAAAGGGCGGCCAGCGGCTGCGTTTCCGCCAATTCTGATAGCATGTGCGCCCGCTCCTGAAGCCTCGGACGACCCCGAATGGCGCGCCCATGCTGTTGATGATCGACAATTACGATTCCTTCACCTGGAATGTGGCGCAATATTTCGGCGAGTTGGGCGCCGAGGTCGAGGTGTTCCGCAACGATGAAATCAGCTTGGAGCGGATTGCGGCCATGCGGCCGCGGTGGATCGTTATCTCGCCCGGGCCCTGCACACCCGATGAGGCGGGAATTTCGCTGCGGGTGGTGGAGCGCTTCGCCGGCGGGATTCCGATTCTCGGCATCTGCCTCGGGCACCAGAGCATCGGCCAGCAATTCGGCGGGCGCATCGTGCGCGCGGGCCGCGTCATGCACGGCAAGCGCAGCGAAATCCACCACAGCGGCGCCGGCGTGTTCAAGGGCTTGGCGAATCCGTTCTCCGCAACGCGCTATCATTCGCTGGTGATCGAAGAAAGCAGCCTGCCCGAGTGCCTCGAAGTGACCGCCTGGACGGAAACCGAAGGCCGGCGCGAGGCGGTCATGGGCGTGCGCCACCGCGGGTTCGATGTGGAGGGTGTGCAGTTCCATCCAGAATCAATCGTCAGCGAGCATGGCCACGCGCTGTTGAAAAATTTTCTCGACCGAAGCTGAAGCCGATGGACATCAAAGACGCGATCAGGCAAGTGACGGCCGGCGGCGACCTGGCCGCAGCCGAAATGGCCGCTGCCATGCGCCGGGTCATGTCCGGCGAAACCACCGACGCCCAGAACGCGGCCTTGCTCGTTGGCCTGCAAATGAAAGGCGTGAAGATGGCCGAGATTCTCGGCGCCGCCAGCGTCATGCGCGAACTCGCGACGCCGGTGAAGGTCAAGCCCGGCCCGCACCTCGTTGATACCTGCGGCACCGGCGGCAGCGGCGCCGGCAAGTTCAACGTGTCGACCGCGGCGGCGATGGTCGCCGCCTGCGCCGGGGCCCGGGTCGCCAAGCATGGCAACCGCGGCGCCACCAGCAAGAGCGGCAGCGCCGATTTGCTCGAAGCGGCGGGCTACAATCTCGCGCTGGATGCGCGGCAAATCGGCGAACTCATCGACCGGGTGGGCGTCGGCTTCCTGTTCGCCCCCGCCCACCACGGCGCGATGAAACACGTCATCGCCGCGCGCCGGGAAATCGGCGTGCGCACCATATTCAACCTGCTTGGCCCGTTGACCAACCCGGCGGGGGCGCCGAACCAGCTCATGGGGGTCTTCGACACCACCTGGATCAGGCCGCTGCTCGAGGTGCTCAATGAACTCGGCGGCGAACATGTGCTCATCGTCGCCGCTGAAGACGGCCTTGACGAAATCAGCATCGCCGCCGCCACCCGGGTCGGCGAACTGAAGGACGGGAAAATCAGCGAATACCGGCTGACCCCGGAAGCATTCGGCTTCGAGCGGGCCACCGATATCGACGATTTGCGGGTGGACAGCCCGGCGGCGAGCCTGGAGCTTGTCAATCAGGCCCTGTCCTGGAAAAACGATAAAGCCGCCGCGCTTGTCGCGCTCAACGCCGGCGCCGCGATTTACGCCGCGGGCCGCGGCGAAGATCTGGCCGCGGGCATCGCCAGCGCGGTTTCGATCCAGCAAAGCGGGGCGGCCCTCGACAAGTTCCGGGAATTGGTGGCCGCCAGCCAATCATCCGGCAAATAGGGCGAAGCGGGCCGCAGCGATGGCATCAAGCATTCTCGCCGAAATCATCGCCCACAAGCGGCGCGAAGTCGCCGCGGCGCGGGCGGCCCGGCCGCTCGCGCAACTCGAGGCGGAATTGCCGGATGCACCCGCGGCTCGGGGCTTTCGCGAATCGCTGGCCCGCCGCATCGACCATTCCCGCCCCGCGGTGATTGCGGAAATCAAGCGGGCATCGCCTTCCAAAGGGCTGATCCGGGAAGATTTCGACCCCGCCCGGCACGCGGCGGATTACGCCGACGCCGGCGCCGCGTGTCTTTCGGTGTTGACCGATGCGCCGTATTTTCGCGGCGGTCTCGCCGATTTGCGCGCGGCGCGGGCCAGCGCCAAGCTGCCGCTGCTGCGCAAGGATTTCATCATCGACCGCTACCAGGTTGTCGAATCGCGGCTCGCGGGCGCCGACTGCATCCTGCTGATCGTGGCGGCGCTGAGCGACCCACAATTGCGCGGGCTTGCCGATTGCGCCGCCGAAATCGGCCTCGATGTGCTTGTCGAAGTCCACAACCGCGATGAACTCGACCGCGCGATAGCGCTCGATTGCGGCTTGATCGGCATCAACAACCGGGATTTGCGCAGCTTCCATACCACGCTGCGAACCACCTTCGATCTCGTCCCGCATGTTCCCCCGGGCCGGTTGCTGGTCACCGAAAGTGGGATCGAAAGCGCGCAAGACCTGCGCGGGTTGATGGAGTGCGGCGTGTTCGGATTTCTCATCGGCGAGGCTTTCATGCGTGCCGCCAATCCCGGCGCCGCGCTCAAGAACCTGCTGCGGGAGGCGCTGGCCTGAGCACAAGCGGCCTTGGCGAAACGACCGTTTCGCGGCGAAGCGTTTGATCTGCGCGGCATCCGGCTTTCAGCGCCACGGGATTCAATGGAGGATTGCGTCATGCAAGCGAGAGTGAACTGGGTGGAAGATGTCATGTTCGTCGCCGAATCCGGCAGCGGCCACGCCATCGTGCTTGACGGCGCCCCGGAGGGCGGCGGCCGCAACCTCGGCATGCGCCCCATGGAACTCGTCGCCCTTGGCGTGGCGGGTTGCTCAAGCTACGATGTGGTGAGCATCCTGCGCAAGGCCAGGCAAAAGATCAGCCATTGCGAAGCCCGCGTCAGCGCCGAGCGCGCCGACGCCGTCCCCGCGGTATTCGAATCGATCCATCTCCACTTCCGCCTCGCCGGCGAAAACCTCAACGAAGCCCAGGTCGCCCGCGCCATCAAACTATCCGCCGAAAAATACTGCTCGGCCTCGATCATGCTCAAACGAGCCGGCGTAAAAATCACCCACGACTACGAAATTGTGGATGGGGCGCCGGCGGGCGCTACAGCCGATAGGTGATTTTCTTCATCGCCGCGGCCATGGTGGTCATCGCGGCGCGGACAGGTTTGGGGAGGTCGGCGCCGCCGGCGGCTTTGGCGGTGGCGCCGTGTTCATGCTCGTCGATGAGCATCTGCTTGAGGATGGCGCGGCTGCGCTGGTCGGTTTCGGGGATTTGCCGCAGGTGGTCTTCGAGGTGGTCGCAGACCTGTTTCTCGGTTTCGGCGACGAAGCCGAGGCTCCAGCGGTCTCCGGCGATGCCGGCGACCGCGCCGAGGCCGAATGACAGGCCGTACCAGAGCGGGTTGAGCAGGCTCGGCCGCGCGCCGAGCGAGTCGAGCCGCTCCTCGCACCAGACGAGGTGGTCGATTTCCTCGGCGGCGGCTTCTTCCATCGCCTCGCGCACCTCGCCGAGCCGCGCGGTGGCGGCTTGGCCCCGATACAGTGCCTGGGCGCAGACTTCGCCGGTGTGGTTGATGCGCATGAGCCCGGCGACATGGCGTGATTCGGCCCCGTCGAGCGTGGCGTCGGGATGCGCCCGCCCGGGTGATTCCCGCCCGGCGTGGCTGGAACCCGGCGCACAGGTTCGCAACGCCTCGTCGAAACCAATCAGCAGCCGGTCAAGCGGGGAATGTCGGGTGGTTCGTCTCATGGGCGGATTGTAGCAGACTCGGGTTCGCCTAATGCCTGAAGTGCCTGACTCCGGTGAAAACCATGGCCATGCCGTGTTCGTCGGCGGCGGCGATGACTTCCCCGTCGCGAATCGAACCGCCGGGCTGGATCACCGCGGTGATGCCCGCCGCCGCCGCGGCGTCGATGCCGTCGCGGAAGGGGAAAAAAGCATCGGAAGCCATCACCGAACCCGCCACGGCGAGCTGCTCGTCCGCCGCCTTGATGCCGGCGAGCCGGGCGCTGTGGACCCGGCTCATCTGCCCGGCGCCGATGCCGATGGTCCGCAAGCCCCGGCAATAAACGATGGCGTTGGATTTGACGTATCGCGCCACGGCCCAGGCGAAGCGCAGATCGCGGCGTTCCGCTTCATCGGGATGCCGCTTGCTGACCACGGTCAATTCATCATCGTCGATTTCGCGCGTATCGGCGTCCTGGACAAGCAGCCCGCCATTGACGCGCTTCAGGTCGAGCCCCGCCGGGCGCTCCCGCGGCCATTGCCCGCAGGCGAGCACGCGGATGTTCGGTTTCGCCCCGACCGCGGCGAGCGCCTCCTCCGAGACCGATGGCGCGATAATCACCTCGCTGAATTGCCATTCGAGCACCCGGGCCGCGGTGGCCCGGTCGAGTTCGCGGTTGAAGGCGATGATGCCGCCGAAAGCCGAGGTCGGATCGGTTGCGAAGGCCGCCTCGTAGGCCGCGAGCGGTGTTTCCGCCACGGCCACCCCGCAGGGGTTGGCGTGTTTGACGATGACGCAGGCGCAGCCGCGCAAAGACTTGACGCATTCGAGCGCCGTGTCGGCGTCCATGATGTTGTTGAAGGACAGCGCTTTGCCCTGCAATTGCCGCGCCCCGGCGATGCTGCCATCGCTGTCCGCCCCATCCACAAGAGCTTCGTGGTCGCGGTAGAACGCCGCGGCCTGGTGGGGGTTCTCGCCATAGCGGAGATCCTGCTGTTTGGCGAACTGGCGGTTGAAGGTGCGGGGAAAGCGGTCGGGCGCGGCCGCCCCGCTGGCGCGGGCGCCGAGATAGTTGGCGATCATGCCGTCATAGCGCGCGCTGTGCTCGAAGGCGGCGGTGGCGAGTTCGAAGCGCGTGGTTTCATCGATGGTCCCGGCGCTGGATTCGAGCGCCGCGGCGACGCGCCCGTAATCATCGGGATTGACCACCACGGTGACGAAGCGGTGGTTCTTCGCCGCCGCCCGCAACAGGGCCGGCCCGCCGATGTCGATATTCTCGATGGCCTCGGCGAGTTCGCAATCCGGGCGGCCCACAGTCTGTTCAAAAGGATAGAGATTCACCACCACGAGGTCGATGGGCGCGATGCCGTGCTGTTCCATCGCCGCGAGATCCACATCCCGGCGGGCGAGGATGCCGCCGTGTATCTTCGGATGCAGGGTTTTGACGCGGCCGTCCATCAGCTCCGGGAATCCGGTGTGGGCGGAAACTTCGATGGCATCCACGCCGGCCTCCCGCAGCAGGCGGCGGGTGCCGCCGGTTGAGAGGATTTCGATGCCGAGCCGGTCGAGCCTGGCGGCGAATGGCGCCAAACCGGTCTTGTCGGAAACGGTGATCAGCGCCCTGCGCACCGGAGCGGGATTCTCTGCGGTCATGGGGGAGGGATCAGATCAGGCCGTATTGCTTGAGACGGGCGCGTAGCGTACCACGGTTGAGGCCGAGCACCATGGCGGCCCTGCTCTGGTTGTTGCCGGTGCGCCGCATCACATTGGCCAGCAGCGAGGACTCGACTTCGGACATCACCAGCCGGTGCAAATCGGTTACGGACTCCCGCTCCATGTTGGCGAAGTAGTGGTCAACCGAATTGTGCACCTCTTCCCGCAGGGTGCTCCCGGAGCTTGTCGCCGCGGAAGCCGAATCCTGCGCCGCCGATGCGCCGCCGCCATTTTTCATACTGATCCCGAATGGGTTCCCGCCTGATCCCGCTGTTTCGCGCGCTGGCCAAGGAAAACCGGAACAAATCCCAGACTCTTGATAATAGTCCCATCTATCAGCCCAGTAAAAGGGCAACCCGCCGCGAATCGCCGCCAGCAGCCCGCGCCATGGGCCTCCGGCACTGGATCAGGGTGCCCGGAACGATATTTCGAAGGTGCTTGACGCGGATGCCGGGGCGAGGATTTCGAGTTCGATTTCGGCGGGGGCGCCCGGCGGCAGCAGGGGCTGCGCCGGCGGGCCGGACTTCAGGTACTCGGCGGGGGCGAACTCGCGCAGGGCGATGTCGCGGCCGTCGGCGGATGTGAAGCGCAGCGTGAGCACTGGAAAGGCTTGCGGATACTCGGCCGTGTTGTACATCCGCGCCGTGAGCAGCCGGGCGTCGGCTTGGCCGGGATAGTCGGGATGGTTGCGCAGATTGGCGCCCATGCCCGCAATGCGGTCGATGGCGGAGTAGGGCGGCAATTCGCAGCCGGTGCTGGCGCAAATCCTGGCGTAGCCGGGCCGCAGCCAATCGATCTGGCTGTAGGCCGGCAGATTGCGCCACAGATATTGCGCCGCCAGCAGCGCGAGCAACATCAGCGCCAGCGCGGTTTGGCCGGCGAACAAACCCGGGCGGAAGCGTTTCGCGGGCTTGTTCTCGATCAGGGGCTGGAACTGTCTCGGGGGCGGGCGGTTGGGTTCGGCGGCAAGCGCGCGGTTATCCCGTTGTTCCGCCGCTGGCGCCCGCCGTGGCGTGGATGCCGGTTGAATCTCTGGTGGCGGCTGCGGCGGTGGCGCGCCCCCGCCGGGCTCGTTCACCACATCCGACGCAGCCGCGGCGGCGGGGGCAACACAGTCCTCCGGCGCTTCGCCGATGAACACCGAATCCGCGCCATCCGCGTCCCGCCCGGGAGTGGCGAGATGCTCCGCCGGAGCGAAGACATGCAGGCAGGCCCCGCAACGCGCCCGGCCGCCGGAGCTTTCGAGCTGCCGCGGGCTGAAATTGAAGGTTGAACCGCAGGCGGGGCAACGGGTGACGTTAAGGCTCATGGTCGCCGCCAAGTCATCGACATCGCAATCAACGCGCGAGCTTGTTTTCCAGATAGTGGATGTTGTACCCGCCTTTGCGGATTTGCGGGTCGGTGACGAGCTCGCGCATCAGCGGCACATTGGATTGGATGCCGTCGATCAGCAGTTCGTCGAGCGCGATCCGCATCCGGGTCAGCGCCTGCTCCCGGTCCGGGGCGTGGGTGACCACCTTGGCGATCAGCGAATCATAGTGTGGCGGCACGGAGTAGCCGCTGTAGAGATGTGAATCGACCCGCACGCCGGCCCCGCCCGGACTGTGGAACAGCGTCACCTTGCCGGGGCTCGGCAAGAAGCTCGCCGGGTCTTCGGCGTTGATGCGGCATTCGACCGAATGGCCATTGATGCCGATTTCCTCCTGCCGCGCCGAGAGCGGCTCGCCGCCGGCGATGCGCAGTTGCTCCTTGACGATATCGAAGCCGGTGACCATTTCGGTTACCGGATGCTCAACCTGCACGCGGGTGTTCATTTCGATGAAGTAGAAACGCTCGTCCTGATAGAGGAATTCGAGCGTGCCGGCGCCGCGGTAGCGCAAACCGCGGCAGGCCTTGATGCAGGCCTCGGCGACTTCGCGCCGCACCGCCTCGGGAATCCCCGGCGCGGGCGCCTCCTCGATGACTTTCTGGTGGCGGCGCTGCAGCGAGCAGTCGCGGTCGCCGAGGTAGAGCGCGTTGCCCCCGCCGTCGCCGATGACCTGGATTTCGACATGGCGCGGGTTTTCCAGATATTTCTCGAGATACACCGCGTCGGAGCCGAAAAAGGACTTGGCTTCGGTGCGGGTGACATAGATCGATTGCAGCAGGTTGTTCTCGTGGTTGACCACGCGCATGCCGCGGCCGCCGCCGCCGGCAGCAGCCTTGATCAGCACCGGATAGCCGATTTTCCGCGCGAGTTCGAGGCTGCGGCGCTGGTCGTCGTCGAGCGGGCCGTTGGAGCCGGGGACCGTCGGTATGCCAGCCTCGATCATCGACTGGATCGCCGAAACCTTGTCGCCCATCGTGCGGATCGTTTCCGCCCGCGGGCCGATGAAGGTGAAGCCGCTGTTTTCGACCTGCTCGGCGAAATCGGCGTGTTCCGACAGGAAGCCGTAGCCGGGATGCACGGCGTCGGCCTCGCTGACTTCCATCGCGCTGATGATGGCCGGAATGTTGAGATAGCTTTCGGTGGGGCTCGGCGGGCCGATGCAGACGCATTCGTCGGACAGCCGCACGTGCTTCAGGTCGGCGTCGGCGGTGGAATGCACGGCAACGGTGCGGATGCCGAGCTCCTTGCAGGCGCGCAGCACGCGCAGGGCGATTTCGCCGCGATTGGCGATGAGCACTTTTTTCAGCACGGCGAATTCCCTATGCGATGCGGACAAGCGGCTGGCCGAATTCCACCGGCTTGCCGTCTTCCACGAGAATCGCCTCCACCACGCCGCTGAACTCGGATTCGATCTGGTTCATCATCTTCATGGCTTCGACGATGCCGATCACATCGCCTTCCTTGACTTGCTGGCCCACTTCCACATAGGACGGCGAGTCCGGGCCGGGCGCCCGGTAGAAGGTGCCGACCATCGGCGAGGCGACGATATTGCCGCTTTCCACCGGCGCCGGCGGCGTTTCCGCGGGCTCGGCGGCGGGCGCTTGCGGCGCCGGGGCGACTGCCGCCGGCGCGGCCGCCGCCGGAGCGTAGGCCAACGTCGAGGCGCGGCTGATGCGAACCGATTCCTCGCCCTCCTTGATCTCGATTTCGGCGATATCCGCCGACTCGAGCAGTTCGATCAGTTTCTTGACCTTGCGAATATCCATCAATTCCCCCCGTTTTGTTGGTCAGTTCGCGAGTTTGCGGCAGGCCGCCTGCAGGGCGAGCTCGTAGCCTTGGGCGCCAAGCCCGATGACGCAGCCGATGGCGATGTCGGAAAAGTACGACTTGTGCCGGTACGGCTCGCGACTGAAGAGATTGGACAAATGCACCTCGATAAATGGCTTCCCCGCGGCGAGCATGGCGTCGCGTATGGCGATGCTGGTATGGGTGAAGCCGCCGAAGTTCACCAGCAGGAAGGCGGTGCCGTCGATCCGCGCCAACTGGATGCGGTCGATGAGTTCGGCTTCGGAATTGCTTTGCAGGGCATCGAATTCATGGCCCGCGGCGGCGCATTGCTCGCCGAGGCGGCGGTTGATCTCGTCGAGGGTGTCGCGACCGTAGATCTGGGGTTCGCGCTGCCCGAGCAGGTTGAGATTGGGCCCGTGGAGAGCCAGGATTTTGGCCATCGGAAGTTTCCGGGAGTATCGATTTCGACGCCAATCCGCGTTGAATTTCTTGATTTCGCCGCATTTTCCCAGAATTTGAGCAAAAATCAAATTTTATGCAAGTGGGGTTTTGAGGCTTCGATCCGTCGCCGTCTGGCTGGGTGGAGTTCAGCGGACGCTGTGAATACATCCCTGGGGTTCCTTAAACATTGTCGATGCCATCCGTGGCGAAACGCTTCTGGCTTCGGCTGGCCCCAGTCTTGCCATCCATGGCAAGCCGTTCGGCTCTCGAAAAGCGATGCTTTTCGTCTGCTTCGCAGACCGAGCCTCACCCTGTCTCGCACGCCCGCCGCACTCCCCGCCACCCAGCGGCGACTCACATAGTGGTAAACCGAAAAACTAGTCTATGCGCGGAGCGCGGCGATCCCTATGGCCTCTGATCACGGTCGGAGGGAAGCACATAACGGGCCTGTTGCGGGGGGTAGCAGAAGCCCCAATCGGCGCAGCCCTGGAATTCGATC
>JAPOTO010000110.1 GCA_026709135.1 Gammaproteobacteria bacterium | reverse complement strand
CTCCGGCCCCACACGCAGGAGTGAGTCGCCGCTGGAGAGGGGATGTGTTTGGCGGGCGTGCGAGACAGGATGTCGAGCCCGAAGCGTACATGGACGTATTCACAGCGTCCGCCAAACACATCCCCTCTCCAGCGGCGCCGGACCGAAGCCCCATGCAGAACGGCAAATCGCGCCGCGCTGGAATCCTGTGATATGGTTTGCCTCGACCTTCCCTGACTGAGAGCGCGAAACCATGAAGCCAGAAGACATTCGGGACGACAGCCGCCGGCGGATGCTCAAGGGTGCCGGGGTGCTCGCCGCCGGCGCGGCGACCCTGCCCGGCTGGGCGCTGCCGGCACTCGCCCAGGGCGAGCGCCTCGTGCCCTTCACCGATGTGCCCGAGGCGTTCCAGGTGCGGGGAAAACGCCCCGGCGCCACCCATTATCAGGACACCCGGCAGATCACTTCCCACATCACCGCCAACGAGGACTTCTACGTCGTCCAGCATTACGGCCAGCCCGAGGTTGACAACGACAGCTACCTTCTGCGCGTAACCGGCATGGTGGAGCGGGAACTCGAACTGTCCCTGGCCGAGCTGATGGGCCGCGGCGCGGTTGACCTGCAGGCGGGTTTTGAATGCGGCGGCAACAGCCCCGGCCTGTTCAACGGCCTCATCGGCAACGCCAACTGGCGCGGCTGTTCCCTGGCCGCCCTGCTCGATGAAGCCGGCGTGCGCGAAGGCGCCAAGGAAGTCGTTTTCTTCGGCGCCGATGTCGGCATGGAGGAGATTCGCGGGCGCGAAGTCGAGAAGGCCTACGCCCGCAGCATGTCGATCGAAGACGCGATGCGCCCGGCGAACCTGCTCGCCTGGGAGATGAACGGCGAGCCGCTGCCGGTGTATCACGGCAAGCCCCTGCGCCTGCTCGTGCCGGGCTGGTACGGCGTCGCCAACGTCAAGTGGCTGACCCAGATCCACGTGCAGGACACCCGCTACATGGGCCGCTTCATGGGCCGCGACTACGTGACCCTCAAGCGCGTCATGGTCGGCGGCGAAGAGCGCTGGGTGGAGAATTCGGTCACCGCTATCCAGTTGAAGTCGGCCATCGTGCGGGTGACCGAACTCGGCGGCGAATACAATGTGCTCGGCTTCGCGCTCAATGACGGCACGCCGCTGCGCGGCGTCGAGGTCAGCGTCGATGGCGGCCCCTGGCAGCCCGCCCAGCTCAGCGCGGAGAACACCCGGTATTCGTGGAAGCTGTTCAGCTTCAACTGGGAAAATCCGGCCCCGGGGGAGCACACGATTGTTTCGCGGGTTACCGACGTCAACGGCAATGTGCAGCCGACGGCGGATGAATTCCCGGAGAAAGCGAGCCGCTGGGAGAACTACGCGCAGTTCCCGCGCACATTGACGATTTGATTTCCGCGCAGGCTGATGATTCGCCAGCCGCGCTCCCGGGCGGTTTGCCGCAGGCGGTCGTCCGGGTCCACGGCCACGGCTTCGCCGGCGTGTTCGAGCAGTGGCAGGTCGTTGATCGAATCGGAGTAGAACACGCTGTTGGCGCTATCGGCGTCAATGCCGCCGCGCGCCAGCCAATCCCGCAATCTCGCGACCTTGCCTTCGCGGAAGCACGGCACCCCGCGGATGCGCCCGGTAATCGCGCCATCGACCCAATCGGCCTCGGTGGCCAGCAAGGCATCGACACCGAACAACTCCGCTATCGGCTGGGTGATCAGATCGTTGGTGGCGGTGATGATCAGGCACAAGTCCCCCGCCCGCCGGTGTTCGGCAACGAGCGCGAGGCCCGCCTCGAGCACCATCGGCCGCGCCCTCTCCTCGACGAAGTCCGCGAGCAGGGCCTCGCGCCGCGCCGCGCTGAATTGGCGAATCGGCGCCAGGGTGAAAGCCATCCAGGCGTGGATATCGAGTTCCCCGGCCAGATAATCGGCGTAGAAAGCCTCGTTGGCCCGGCGGTGGCTGTCGGCGTCGACCAGCTTGCGGGAGATGAGGAATTCCCCCCAGGCATGGTCGCTGTCGCCGGCGAGCAAGGTGTTGTCGAGATCGAAAAGCGCCAGCCGCCGCATCGGGGCCTCCATTGCAATATCATTCAACATACTGAAAATTATAAATTTTATCGCATCATCCGCCAATCGCGGGTTTGCCCGGACGCGGCCGGGTGTGAAACAATGCCCGCTTTGCGGAAGTGGAAACCCAGGCTGTGCTTGACGAGGACGGATTCCGATCCAATGTGGGCATCATCATCTGCAACCGCGCCGGGGATTTGCTTTGGGCCAAGCGCATCGGCCAGAACGCTTGGCAGTTTCCCCAGGGCGGAATGCGGCCCGGCGAGACCGCCGAGGAGTCCTTGTACCGCGAATTGCGCGAGGAAGTCGGGCTGACGCCGGATGATGTCAGCATCCTCAAACGCACCCGGGGCTGGCTGCGCTACCGCCTGCCGGAGCGGTTGATCCGGCGCGGGCCGGGGCAATTGTGCATCGGCCAGAAGCAGAAGTGGTTCCTGCTCAGCCTCGATGCCGACGAGAGCCGGATCGCGTTCACGCATTCGCCCGAGCCGGAGTTCGACGACTGGCGCTGGGTCGGCTACTGGGCGCCGATGCGGCAGGTGGTCGCGTTCAAGCGCGAGGTCTACCGCAGGGCGCTCACCGAGCTCCGCCCCGCCCGCGACCGCCACGTCAACGGCCGCGGGCCGCCCAAGACAAGCGGAACGCGCCGCAATGCAACGCAATAACGGAGCGGCACACTAGCCATGCTCGAACGACTGCGCAGCATCGTCCAGGAAGTCAGCGCGGCCAAGGACTTGCAATCCGCGCTGGACATCATCGTCAACCGGGTCCGCGATGCCTTGGACACCCATGTCTGCTCGATTTATCTGCTCGACCAGGATTTTCATTGCCATGTGCTGATGGCGTCCGAAGGCTTGAATCAGGAGGCCGTGGGCCGGGTCAGCCTCGAACTCGGCGAGGGCCTTGTGGGCCTCGTGGCGAAACACGCCGAACCCGTCAACCTGCGCGACGCGCCGCGGCACCGCAACTTCTGCCTGCTCGAGGAAACCGGCGAAGAGGACTTCCACGCTTTTCTCGGCGTCCCCATCATCCACCACCGCTCGGTGCTCGGCGTGCTCGTCGTCCAGCACGGCGACCTGCGCCGCTTCGACGAAGGCGAGGAGGCTTTTCTCGTCACGCTTTCGGCGCAGCTCGCCGGCGTTATCGCCCATGCCGAAGCCACCGGCGCCATCGAAGGCGTGAGCCCTTCCGGCCACCGGATTTTCGACACCGCCTTCGCCGGGGTTTCGGGATGCGCCGGGGTCGCCATCGGCACCTCGGTGGTGGTCTACCCCCACGCCGACCTGAGCCGGGTGCCGGAGCGGATGATCGAGGATGTCGAGGCCGAAATCGACTTCTTCAATTCCTGCCTGAACGCCGTGCGCGGGGAAATGCGCGAGTTCAACGAGCGCCTTGCCGGCCAACTCGCGGAGGAGGAGCGGCAATTGTTCGACGCCTATGTGCGGATTCTCGACGACGACGCCCTCGGCAACGAAGTCGTCGCCCGCATCCGCATGGGGCACTGGGCCCAGGGCGCGCTGGCCTGGGTTGCCGGCGAGCATCTGCGCGCCTTCGAGCGCATGGAGGACGAATACCTGCGCGAGCGCGCGGTGGACATCAAGGACCTCTGCGCCCGGGTGCTGGCCCATCTGCAACAGGAAAAGCCCGACAAGCCCGAGTATCCCGAGGACACCATTCTCGTCGGCGAGGAGCTGACCGCCTCGATGCTCGCGGAAGTGCCCAAAGACAAGCTGCGGGGGCTGATCTCGGTGAAGGGGTCGGGCAATTCCCATGTCGCGATTCTCGCGCGCACCATGGGCACGCCCACGGTCATGGGCGCGGTTGATCTGCCCTTTCACCAGCTCGACGGCAAGCAGCTCATCGTCGATGGCTACAAGGGCGAGGTGGTCACCAACCCTTCCGCGCACCTGCTCGAGCAGTTCCGCGCCACGATCCGCGAGGAGGAGGAATTGAACCGGGATCTCGCCGGCCTGCGGGATCTGCCCTGCGAAACCGCCGACCGCCACCGGGTGTCGCTGCAGGTGAACACCGGCCTGATGTCCGATGTGCTGCGCTCGCTCGACCAGGGCGCCGAAGGCATCGGCCTGTTCCGCACCGAAGTGCCCTTCCTGCTCGCCGAGCGCTTTCCCGGCGAGCAGGAGCAGACCGAAATCTACCGCGAACAACTCGACACCTGCGCGCCAAAACCCGTCACCATGCGCACCCTCGACATCGGCGGGGACAAGGCGCTGTCGTACTTTCCCATCGAGGAGGCGAACCCGTTCCTCGGCTGGCGCGGCATCCGCGTCACCCTCGACCACCCGGAGATCTTCACCGCCCAGGTTCGCGCCATGATGCGGGCGGGCATCGGGCTCGAAAATCTGCAAATCATGCTGCCGATGGTGAGCAATCTGCGCGAAGTGGAAGCCGCGGTCGGGCTGATCCGCAAGTCCTACCACGAGTTGCTGCAGGAGGGGGAGGAACTGCCTTTCCCACCCATCGGGGTGATGATCGAACTGCCCGCGGCGGTGTATCAGACCCGGGCGCTGGCGCGCATGGTCGATTTCGTTTCCATCGGCAGCAACGACTTGACACAGTACCTGCTCGCCGTGGACCGCAACAACCCGCGGGTGGCGAATCTCTTTTCCTCGTTCCACCCGGCGGTGCTCAGCGCGCTGCAATTCGTCGTCGATCAAGCCCACGCCGAGAGCAAGCCGGTGAGCATCTGCGGGGAGATGGCGGGCAACCCGGGAGCGGCGGTGCTGCTCGTCGCCATGGGATTCGACATCCTGTCGATGAACGCCTCGGCCCTGCCGCGGGTGAAATCGGTGATCCGCAGCATGACGCTCAAAGCCTGCCGCGATTTGCTGCGCAAGGTCATACAGATGGACGATGAGCAAATGATCCGCAACGCCGTGGACATGGCGCTCTACGAGGCCGGTGTCGACCGCCTGCTGCGCTCGCAACGGGTGAATTAGATTTTCGGCGGCGCGTGGCTTCGATCCGGCACCGGTCGCTTCCCGTCGGAGACCGGCGGCTGGCGGATGGAAAAATCGAAGTCGTGGCACCCGGATGCCTGGCCGTCGAGCGCGAAGTTCTGTTCGGTGAAATGGCAGCGGCCATCGCCATCGCGGATGAACACGCTGATGCAGCGGGTTCCGTAGCCGCCGGCCTGCGCCGGGATGAACATCGGCGACAGGCGCCTCTCCTGTTCGTCCGGCAGCCCGGTTTCCGGCAACCGCGCCTGCCCAGCCTGCCGCCCGTCCCGCATCATCGCCAGCAGCGGAGCCGTTTCGACTCGCGCGTCGCCGGCGAGAAGCCGCGCCATTTTTTCCCTGCCGCGCGCCACCTTGGGCCAGTTGGAACCGGGCGCGCCATTGGCGAGGCCGATGATCTCGGCGCCGACGGAATAGACGCCTGGAGCGCGGTTGCTGGCGTAACAGACCGAATCCACATCCCCGAGCAGCAGATTGAACCCGGCGTAATCCGCAAATCCGCCCGACCGCTGCGCGAGATATTCCGCGGGCGACAGCGGGCTGGCGAGAAAATCCACGGGCAACTCGCCGCGGGAGCGCCTTCCCGCGCCATTCCCGCCCGCCTCCCTGACATTGGTGACCGCGGCGAAGCGCCCGTCCCGGCCGACCGCGAGCCAGGTGCCACCCGCTTGCAAATCCCGCCCCGCGATTATCGAAGCCCCGTGTGATTCTTGGCCCGATTCATGCGCCCATTCGTGCGCCCATTCGTGAGCTTGGCGCGTGGGCCGGGCGAAAAACTCGTCCCGGTTCGCCGCGAGCACGAGCGGGTAGTCCGGCGACATCCGATGGGCAATAATAATCAGGCACATGGCTGGCAATACTAGCGGATTCTTTTGAGAGCATAACGATGAAATTCCACAACTCGCCTTACCTCGTTGGTGAACAAGCCGAATCTCAACCCGCGCCGGAACAGTTCGAACCCGGCCCGTTCCGCAAATCGCGCCCGCCCGAGCCGCTGCGTTTCGAGGTCAACCTCGTCGCCGAGGCCCACGGCAGGCAGCGGAAAACCGGCACCGTGCAAGTCAACATCCCCGGTTTCAGCCCCGTCAGCCTGTATTGCGACGAGCAGCCACCGGTGGGGGACGACCGGGCGCCGCCGCCGCTCGCCTTCTTTGCCGCGGGCATCGGCTTCTGCCTGATGACCCACCTGACCGACATCCTCAACACCCGCGAGATCGAAGTGGCCGGCATGCGCCTCGAACAGCGCATCCGCTTCATGACCAATCTCGGCACCATGCGCGAACTCGGCCACCGCACCGAGGGCGCCTGCGAAATGGTCGAAACCCACGTCATCATCGACAGCCCCGAACCGCCGGGGCGGATCCACGCCCTGCTCGCAGAAGCCGAAGGCGCCTGCATGGCCCACCACGCCCTGCGCAACCCCATCCCCTGGTCCACCCGCCTCATCCACAATGGCACCGAAATCGATTCGCGCGGCGGCGACTGAAGCGCGGATACGGGGCTACGAATCGTCGCCGTCTGGCGGGCCGCGCGCGGCGGACGCCGTAAATCCATCCATGGGGGGCGGACATGTTGTTCATGCCATCCATGGCGCGACGCTTCTGGCTTCGACTGGCCCCAGTCTCGACATCCTGTCGAGCCGTTCGGCCCTCGAAAAGCAGTGCTTTTCGTCTGCTTCGCAGACCGGGCCTCACCCTGTCTCGCACGCCCGCCGCGCGCGGCCCGCCAGACGGCGACTTGCGCTGTACGGTGCCGCATAGCATTCCTGTTTCGGCATATTGAGAATCGTCGGCCGCTGACCATCGGCTGGGCCGGGGTTCCGCTTGGCGTGATACCATCGCAGGCCTGATTCCCCCCATCCGGGCCGGCCGCCAAATGCTGACATTTCCGCAGTTTGATCCCGTCGCCGTTTCCATCGGGCCGTTCAGCATCCACTGGTACGGGGTGATGTACATCGTCGGCTTCGGCGCGGCCTGGTATCTCGGCAACCGGCGGGCGAAGCGCGGCGGCTGGAGCGCGGAGCAGGTGTCTGACCTGGTGTTCTGGTGCGCGCTCGGGGCGGTGCTTGGCGGCCGCTTCGGTTCGGTTTTCTTCTACAACCTCGACCGGTTTCTCGCCGACCCGCTGTGGCTGCTGCGCGTGTGGGAGGGCGGCATGTCCTTCCATGGCGGCCTGCTCGGGGTGCTGCTCGCGAGCTGGCTGTATGGCCGCAGGATCGGGCGGGATTTCTTCACCGTCACCGACTTCGTCGCCCCCGCGGTGCCGCTTGGCCTGGCCGCTGGCAGGCTTGGCAATTTCATTGGCGGCGAATTGTGGGGGCGGCCGACCGACCTGCCCTGGGGCATGGTTTTCCCCCATGTGGACGCCTTGGCGCGGCATCCCTCCCAGCTTTACCAGATGGCGCTCGAGGGCTTGCTGTTGTTTGTTCTGCTGTGGTGGTACTCGTCCCGCAAGCGACCGAAGTACGCGGTTTCCGGCATGTTTCTGCTCGGTTATGGCGCGCTGCGTTTTCTGGTCGAATTCGCCCGCGAGCCGGATGCCCACATCGGCTTTATCGCCTTCAACTGGCTGACCATGGGCCAGATGCTGTGCCTGCCGATGCTCGCCCTGGGCGGGCTGTTGCTGTGGCTGTCGCGCTCCCAGCCGGTCGAGGCCCAGCCCCGGCAACCGGTGGCCGGCTGATGCGGCAATATCTCGACCTCTGCCGCCGCATCATCGACGAGGGCGAATGGGTCGCCAACGCCCGCACCGGCAAGCGTTGCCTGACCGTCATCAACGCCGACCTCGAATACGATGTGGCGGCGAACGAGTTTCCGCTCATCACCACCCGCAAAAGCAACTGGAAAGCCGCCATCGCCGAGTTGATCGGCTATTTGCGCGGCTATGACAACGCCGCCGATTTCCGCGCGCTGGGTACCAAAACCTGGGATGCCAACGCCAATGAAAACCCCGATTGGCTCGCCAACCCCGCGCGCAAGGGGGAGGACGACATGGGCCGGGTCTACGGTGTCCAGGGCCGGGCCTGGCGCAAGCCGGACGGCGGCAGCGTCGATCAGTTGCGGCGCATCGTCGAGCATCTCGCGGCCGGCATCGACGACCGCGGCGAGATTCTCACCTTCTATAACCCGGGGGAATTGCATCTCGGCTGCCTGCGCCCGTGCATGTACGCCCACACCTTCTCGCTGCTCGGCGACAAGCTCTACCTGACCAGCCACCAGCGCTCCTGCGATGTCCCGCTCGGGCTGAATTTCAACCAGGTTCAGGTGTTCACCCTGCTCGCGCTGATGGCGCGGATCACCGGCAAACAGCCCGCCCGGGCCTGGCACAAGATCGTCAACGCCCACATCTACGAGGACCAGCTCGAATCGCTGCGCGACGTGCAGCTAAAGCGGGCGCCTTACCCGCCGCCGCGCCTGCATATCAATCCCGCCATCCAGACGCTGGAAGACCTCGAAACCTGGGTCACCCTCGACGACTTCAGCGTCGAAGGCTACCGCCACCATCCGCCCATCGACTATCCGTTCTCGGTATAGACCAGCGATGAATCTCGCCCTGATCTGCGCCATGGCGGGCAACGGCGTCATCGGCAACCGCAACGCCCTGCCTTGGCGCCTGCCGGAAGACCTGCGCCACTTCCGCCGCACCACCATGGGCCACAGCGTCATCATGGGCCGCAAGACCTTCGAGTCCATCGGCCGGCCATTGCCGGGGCGAAGCAACATTGTGGTCAGCCGCCAGCCGGGCTACAGTGCTGACGGCGTAAAGGTTCGCGCCTCGCTCGAAGCGGCGCTCGAACTGGCGGAAATCATCGCCGCGATCGATGGCGCCGAACAAGCCTTTGTCATCGGCGGCGCCGAGCTGTACCGCCTCGCCATGCCGCGGGCGGAGCTGTTCCACCTGACCCGAATCCACGCCGATGTCGCCGGCGACACCCGGCTCGAAGGTTTCGATGAAGCCGAATGGGAGGAAATTTCCCGCCAGGACTTCACCCGCGACCCGGAAAACCCGTATAACTACAGCATCTGCCTGCTGCGCAAAAAGCCCGTGTAGAATCGCGGGGCCACATTTCACCGAGGACAACCCGCCATGAACCAAGTCGAAGGACTGCACCACCTGGCCATCGCCACCGCCAACATGAAGGAGCAGATCGAATTTTTCACCGACAAGCTCGGCATGGAATTGGTCGCCCTGTACTGGATGCACGGCGTGCCGAACACTTGGCACGGGTTCCTGCGGCTGAACGATGAGAGCGCCATCGCTTTTGTTTCCAATCCGGGCATCGGCAAAGTGCCGGTCGAGTTCGGCGTGACCCACGCGGGCAACGCCTCGGCGAACTGCGCCCGGGGCACGATGCAGCACCTGGCGCTCAAAGTGAAGAGCCACGATGAAATCCTCGCCATGCGCGACCGCCTGCGGGCCAAGGGTGTGCCGGCGGTCGGGCCGGTCGACCATGGCATGTGCGTTTCCATTTACTTCGCCGGCCCCGAGAACCTCGCCCTGGAGCTTTCGTATTCGCGGGAGCCGATCAATCAGGAGGCATGGATCGACCCCGAAGTGGTCGAGCTGGCGGGCATCTCCCCCGAGGAACTCGCCCGCTACAAACAACCGGAAGACTTCGCGCCCCAGGGCGGCAAGGTGCCCCAGCCCGGCCCCGAAGGCCCCGGCCCACACCTGGCGAACTACCCGCCAGGCCTCTACGAGCAAGTCCTCGCCGCACCGGACGAACTAATCTGGAACTCCGTGGACAACCAACCCCCGGTCAAACCCAAAACTCCCTGAAGTCCGCGCCCGCGGATTGGCTGGTCTTGGAAGCGGTGGCTCATGTAGCCGCATGTGTTGCTTATGGATAACATAAAAATATAATAAGTTGCTCCTAGATCACATAATCTGCAAAATAGCTGGCAGTTCGCTTCCGGGCAACGATATAATCCGAAGCACTTGCCGCCGCCGCGATGCTTGGGAATCGAAATGCCAAGACCAACCCGAATTTCCGACTTTCCGCCGGCCGCTGTGGACGAGGCGCTGCGGCGGCTGGGGCGGAACATCCGCACCGCGCGGCTGCGCCGCAAGCTGCCGCAGGCGGAGCTTGCCCAGCGCATGGGGGTTTCCCGATTTGTCGTGGCCGCTGTTGAGAATGGCAAGCCGACGACGGGGGTGGCGGTCTACCTGGGCGCGTTGTGGGCCTTGGGCCTGCTCGGAGACATGCGCGATGTGGCCAGCCCGGACCTGGACGAGGAAGGCAAGATGCTGGAGCGCGCCCGCAGTCCCAAGCGGACGAGGGCCGAACGGAATTTGAGCGATGACTTCTGAGCGTGATTGCTATGTTTACATCGTCCCGCCGGAAGCGACTGAGTTCGTCACCGCTGGCCGCTTCCGTTGGACCGGGGATGGCAATGGAGGCGTTGGCCGTTTCGTCTATGGCCGATCTTACCGGGAACGCGCCGACGCGGTGGAGCTTGACCCGGTCGAACTGCGCCTGTCGGATCAAGCCCGCACAACCGCGCAAATGCAGGGTTTTTTTGGCGCCATCCGCGATTCCATGCCGGATTATTGGGGGCGGCGCGTGATCGAGCGCAATGCCGGTTTGGCCCAGCTCACGGAGTTTGACTACCTCATGCAGGGGCCGGACGACCGCGCTGGCGCATTGGGCTTTGGCCTGGGTGTCGAGCCGCCGCCACCGAACCGGATATTCAACCGCACGCTCGACTTGGCGGATTTGCAACGGGCGGCGGACGCTGTCGCGGGGGATCTGCGGGAACAGGCCGGCCCCGCCGGAGACCGGGTGGAGGAACTGTTGCTGCTCGGCACGTCGATGGGTGGCGCCCGGCCCAAAACCGTCGTGGAAGACGGGCAAGGACTGTGGCTGGCAAAATTCAACAGCCGCGAAGACCGCTGGAATTCCGCGCGCATCGAACACGGCACGCTCAATCTCGCCCGGTCCTGCGGCCTTGCCGTGGCTGAGAGCCGGGTGGAGCGCATCGGCGAACTGGATGTGCTGCTCGTGCGCCGCTTCGACCGTGAACGAACCGGCGCCGGATATCTCAGGCATCGCATGGCGAGCGCCCTGACTTTGCTTCGCGGCGGCGACCGGAATCGCGACGGATGGTCCTATCTGCTGCTTGCGGATGAAATTCGCCGGACCAGTGGAAAACCGGAAGACGACTTGCGCGAACTGTTCAGGCGAATGTGTTTCAACGCCGCGGTTTCCAATCTTGATGACCATCCGCGCAATCACGCGATCTTGGCCAGGGGGCGGCAATGGCGCCTCAGCCCCGGCTACGATTTGACGCCGACACCGGCGATCTCGGTGGAACGCCGCGATCTGGCGATGGCCTGCGGCGAGTTTGGGCGTTACGCCAACAAAGCCAATCTCCTCAGTGGCCACGGACGATTTCTGCTTGAGCGGGCAGAGGCGGAGTCACTGTTCGAACACATCGCCCGCACGGTGTGGCAAGAATGGCGCGCCGCGATGCACCAAGCTGGAGCGACCGGGAAGGACTGTGAAGCCGTGGCCTCCGCGTTCGTCTATGACGGACTTTTCTACGAAAACACCAATCCTATGCGGTGAAAACTCCAGTCCGGCCACCGGGCACAGCCCGGTGGCGCTCGGTCTGCGCACGAAGCTGCGCTTCGTAAACGCTTGCCCTCGCTCATCACAACCTCTTGCCGAGGATTTTGGCGTTGCGTTGGAAGTTGTAGAACTTGCGGCGGTTGGCGGGGAGGTCTGCGAGCTTGCGCGGCTCGAAGCCGTGGCGCGCGAACCAGTGTTCGGCGCCGGTGGTGAGGGCGAGCAAATGGCCCATGCCGGTCGCTTTGGCCTGTTGTTCGAGGCTGGCGAGCAGGCGCTCGCCGAGGCCCGCGCCGCGGTGGGCGGGGTCGATGGCGACGCAGGCGATTTCGCCGTGTTCGCCATCGACCGGATAGAGCGCGGCGCAGGCGACGAGGGTGTCCTCCCATTCGATGATGCGGAAGTTGCCGATTTCGTTTTCGAGCAATTCCCGGGAGCGGCGCACGAGCGCGCCTTCGGCTTCGAGCGGCGCGATGAGTTGCAGAATGCCGGGCACATCGGACAACTCCGCGGCGCGCAGCAGGTGCGGTTCGGCGCCGCTGAGCAGGCTGCCGCTGCCTTCCCGGGTGAACAACTCCCGCAACAGCGCGCCGTTCTTGCGGCAACTGATCAGATGGCAGCGGCGCACCCCGGCGCGGCAGGCGCGCAGCGCCGCCCGCAGGGCGAGGCCGGCGCGGCGCGATTCGGCATCGCCGCGGGCGAGCAGCCGGTCGCGGCAGGCCTCGCCCTCGGCTAGGCTCAGGGTTGGCAGGGTGGCGCCATTGGCATCGCCAACGCCATCTCCGGGCACGAACACGATGAGCTTGTCCGCGCCGAGCGCGGCCGCGGTCTCGGTGGCGACTTCACCCGGCTGCAGGGCGAAAACTTCGCCGGTGATCGAATAGCCGAGGCCGGGAAGCAGAACAATCGCGCCCCGGCCGAGCTCCTCCCGGATCGCCTCCGCATCGACTTTCCGCACTTTCCCTGTGTATTTCAGGTCAACGCCATCGAGCACCCCGGCGGGGCTGGCGGAGATGAAATTGCCCCGGCGCACCGGAATGTCGGCGCCGCGCATCGGCGATTTGCTCGTGCCCTGGGAGAACATCGCCTCAAGCGCGACGCCGATGCCGCCGGCGCGCTCGCGCAGTTTGGCCATCTCCCCGGCGGAGGTCGGCTGCGGGGCTTGGCCCGGTGGCCGCTCGAGGTCGCCGTCGACGCAACCATGGACCAGCGCGATGCGGATGCCGAGGCTGTGCAGCAGGCTCAGGTCGAAGACGATGTTCGGCAGATTCTCCGCCGCGAGGGCCTCGCCATGCAGCACGATCACGAAAGTGCTCGCGCGGTGCGCGTTGATGTACGCCGCCGCCGAGCGGAACAGCTCGACGATTCGCTGGTCGATCATTTCCGCGTCTTTTTTGTTCACGGTCTCAGCTCACGGTCTCGGTCCACAGTCTCAGCCCATGGCCTCAGGCCCGCAGGCAATGCCGCCCGACGAGTTCGCGCAGCAGCTTGACGCAGGGATCGATCATGTCGAGGGCAAGGTACTCGTCGGGCTGGTGGGCCTGGTCGATACTGCCCGGGCCAAGCACTATGGTATCCATGCCGAGTTGTTGCAAAAAAGGCGCTTCGGTGCCGAAGGCGACGTTGGCGCCGGCGTGGCCGGTGAGTTTTTCCGCGGCTCGCAGCAGGGTGCTTTGCTCTTTGGCGAAAAACGCCGGCGTGCCCGGGAACAGCGGAACGAGTTCGGCCTTGATCTCAAGCGGGCCGGTGACGGCGGCGATCCGCTGGCGGATTTCCTCGCGCAGGCTTTCGATTTCCATGCCGGGCATCAGGCGGATGTCGAATTGCAACTCGCAATGGCCGCAAATGCGGTTTGGATTGTCGCCGCCGTGGATTGCGCCGAGGTTGAGCGTCGGATGGGGAATCTCGAAAAACCCGCCCTGGTAGCGGCTGCGCAACTGGTCCCGGAAGCGCATCAACTCGGCGATGACGGCGTGCATGGCATCGAGCGCGTTGCGGCCGAGCGATGGATCCGAGGAATGGCCGCTGCTGCCGAGCAGGCGCACCGATTCCATCATGATTCCCTTGTGGCTGCGGATCGGCCGCAAGCCGGTGGGCTCGCCGATGATCGCCGAGCGCGCCCTGGGGCGGCCGAGTTCGGCGAGGGTGCGGGCGCCTTGCATCGAGGTTTCCTCGTCGGCGGTGGCGAGGATGATCAGCGGCTCCTTGAATTCCTTATCGAGCAGCGGCCGCACGGCTTCGATAGCGATGGGGAAGAAGCCCTTCATGTCGGTTACGCCGAGGCCGTAGAGCTTGTTGTCGCGCTCGCTCAGGCGCAGCGGATCGGAGTTCCACAGCGGCTCGTCGCATGGCACGGTGTCGGTGTGGCCGGCGAGGACGATGCCGCCGGGCCCGCTGCCCCGGGTCGCGATCAGGTTGAGCTTGTCGTTGCCGGTGTTGGAAGGCGAGGGCACGAGTTCGCAGGCGAAGCCGAGCGCTTGCAGTTGCTCGGCCAAGAAATGCACCACCGGCGCATTGCTCATGTCGATGCGGGAATCGGTCGAGCTGACGCTGGCGAGCGCGATCATCTCGCGCAGCGACGGCAGCAGGCCGGGGAGGTGGCGGGGCGGTTTCATTGCTTGGGCTGTGTTTAAGCGCCGGCTCAATCGCCGGCGAGGGTCATTTCCCGGGCCAGCGCGTCGCTCCTGGCCGCCATGATGAAGTCGTTCTGATGCAGGCCGCCGATCTTGTGGGTCCACCAGTACAGCGTCACCCGGCCCCATTCGACGAGCATGGCGGGATGATGGTCCTGCTCGTCGGCCAGCGCCGCGACGCGGTTGGCGAACGCCATCGCCCCGCCCCAGCCGGGCAGGCGGAATTCGCGCGCGAGGGTGTCGACGCCGTGGTCTCGCGTGATGCGCCAGCCGGGCAAATCGCCAAGCCGCTGGGCCGCCTCGTCCCCGGCCATGGCCTTGCCGCCGAGCTGGCAGGGTTCGCAGTTCATCTGGTCGAGTGGTTGGTTCACGAAAATGTTCCTAAGTATGCTCTGAAAAACTCCATCCATGGAGTTTTTCATTATCGCAAAACAAAAGCGTGGTTTTGTTTTGCTCGCGGATTCAATGACTTGCGTCATCGAATCCGGCGGCACATCCCTGTACCGCAGGAAAGCTCTGACTTTATCAGAGCTTTCCTAGCAAGCTGTCGAGCAAGCGGTAGCCGCGGGCGCTTGCGCGAATGGTGTTGCCGTCGCCTTCGAGCAATCCATCGCGGCGCAGACATTCTAGCTTTTCGCCGATGGCATCGAAAGCAATCCCGGTGCGGCGCTCGAAGTCGGCCGGGGCGAATCCTTCCCGCAGGCGCAGGGTGTTCATCAGGTATTCCAGCGGCCGCTCGCCATGGGCCACCTCCGAGGTCATGGTTTTTTCGGCGGCGGCCAGATAATGGCTTGGCATCCGCGTCTTGCGGGTGCGGATGATGCGGTCGGCCGCCGGGTCGGTCAGTTTGCCGTGGGCGCCGGCGCCGATGCCGAGGTAGTCGCCGAAGCGCCAGTAGTTGAGGTTGTGGCGGCACGCTTTCCCCGGCCGCGCGAAGGCCGAGACTTCGTAGCGCGCATAGCCCGCGCTCTCCAGCAGGGCGATTCCCGCCTCCTGCGCGGTGTCGATCAGGCGCTCTGGCGGCAGCCGCGGCGGCCGGCGCCAGAACACCGTGTTGGGTTCGAGGGTGAGCTGGTACCAGGAGATGTGTTCCGGCGCCAGGGCGATGGCGGTTTCCAGGTCGCGCAGGGCCTGGCTTTGGCTCTGCCGCGGCAAGCCGAACATCAGGTCGAGGTTGATGTTGTCGAACCCCGCCTCCCGGGCGATGGTGAACGCGGCGCGGGCATCGGCGCCGCCGTGGATGCGGCCAAGCCGCGCCAGGGCCGCATCATCGAAACTCTGGACGCCGATGGAAAGCCGGTTGATTCCGGCGGCGCGGTAAGCCGCGAACCGCCCCGCCTCGGCGGTTCCCGGATTGGCTTCGAGGGTGATCTCGGCCTCCGGCGCGAGGCATTTCCGCTCCGCCAACCGCCCATGCAGCCTGGCAAAGGATTCCGGCTGAAAAAGGCTCGGCGTCCCCCCGCCGAAGAAGACTGTTTCGATCAACCTGATCTTTTTATTTAACGCGATCTCCCCGCACAGCGCTTCGACGTAGGCCGCCTCGGGAATCCCCGCCCCCGGCCTTTCGTGCGAATTGAAATCGCAATAGGGGCATTTGCGGACGCACCAGGGGATGTGGACGTACAGCCCTAGCGGGGGTAGTTCCAGCATGACAACAACTTGCCGATGGCCTGGGCGCGGTGGCTGAGAAGGTTCTTCCGCTCCGGCGGCAACTGCGCCGAACTGCGGTTTTCCCCCGGCACGAAAAACAGCGGATCGTAGCCAAAACCGTTTTCGCCCTGCGGCTCGGGGAGGATCCGCCCTTCCCAGCTTCCCTGGCAAACCAGCGGCATCGGGTCCGCGCCGTGGCGCATGAGCACGATGGCGCATTGGAACCGCGCCCCGCGTTCGGCTTCGGGGACTTGTGCAAGCGCCGCGAGCAGTTTCCGGTTGTTTTCCGCATCGGCGCCCGGGCCTTCGACTCCGGCGTAGCGCGCCGAGTGGATTCCCGGCGCCCCCCGCAGGGCGTCGACCTCGAGCCCGGAATCATCGGCGATGGCGGCGAGGCCGGTCCCGAGGCAGGCGTTTCTGGCCTTGATCAGGGCGTTTTCGACGAAGCTCAGCCCATCCTCGACCGCGGGCTTCACGCCGAATTCTTCCTGGGAAAGCAATTCGACCCGCTTGGGCGCGAGCAGGACGCGCAGCTCTTCGAGCTTGCCCGGATTGCCGCTCGCCAGCACGATTCTGGTCATTGGCGGGTCATTGGCGGGTCATTGCCGGGTCAGGTGGTAAATGGCGATTTCGCCGAGGAAATTGGGCCAGGCGCGCATCGCCCAACTGCCTTCGTGCCGCGAATTGACCACGGTTCGGGCCAGCACGCGGATGTTGCGGTCGCGGCACAGCGCGTCGAAATCCCGCACCGTGCAAAAGTGGATGTTGGGGGTGTTGTGCCAAGCGTGCGGCATGAACTCGGAGACGGGCATGCGCCCCCGCAGCAGCAGGTCGAGCCGGCTTTTCCAGTTGCCGAAATTGGGGAAGGTGACGATGCCGTTCCTGCCGATGCGGAGCATCTCCTCCACGAGTTCCGCCGGATTGTCGAGCGCCTGCAAGGTCTGGGCGAGCAGCACCGTGTCGAAACTGCCGGAGTCGAAATTGGACAGCCCCTCGTTCAGGTTCTGCTCGATGACCGCCACCCCCGCGCCGAGGCAGCGCTCGATATTGGCGGCGTCGATTTCCAAGCCGATCGCCTCCACGCCTTTCTGGCCCCGCAACCAGGCGAGCAGGGCGCCGTCGCCGCAGCCGAGGTCGAGCACCCGGCTGCCGGGTTCGATCCAGCGGGCGATGATTTCCTGGTCAGGGCGCATCGCCGCGAATCTCCCGGTGGGCGTTGCCAAGGTAGGTCGAAAGCGCGTCGACATAGCGCGGAATCGGCAGCAGAAAAGCGTCGTGGCCTTGGTCCGCCTCGATTTCCAGATAGCTCACCCGCTTGCCCGCCCGCAGCAACTGGTTGACGATTTCACGCGAGCGGTCCGGCGGAAAACGCCAGTCGGTGCTGAAGGAAATCAGCAGGAACCGGCAATCCGAGTTGGCGAAGGCCCGGGAAAGGTCGCCTTCGTAGTCCACCGAAGGGTCGAAGTAATCGAGCGCCTTGGTCATCAGCAGATAGGTGTTGGCGTCGAACTTGCCGGAAAACTGCTCGCCCTGGTAGCGCAGATAGCTTTCAACCTCGAAATCGACATTGAAGCCGAAACTCAGCGAGCCGCTGCGCAGGTCCCGGCCGAAATTCCCCTGCTGGTCCCGCAGGCCGGCGAGCGCCTTGCCGAACTTGGCGCGCATCGCCGGGTCGGACAAGTAGGTGATGTGCCCCACCATCCTCGCCAGCATCAGGCCGTGCTTGGGGTATACGCCGTGTTCGAGATAACGCCCTTCGCGGAAGTCGGGGTCGCTGGTGATCGACTGCCGGGCGACTTCGTTGAAGGCGATGTTCTGGGCCGACAGCTTGGGCGCCGCGGCGATGGCGATGGCGTGATGGAGCCGCTCGGGATAGCTGATCGCCCAGCGCAGCACCTGCATGCCGCCGAGGCTGCCGCCGATCACCGCGGCCCATTTGCCGATGCCGAGGCGGTCCATCAGCCGCACCTGGCTGTTGACCCAGTCGCGCACGGTGATGATGGGGAAATCGGGCCCGTAATGCTTGCCCGTTGCCGGGTTGATCGAAACCGGCCCGGTGCTGCCGCCGCAACCGCCGAGGTTGTTGAGGGAGACGACGAAATACAGAGTGGTGTCGATGGCCTTGTCCGGGCCGATGCAGTTGTCCCACCAGCCGGGTTTGCGGTCGTCTTCACTGTGGTAGCCGGCGGCGTGGTGGTCGCCGCTGAGGGCGTGGCAGATCAGCACCGCGTTGGAGCGGTCGGCGTTCAATTCGCCGTAGGTTTCCACCATCAACTCGTAGGCGGGAAGCGACTTGCCGCTGCGCAGAATCAACGGCTCGTCGAAGGCGTAGCGTTGCGGGCTGACCAGGCCAACACTTGCGGGGTCGTCGAACCGGCTCATGGCTAGATGCCGATGACGACGAGGGAAAAATCCTGAACCTGGAACGTGTTGTCCAGGAAAACCAGCAGGAAGCGGATCAGAATGAAAACGAAAATCGGTGAAAAATCCAGCCCGCCCATGGGCGGCAGCACCTTGCGGAACGGCGCCATCACCGGGTCGGTCAACTGCCACACCAGAATCAGCAGCGGATGCGGGTTGGTGTTGCCGGAAAACATCATGACGAAGGACATGATGATCGAGGCGATAATCGCGTACCAGTAGATGTGGATGATGAAGTAGGTGACGCCGAGCACCGAGAGCGAGAGGATCGTGCCGACGCCGGGGATGCGGATGCCATAGATCGTCAGCAGCGCGTAGATGGCGAGCGCCTCGACCAGCAGCGCGACCAGCAGCGTGGCGAAATCGAAATTGCGGTAGCCGGGAATGAAACTGCGGAAAATCCGCACCATCGGATCGGTCACCCGCACCACGACCTGGGACGCGGGATTGTAGAAATCCGCCCGCGCCAGTTGCAGCAGAAAGCGCAGCAGAACCGCGAGCAGGTAAAGCCCGGCGACCGCGTTGAAGACCGAGGCGATTGCGTACTGTGTTTCCATGTATTCCTATCCGTTGCTGGTTGCCAGTTCCCGGGCGCGTCCGGCGGCGGCGGCGAGGGCGGCGTCCACGAGCTCGCGGAATCCATCCCGCTCGAAGCGGTTGATCGCCGCCTCGGTGGTGCCGCCGGGGGAGGTAACCCGGGCGCGCAGCTCCGCAAGGTCCGGCCCGCCCGCCTCTTCCGCTTGCGCTTGGGCCAGCCGGGCGGCGCCAAGCGCGGTCTGGCAGGTGAGTGTTTCCGCCAATGCCGCATCGAGGCCCATTTTCGTGGCGGCGTCGCGCATCGCCTCCATGAACAGGAAGAAGTACGCCGGCCCCGAGCCGGAAAGCGCGGTGACGATGTCGAGATCCGACTCGCGCCCACACCAGGCGCACAGGCCCACGGTGTTCATCAACTCTTCGACTTCGCAGCGGTGTTCCGCGCTGGTGTTGGCGTTGGCGTAAAGTCCGGCGGCGCCGGCGCCGATCAAGGCCGGGGTGTTCGGCATGCAGCGCACGATGGGCAGGCTCGGCCCAAGCCACCGCGCGATGCGCGCCAGGGTCACCCCCGCCGCCACCGAGACGATCAGCGGCGCGCGCCCGGCGAGCGCGGGCCGCAGCGCGGCGCAGGCCGCTTCCATCGACTGGGGTTTGACCGCGAGCACAATCAGGTCGCAGTCCGCTCCTATCTGCTGTTCGCCATCCGCCGCGGCGACGCCATGATCGGCAACGAGCCGCGCGAGCTTGTCGGCGTCGATATCGGCAACGCGCACCCTCGACGGCGCAAAACCGCTGCCGAGCAGGCCGGCGACGAGGCTGCCCGCCATGTTGCCGCCGCCGATGAAGCCGATATGCCGTGCCGCCATGGCCCTGTTCCGGGATGCCGCCAAAAAGGAGGCCATTCTATCCCATCTGCCTGTTTTGTCATTCCGCCGGCGGCGGGGCAGTGGCCTCGACCCACGCCGCGGCGGCGGGGAAAACTTGCGGTCGGCGGCGGTTTGGCGATAATCGGGGGATTGCTTTGGCGCCAGGAGACGACCATGAATCGCGTATTCGGCATTTTGGCCATGCTCGCGCTGCCCGCGCTTGCCAGCGCCGGCAGCGACGACTATGTGGTGCCGCGCACCATCGACGGCCACCCCGATTTCCAAGGGGTCTGGGAAAACAACACGCTGACGCCGGTGGAGCGGCCCGAGGCCTATGCCGACCGGGAGTTCTTCACCGACGAGGAAATCGCCTCGCTGCAACAGCGCGCGTACGCGGTCAACGAATCGGGCGGGGACGCGCTGTTCGGCGACGGCTTCTTCTCCGCCGCCGTATCCGGCGAGATCAACTCCTACGATCCAACCACCGGCAATTACGACTCGCAGTGGATCGTCGACCGCAGGGTCCACCGCCGCACTTCGCAGATTATCGACCCGCCCAACGGCAGATATCCGCCGCGCACGCTCGAGGCGGTGGCCGCGGCGCGGGAACTCGCCGAGCGCCGGCGCCTGCATCCGGCGGATTCCTGGACCGACCGGCCACTCGGCGAGCGCTGCCTTTCCTTCGGCGCGCCGCGGCTCAGTGCGGGCTACAACAGCTATTGGCAGATCGTCCAGACCCGCGACACGGTGGCGGTCATCCAGGAGATGGCCCACGATGTGCGCATCATCCCCATCGTCGAAAAACCCCGCCTTACCGGCAAGATCCAGCTCTGGCACGGGGACTCCCGCGGCTGGTGGGAGGGCGACACGCTGGTGGTCGAAACCGCCAATTACTCGGACGCGAGCGGCACGGCGCCGGAAACCGACAGGAAGATCAACATCGAGCGGCTGACGCGGATCAGCGACGAGCAGATTCTCTACCACTTCACTTCCCACGACCCGGGCCAGTTCACCGCCCCCTACACCCGGGAAATCCTGCTCCATTTCACCCCGGATAAAATCTACGAATACGCCTGCCACGAGGGCAACTACGGGATGTACAACATTTTGTCGGGGCACCGCGCGGAGGAAAGAATGGCGGAAGAGGGGGCGGAACGGTAACTTGGGGTTGTGGGCTTCGATCCGCCGCTGTCGGGATGGGGGGATGTTCAGCGGACGCCGTAAATACATCCCTGTAGGCTTCGGGCTCGACATCGTGTCTCGCACGCCCGCTGAACATCCCCCCATCCCGACAGCGGCTAACGTTGTGCAGAAATTGAGTTACGTTCCAAGAGAGGGTAATCAGTTCAGCTTGGCGAGGTGGAAGTTTTTTTTGCCGCGGCGGATGATGTAGTAGTCGCGGTGCAGGGCGAGGTCCGGGGGGAGGGGTTCGTCGCCGTTGGCGCTGGATTGCGTCTGGTCGTTGACGCTCACCGCGCCGCTGGCCACGAGTTCCCGGGCGATTCTTCTCGAGCGGGCTAGGCCGCTTTCCACCAATACATCGAGCAAGGCGGTTTGCGCCGTTACCGCGGTGCATGGCAGGCCGTCGAGTTCGAGCTGGCGCAAGTCTTCCGCTGTTAGGTCGGCGACATTTCCCGAGAACAGCGCTTCGGTGATTCGCCGGGCGGCGGCGAGTCCTTGCTCGCCGTGGACGAGGGCGGTGGTTTCCCGGGCGAGGATGCCCTGGGCTTGCGGGCGGGATTGCGATTCGGCGTCGGCGCGCTCGATTTCCCCGATTTCCGCGATGGGAAGAAAAGTGAAGTAGCGAAGGAAGTTGCCGGCGTCGGCGTCGGCGGCGTTGCGCCAGAACTGGTAGAAGGCGTAGGGCGAGGTTTTGGCTGGGTCGAGCCAGATGGTTCCCGATTCGGTCTTGCCGAATTTCGACCCGTCGGATTTGGTGATCAGCGGAAAGGTTAGGCCGTAAACTTGTTGCCGGTGCAGGCGCCGGGTCAGGTCGATGCCGGCGGTGATGTTGCCCCACTGGTCGCTGCCGCCGACCTGCAGGGTGCAGCCATGGCGCCGGTGCAATTCGGCGAAGTCGAAGGATTGCAGGATCATGTAGCTGAATTCGGTGTAGGAAATCCCCTCGCCTTCGCGCCCGATCCGCTGGCGCACGGACTCCTTCTGGATCATGCTGTTGACCGAAAAATGCTTGCCGACATCGCGCAGGAAGTCGAGCACATCGCAGCCTTGGGTCCAGTCGAGGTTGTTGACGAGCAGGGCGGCGCCTTCGCCGCGGTCGAAGTCGAGAAAGCGCGCAAGCTGGGGCTTGATGCGCTCGGCCCAGCCTTCAATCGTCGCCGCCGGATTGAGCTTGCGCTCGGCGTCCTTGAAACTCGGATCGCCGATCAACCCGGTGGCGCCGCCAACGAGGGCGATGGGGCGATGGCCGGCAAGCTGGAAGCGCCGCAGCGCGAGCAGGGGCAGCAGGTTGCCGATGTGCAGGCTCTCGGCGGTCGGGTCGAAGCCGCAGTACAGCGTGCGGCAGGCGCCGGCGAGATGCCGCCGCAGCTCTTCGCCCCCGGCGACCTGGGCGATCAGCCTGCGCGATTCGAGATCGGCGATTATTGCCGCCTGGGTCGAGGTGGACATCGCCGGGCCCATAAAATTGGCGGGAACTTAATGGAAGCCGGTTTGGTCAAAAACCCTGCCGCCACGGAAAGCTCCCGGGGAAAAAAGTGGAGAAGGGTGCCGATAATACAGTAATCGGCCCAGGATTTGGCTGAAACCAACGCCAAAACAGTGTAGCCTTTGGCAATTTGGTGGGAAGGAAAGAAAACGGAGGACGAGCGATCAGTATCCCATCCACGCAACGCCGCCGGTGCGGGGATGCCCGGCAACCCCTGATGGCGCTGATGCCGCTTGGCGTCCTGTGCGTGTTCGCCATGAGCCTGCTGCCGGATCCGGCGGCGCCGGAATCGGGGTTTTTCACCTCGCCCGGGGTTTCCTCGAACCAGCAGTTTCCCAATGGCCCCGAATTGCTGGCCTTCCGGCGCGCATTGCCGGAAATCCCCATCGTGGAAGAGTTTCCCGCAGCGGAAACCCCGGCACCGCAAAGCCGGGGCCAAACCGGGCCGCAAACCCCCGCCAATCCCCCACTTCTGCGGCCAAATTCCACCGACTGGCAATTCGTCGAGGTCCGCCCCGGTGACACGCTGAGCGAGCTTTTCGCCGAACTCGAGCTCGATCCGGTGGACCTCTCCCTGCTGTTGCGCAGCGGCGAGGAGGCGGCCGCGCTCAACCGCATGAAGGTCGGCTATGAACTCGGCTTCAAACTCAACGGGAGCGGCCGTCTCGACGCCTTCCGCCTGCTGCGCTCGCCATTCGACGAACTCGCCTTCACCCGCGCCGGCGAGGGCTTCCAGATTGAACCCATCCAGCACATTCCCCGCGTGGAAACCGGAATCAAGGGCGGCACGGTCCACAGCAGCCTGTACGCCGCCGCCCAGCGGCACGAGGTTTCGCCGAACCAGAGCATGCGGATGGTCGACATCTTCGGCGGCAAAATCGACTTCATGCTCGACACCCAGCCCGGCGACCATTTCACCATCCTCTATGAAGAGCAGTACATCGAGGACCGCTATGTCGGCGAAGGCGACATCCTCGTCGCGCGCTTCGTCAACCGGGGCGAGGAGCATCTCGCCGTGCGCTACGAGTCGCTGAATGGCTGGGTCGGCTTTTACAGCCCCGACGGCGACAGCATGCGGACGGCGATGATGCGCAATCCGCTCGATGTGTTCCGGATCAGCTCAAGTTTCAACCCGCGCCGGATGCATCCCATCCTCAACACCATCCGGCCACACACGGGCACCGATTACGCGGCGCCGACGGGGACGCCGGTCCGCGCCACGAGCGACGGCAGCGTCACCCGGGCTTCCCGCTATGGTTCGTACGGCAACATCGTCATCATCGCCCATGCCGGCGGCCTCGAGACCCGCTACGCCCACTTGTCCAAATTCGCCGAAGGCATACGCCCCGGAACCCGGGTCAGCCAAGGCGATGTGATCGGTTTTGTCGGTGCCACCGGCCGCGCCACCGGGCCCCATCTGCATTACGAAGTGCTGAAGGACGGCGTGGCCCGGGATCCGGTGCGGGTGCACGAGTTGATGCCGGTCGCACCCGGCATCGACGCCAGCGAGATGGATCGTTTCCACAGCCACGCGCAAACCCTGCTCGCGCAGTTCGACACCCGTCAAGAAGAATTGCTCAGAAACAACGCCGGCGTCAGCGCCGACTAGTTTTGCGATTTTTCCGAAAAATTCCTTCCATCGGCGCGAAGCGCATCGCGCCGAACGAACTGGAACAGGAAGTCGTTAGATCGAAAAGGAAGACCCGCAGCCGCAGGTCGTCGTCGCCATGGGGTTGTTGACGATGAAGCGCGAGCCTTCGAGCCCCTCGACGTAATCGACCCGGGCGCCGACGAGATACTGGAAACTCAATGGATCGACGAGCAGGCTCGCGCCCTTGTTGTCGATGACGGTGTCGTCTTCCGCCACTTCCTCGTCGAAAGTGAAGCCGTACTGGAAACCCGAACAGCCGCCGCCGGTGACGAAGACGCGCAGCTTGAGCTGGTCGTTGCCCTCTTCGGCGACCAGCCGCCGCACCTTCTCCGCCGCCTGGTCGGTGAGATGCATGATTACCGGGTCTTGGGACTGTACTACGGACATGGCGCGGCCACCGGGTTGCTGGGTTGTGAGTGCTTCGCGGGGCTTATTGTAACGCAGGGGCGCCACCCCGGTCAGCCCAGGGCCGCCCTCAGTCGGGCCAAGGTTCAGCCGAGCTTGAGTGCTCCGGTCGAGCTAGCCGGTGCTTTCGAGCTGGTAGTCGTCGGATTGCACGAGCGCGATATCCGGC
>JAPOTO010000063.1 GCA_026709135.1 Gammaproteobacteria bacterium | reverse complement strand
GTTCGTGCGGCGCTTCGGCAGGAACCCCCTCGCCCCTTCGGGGCACTCCCCCTTGACAGGGTGAGGCCCGGTCTGCGAAGCAGACGAAAAGCATCGCTTTTCGAGGGGCGAGGGCAAGCGTTTGCGAAGCGCAGCTTCGCGCGCAGACCGAGCGCCACCGAGCTGTGCTCGGTGGCCGGACGAACGGCTCGCCAAGGATGGCGAGACTGGGGCCGCTCGAAGCCACCATAGTCGCGCCATGGATGGCGTGAACAACATGCCAGCCCCCAAGGATGTATTCACAGCGTCCGCTGTATCCACGCCAGCCCGACGGCGCCGGCTCGAAGCCACTCACTCGGCGAAAAGCACTCAATCAAGCTCGATAACGTAAACCGTGTTGGCGGCGTCGCCGGATACCCAGGCGGTTTGGCCGTTGGTGGCGATGCCGTTGAACAGCATGGTGTTGGGGAAGGCGCCGCCAGGTGGCACTTGCAAGGCGAGGTCTTCGGCGACTGTTCGCGTCTCGCCGCTGGCGATGTCCACCGCGGTCACGCGGCCGGCGCCGGCCTCGACTACATAGATCGAGCCGTTGGCGGCGGCGAGGCCTTCCGGTTGGTCGAGGCCCTCCGCGACGGTCTCGGCGCCGCCCCCGCCGATGCGGAGCAAAGCCCCCGCGAGGTTGTCGGCGACGTAAAGGGCACCGTCCACCGCGACCAGCCCCGCCGGACCCGAAAGACCCTCCGCCAGCACCCGCCGCTCTTCGGGATTGTCGGGCGAAAAGGCGATCACATCGCCCGCTCCCCACTGGCTGACGACGATATCGCCCCCGAACTCGATCGCGTCGATTGGCGCCGCCAGCCCGGTGAAGGCCTGCACCAGCGCGTCCGCGGCCGGATCCCAGATGCGCACGGCGTTGTCGAACCAGCTTGAAAGGATCACATTGCCGCCGCCCGCGGCATGGGCGGACATCGACGAACCGAGGTCCGAGAAGCCGATCACATCGCGCGTGACGCCGAGTTCCTCGCCGCTTGCCGGATCGAGTTGGCGCAGGGAAAAGAAGTCGGCTACCACCAGCCGGGCCGCGTCGCCGCCGCCGATGAGCGCGAGGCCGCCGGGCATGCTCAAGCCGCCACCGAGCACGATACGGTTCTCATCGGGCGAGAGAACCTCGACGATGAAGCTGTCGGTGAAGCTTGAGACATACAGCCGGTCGGCGGCGTCGAAAGCGAGGTTGTCGAGCCCGGGATCGATGCGGGCGACAACTTCCTTGGCGCCGTCCGCGCCGATGCGCACGACCTCGCCGCGCAGCGAGTCGAGCACATGCAGCACGCCTTCGTTGTTGAACTTGACGGCGGCGGGCACCCCGAAGCCGCTGGCGACCGTCTCCACCTCCCCGCTGTCGACATCGACGCTGACGACTTCGCCGTTGAACCAGCGCGGGCCATAAAGCCTGCCATCGGCCGAACCCCAGTCCATGCCGTTGAGGCCGCAGCCGGGCCCGAGATCGTCGCGGATCACCCGCGGCACCTGTTCGCCCGCGGGGTCGAGCTCGAACAGATTCGTGTCCATGAAGCACTGGGAAACGAACAGCCTGCCGTCGTCGGAGAAGGTGATCGGGTTGACGCCGATACCGGGCGAGGCGACGACCCGGGTCTCGCCGGCTGGCGTGCGCATCATCACATCGCCGTGGCTGATATTGGTCCAGTAGATCGAACCATCCGGGCCGAAGGCCAGATCGTCGGGGGATTTCGCGCCTTCGTCGAAGCCTTGGCTATCGAGGATTTCGCCGCTTTCGGGGTCAATCCGCGCCACCGCGGGCGTCAGCACGGAGGTGAGGTGGAGGTCGCCGCCGGGCCCGAAGAGAATGCCATTGATGCTGCGGAAGCTGGCGCCTTCGCCGATCATGCGGACGTTTTCGGCGCTGGTTTGCGCGCTGTCACTGTCACTGTCACTGTCACTGTCACTGTCAACGACCGCGGAATCGCAGCCGGCCAGCAAACCGAGGCCGCCGAGAAGCACGGCATGGAGAGCGGGCCGCGCGCGTGTTGGTATTGCTATCGTCGATTCCATAAACATTGTGTGCCTCTCCTGTTTGGTCAAAATGCTCCGGTAAATCGTTCAAGGGCCTTGGAAGTATAACGTCAACCGGATAAGCGCCTTTGGCTCATTCCGCGCTGTTGCCGCTTTCTGGCTCGCCGCGCACCAGGCCGAGGCGTTCGAGTTCGGCGGATTCCGGCTCCGAAAAGCCGGCGGCGGCGAGGATTTCGCGGCAGTGTTCGCCGGCGGCCGGGAGATCGTGGCGGATGCCGAAGCGCCCGCCACCCCATTCGATGGGCAGGGCCGGCAGGCGGGTGTTGGAGCCGGCGCGTTCGCCGTCGCGCAGGCTCACCGGCAACAGGCCGCCAGCGGCGTTCAAATGGGGATCGTCGAACAGGTCCGCGGGTTTGTTGACCAAGGCGAAGGCCACCCCGCAGCGCTCAAGCCGCGCAAGCATCTCGTCCCGGCCGAGGGCGGCGAACATCCGCTCGACCTCGGGCAGGATGCGATCGCGCTGGCGCACCCGGGCATTGTTTTGCGCCAGCGATTCGTCGGCGGCGAAATCGGCGAGATCGAATTCTTCGCAGAAACCGCGCCATTGGGTGTCGCTGACCACGCCGACGAAGACCTTCTCGCCCTCCCGGCACTGGAAAATGTCGTAGATCGCCCAAGCCGAGCGGCGGATCGACATCGGCAGCGCGGCCTCGCCGGTGACCGCCTGCTGGGCCATGTGCTGGCCGACGAAAAAGGCGGTGGTTTCAAACAGCGAGCCGGTAACGAGCTCGCCCCGACCGCTGCGGCGCCGCCGCTCGAGGGCGGCGAGGGCGGCGATTACGCCGAACATGCCGCCGGCGACATCGATCACCGAAGCCCCGGCCCGCATCGGCCGGTCGGGGAGTCCGGTCATGTAGGCGAGCCCGCCCATCATCTGGGCGACTTCATCGAGCGCGGTGCGATGCGCGAAGGGGCCGGAGAGGAAGCCCTTCAGCGAGCAATAGATCAGCCCCGGATTGGCTTTGCGCATCGCCTCCCAGCCGAAGCCGAGCCGGTCCATGGCGCCGGGGCGGAAATTCTCGATTAGGATGTCGGCGCCGGCGGCGAGGCGCTCGGCGACTTCGCGGCCGCGACCGCTCTTCAGGTCGATGCAGATGCTTTTCTTGTTGCGGTTGTACATCGGGAAGTAGCCCGCGCCGGAGCCTTGCAGGCGGCGGGTCTTGTCGCCGCCGAGCGGTTCGATCTTGATGACTTCGGCGCCAAGGTCCGCGAGGATCATGCCCGCGGAAGGCCCCATGACCATGTGGGTGAATTCGATGACGCGGATGCCCGACAAGGGCAATTCATCGGCGCTTTGTTGCATCGCGATTAAGCTCCGGTCGCTTTCCGTCGGCGTCTGAATGCTTTCCCAGCTTGCGCTGGGCCCCTTTCAGCCACCGCCGCGCTCCCTCAGTGCCATACAAGGAGAATTGCTGGTGAACGATTCCATCCGCAGTCCGTCAATGTTATATTTGTCATGTTGTTATAACAATAGTCTATTTGAGAGTGGTTTGAGGGAAAGCAAGCAAAAGCCAATGAAGATTGACGTGCTCATCAGCGAAGTCGGTTTGCGGGACGGGCTGCAAAGCGTCGCCCCGGTGATGCCCACCGCGGACAAAAAGGCGTGGATCGCGGCGCAGCATGCCGCGGGTTGCCGCGAGATGGAGGTGGGTTCATTTGTTCCCGCCCGGCTGCTGCCGCAGTTGGCCGACACGGCTGAAGTCGTGCGCTACGCCGCCGGGCTCGAGGGCCTGTGCGTCGCCGCGCTCGCGCCGAATCTGCGCGGGCTCAGGGACGCGGCGGCCAATGGCGCGCACAAGGTGACCCTGCCATTCTCGATGAGCGAAACCCACTCGCTGAAGAACCTGAACCGGACCCACGCCCAGGTGATGGAGGAAATCCGCGCCTGCGTCGCGTTTCTCGACGAACTGCCGGCAAATCGGCGGCCCCAGTTCGAGGTCAGCCTGTCCACCGCCTTCGGCTGCACGCTCGAAGGCCCAGTGCCCGAGGGCCGGGTGCTCGCCTGCGCCGAGCGGATCATCGGCCTCGGCGTTGATGAAGTCGGCTTATCCGACACCACCGGCTATGGCAATCCGGGGCAACTCAAGCGGCTGGTGCGCGGAATCTGGCGCGAATGCGGCAAGGACAAGCTCAGCGGCGTGCATCTGCACAACACCCGGGGGCAGGGGCTGGCGAACGCATTGATGGCGGTCGAGCTCGGCATCACCACCCTCGACGCCTCGCTCGGCGGCATCGGCGGCTGCCCGTTCGCGCCGGGGGCGAGCGGCAATATCGTCACCGAGGATCTGGTGTTCCTGCTCGAATCCATGGGGCTTTCCACCGGCATCGACCTCGCCGCGCTGATCGAAGTGCGCGAACTCGTCGAGGCGGCGCTGCCGGAAGTCGAGTTGTTCGGATTCACCGCCGATGCCGGGCTTCCCATCGGTTACCGCGCGGCATGAACACCATCCCGACCCGGAACCCGCGGGACGGCCGCGTCGATGGCGAGATCGACAACTGGCCGGCGACGGCAATCGGCGAACTCGCCGGCGAGTTGCGGCGCGCCCAGGGCGAATGGCGAAGCAAAGGCTTTTCCCACCGCCGCCAGGCGCTGCTCGCCTGGCGTGGGGAAATCGAGCGGCGAGGCGAGGCGATCACCGAAGCCTTGACGGCCGATACCGGCCGGCGGCTGATTTCCCGCTTTGAAGTGCAAAAACCGATCAATCTGATCGATTATTGGCTCGAGCGCGCACCGGCGGTACTCGCGGGGGAGGCGGGCCAGTCGGATATGGCGCCCACTGTTGACTGGCGCCAGGTCAAGGCGCCCTACCCGCTCGTTGGCGTCATCAGCCCGTGGAACTTTCCGCTGGCGCTGGCGGCGCTCGACGCGATACCCGCGCTGCTCGCCGGCTGCGCGGTGATCGTCAAACCCAGCGAGGTGACTTCGCGTTTTGTGGCGCCGCTGGCCGAGAGCATCGCCGCGGTGCCGGAATTGCATGCGGTGTTCCGCTTTATCACCGGCGACGGCGCCGCCGGCGCCGCGCTCGTTGATGAAGTCGACGCGGTCTGCTTCACCGGCAGCGTCGCCACCGGACGCAAGGTGGCCGTGCAGGCGGCGCGGCGGTTCATCCCGGCTTTTCTTGAACTCGGCGGCAAGGACCCCGCCATCGTCACCGCTGGGGCGGACCTGGAAAACGCCGTGCGCGCCATCGCCCGCAGCGCCTTCGGCGCCACCGGCCAGGCTTGCCAATCGCTGGAGCGCGCCTATGTCGCCCGCGCGGTTTACGACGATTTTCTCGCCGCGCTGGTGGCGGCCGCGGCGGACATCCAACTCAACGACGGCGACATCGACGCCGGGGAACTCGGCCCGCTGATCTTCGCCGGCCAGGCCGCGACGATCCGCCGGCATCTCGACGATGCCCGCTCCCGCGGCGCGCGGGTGCATTGCGGCGGCGAAATCGAGCATCACGGCGGCGGCGACTGGTGCCGCCCCACGGTGGTGAGCGAAGTCAGCGGCGACATGCTCATCATGCGCGAGGAGACCTTCGGCCCGGTGATCACGGTCTCGCCCTATGATTCCACCGACGAGGCGGTCGCGGCGGCCAACGATTCGGACTACGGCCTGTCCGCCGCGGTCTTCGCCGACTCGCGGGAGGAAGCCGAAGCCATCGCCGCGCGGCTCGAGGTCGGCGGCGTCAGCATCAACGACGCGAGCCTCACCGCCGGCGCCAACGATGTTGAAAAGAACTCCTTCCGCTTCTCCGGCCTGGGCGGCTCGCGCATGGGCCCATCGGGCATGGGCCGCTTCCTGCGCAAACGCGCCCTGCTCTATCAAACCGTCCCTGCAACATCCATCCACGGCTTGTAAGCCGATTTCAACCCCGCGCCAGGGCGCGCTCGACCTGCCGCTCGATATGCTCCATCGGCAGAAACTCGCGGCTGCGGTTGAGGATGAAATCGAGAAAGCGCTCGGCGATGAGCGACAGCTTCTTCGACTTCAGGTGGACCACATGCCAATCGGACATGATCGGGAATCCCTTCACCCGCAGTTGCGCGAGCCCGTCCTCGCTGGCGTTGGCGAGCACATAGGCCGACAGGATGGTGATCCCCATGTCGGCCATCACCGCGTACTTGATCGCCTCGTTGCTCTCGATCACCATGGTTTTGCCGAGCGCGAGGCCGTTTTCGCGCAGGTGCTTCTGAATCGTGATCTGGGTGCCCGAACCTTCCTCGCGCAGGAGGAACTTCTGCCCCCGCAAATCGGCCCAATCGAGCCGCTCGCGCCGGTTCAGCGGGTTCTTCGCCGAGGCAACCACCGCGAGCGGGTTGGGCAGGAACGGCTGGCTGTGGATGTCGAGGTCGTCGGGCGGGTCGCTGAAGATGTAGAAATCGTCCCGGTTGCCATTCAGCCGCTTGATGATCTCGGCCCGGTTGCCAACCATGAAGGCCACGTCGATATCGGGATAAAGCTGGCAAAAAGGCCCGAGAATCCGCGGCAGGAAATACTTGGCGGTGGTGACCACGGCGATGCTCAGCGAGCCGGCGGTCAGCCCCTTGAGATTGTTGAGCCTGCTGTCGAGCCGGGCGATCACCTCGAACAGCTCCCGGCCGCTGGCGAGCACCTCGCGCCCGGCCTCGGTGAGGTGGAGCTGCTTGCCGATCACCTCGTGCAGCGGCAGGCCCGCGGCCTCGGCGAGTTTGCGGATCTGCACCGACACCGCCGAATGGCTCAGGTGGAGCGCTTCCGCGGCCCGGGCGATGCTCCGGGTTTCCGCCACCTTCATGAAGATTTGCAGTTGCCGCAGCGTGCCGAGTTTCGCCAGCAGTCTGGTATCCATAGCGCCTGAAGCCTCTCTTGAAAGACCTTCTTCAAAGCCGTTCGGATATAACTATAAAGATAAAACAATATCGTAAATATTAAATACTATTATTCATAAAAAGTCACCGTTAGGATAATGCCCAACATTGATATTGACCCGGGAGGGCGCACAAATGAGACCGCATGTGGAACTGATCGACGAAGTGGATTTGCTGTGGCATGTCGCCGAATTGCCCCACGCCGAAGGGGAGGCGCGGCAGCGCAACCTCTGCTACGACGAGGAAAACGGCGCCGCTTCGCTGAAAGTCGAATTTCTCACCGACTGGCGGCGGGCGGGTGGCCTGCATTCCGCGCAAACCGAATGGTTTGTGCTGGAAGGCGAGATCGAAATCGGCGACACCAAACTCGGCAAGGGTGGGTACTGGTGCGCGACCCGGGGCGCCTGGACGCCCGAAACCAAGGCCGCCAAGGGCACGCAGATCCTGTTGTTCCGCGAGTACAGCGATTGGGGCTTCACCCCCACCGGCCGCGATGGCGCCGGCGTTGATCCAAACGCCGAACTGGTGATCTGCGATTCCGAGGCCATGGAATGGTACGACGTGGTGGACCCGAAAAACGGCAGCCCGATGAATTTCGAGCGCGGCGGCACTCCCGTGCCGGGGCTGTTCATCAAGCTGCTCTACCGCGACCCGACCAACGGCTTCTACACCCGGCTGATCAAGGCCAAGCCGGGCTGGCGCGAGCATCCGCTGGCGCACCACCCGGTGTACGAGGAAGCGTATTGCCTCGACGGCGAGTTCGACTACAACTTCGGCACCATGACCAAGGGCCAGTACTTCTTCCGCCCAGCGGGTGTGCGCCATGGCGACTTCACCGCCGGCGAAAAAGACGGCTGCACCTGGATTCTCCGCTGCGACGGCGACCTGGTGGACTGGTACACCGAAAACGCCAGCATCGAGCTGAAAGGCGACCCGGTGAACTGGGGCGAGGGTTTTCCGCTGTCGGAACCCCCGGAGCTGATCCAGCCGGTGCGCTCGCGCTCGATCGGGGAATGGAAAAATCCCTATTACCAATAGGAATCCAGGAGCGCGGAATCATGACCGACGTTCTGGGTTGGCGGGCCAAGTTCGGTGTGCTTGGCCCCTCAACCAACACCATTGTCCAACCTGAATTCGACGACCTGCGGGTGCCGGGCGTAACCAACCATTACAGCCGCATCGTCATCGAAAACGCCAACGCCGTCTCCGACGAGACTTTCATCGCCGGCACGATGCTGATTTCCGACAACACCCTCGACGCGGTGCGGGGCGTGCTCACCTGCTCGCCGGATTATCTGGTCATGGGCATGTCCGCGGTCACCTTCTACGATGGCGCCGAGGGCGCCAGAAAATGGCGGGAGAATATCGAGCGCGAGAGCGGGCTGCGGTTGAGCATCGGCTCCGAATCCTGCGCCGCCGCCATGAAAACCTACGGCGGCATCAAGCGGATCGTGGTGATCTCCCCCTACTTCCCGGCGGCCAACCGCGAAGTGATGCGCTTTTTCGCCGATTACGGCTATCAAACCGTGCGCGATGTGTGCCTGCGCTGCCCAAGCTGGACCGCCATCGCCGAAGTCCCGGGCGAAACCCTGCGGCAGATCGTGGCGGACCTCGACGGGGACGATGTGGACGCCTTCGTGCAGGTGGGCACCAACCTGTGCATGCTCGAACTCGCCGCCGAACTCGAGCGCAAAATGCAAAAACCCATCATCGCCATCAACGCCGCCACCTACTGGCACGCCCTGCGGCAATTCGGCATCAAGGATCAATTGCAGGGCTTCGGAAAGCTGCTGGAAGAGCATTGAGATTCCGCCATGTTCGACCTGAATCTGTTCCCCCATCCGCTGGTCGGCACACCGTTCGGCGCCGCGCTTGACTTGGCCATCGTGATCGGCGCGCTGGCGCTGGGGCTGTCGCTGCTGACGCGCGAATACAGCTGGGCGGACCGTTTCTGGTCCATGGCGCCGCCGATTTACTGCCTGGTCGTCGCGGCCGGCGCCGGATTCGAATCGGCGCGGCTCAATCTGATGACCGTCCTCGTCACGCTCTGGGGCGTCCGTCTCAGCTACAACTTCTGGCGCAAGGGCGGTTTCAAGCCGGGCGGCGAGGACTACCGCTGGGCGTACCTGCGGGAAAGGATGGGGGAATTGTGGTTCCAGGTGATGAACTGCACCTTCACCTCCTTCGGACAGATGCTGCTCGTCTGGCTGTTCACTTCGCCAATCCATCACGCCTGGCTCAACCGGGACGCGCCGCTGAACTGGATCGACGCGCTCGCCGCCGGGCTGTTTCTCGCGCTTTTGCTGGGCGAAACCGTGGCGGATCAGCAGCAATGGAATTTCCACCAGGACAAGAAGCGCAGAATCGCGGCCGGCGCGGAAATCACCGCGCCTTTCCTCACCACCGGACTGTTCTCCCGGTGCCGCCACCCAAACCTCTTCTGCGAGCTCGGCATGTGGTGGGTGTTCTACCTGTTCGCCGTCGCCGCCAGCGGCTCGCCGCTGCATTGGTCGCTGGCGGGCGCCATCTTGCTGAATCTGCTTTTCCTCGGCTCGACCCGGCTTACCGAGTCCATCAGCCTGGGGAAATACCCATCGTACCGCGGGTACCAGCAGCGCGTTCCGGCGCTGATTCCGATCAAGTTCGGACGCGCTAGCTGAGCGGTTAGTTTTGGTACGCCAGCCGCCGCTCTTCCTTGGTGTCGGTGTGGCCGATGAGGTCGTGGAGGATCAGGTAGAGGCTCGGCACGAGGAACAGGGTGATCACCGTGGCGAAGAGGATGCCAAAGGCCAGCGAGATCGCCATCGGCACGATGAAGAAGGTGGCGGGATTGCCCGAGAAAATCAGCGGCATGAGGCCCATGAAGGTGGTGATCGAAGTCAGCAGGATCGGGCGGAAACGCAGTTCGCCGGCTTTGGCGACGGCGTTCACCATGCCCATGCCTTCGGCGCGCAGGCGGTTGACGGTGACGACGAGCACAAGGCTCGCGTTCACCACCACGCCGCTGAGGGCGATGATGCCGAGCAGCGAGAAGAACACCAGATCGGTCCCCATGATGTAATGCCCGCAAATCGCCCCGATGGCGCCGAAGGGAATCACGCTCATGATGACCAGCGGCTGGGTGTAGGATTTGAGCGGTATCGCCAGCAGGCTGAAGATGATCAGCAGCGCCAGCGGCACGAGATTGATGATCTGGTTGATCGATTCAAGCTGCCGCTCGCCCTCGCCGCCGAGCACCATTTCCACATCGAGTTCGCGCTCCCAGGTCCGGGCGAAAAGCGCGCCCATTTCGCGGCGGATCTCATCCGGCGTCACCACGGTGCGGTCAACATCGGCGCGGACGGTGATGATGCGCCGGCCGTCCTGGCGGTTGATGAATGAATAACTGTTGCCGAGGGTGAAATCGGCGACGCTGAGGAACGGCACTTCGGCCCCGGAGGGCGTGCGGATCATCAGCGACTCGAGGTTGCCGAGCGAGCGCCGGTCCTCTTCCGGGTAGCGCACCATCACGCGGATGTCGTCGGTTCCGCGCTGGATGCGCTGGGATTGGGCGCCATAGAAAGCCTGCCGCACCTGGGTGGCGAGATCGTTGAGCGTCAGGCCGAGTGTCTTGCCGCGCTCAAGCAGGCTGATCTGGACTTCCTGCTTGCCGGCGCGGAAGGAATCGGTGATGTCGAACACGCCGGGATACTTGGCGAGTTCCTCCTTCAACTGGTTGGCGGCGATTTTCAGCGTATCCTCGTTGCGCCCTTCGAGGCGGAAGTTGAGCGCGTCGCCGGCGGAAAACACATCGGAAACAAAGGTCTGCTCCAGAGCGTCGGGAATCGTCCCCACCCGCCCGCGCCAGCGGTCGCGGATCCCTTCGGAGCGGATCTGGCCGCGGGCGGCGAATGGCGCCAGATACATCACCACTTCGGCGGTGTTGCTTGCGCCAACCCCGCGGCCGCCGCCACCCGGCCCGCCCCGGGGCGCCCGGGCGCCGATGATGGTCACCACGCTGTTGACCGCGCGTTCGGTGGAGCGCGGCGCGGCGCCGGCTGCCTGCAGTGCATCGAGCTCGGCTTCGACTTCCGCGGCGATTTCCAGCGCCGCCGCCTCGACCAGGCCGATGGCCGCTTCGGTCACCCCCACCGGCACGCCGGGTGGCATTTCCACGGTGGCGTAGAGGACGTCGCCTTCCACCGCGGGCATGAACTGGAAAATGACCCGGCCGCTGAACACCAGCGCCAGGGCGATCATGATGACGCCGGTGGCGACCGCCCAGGCCACATAGCGGAATTCAAGCACCCGCTTCAGCGCGCGGCGGTAGCCATGCTCGGCGAAATACTCCAGCGCGTTGGCGATCCGGCCCTGGAAGGCCTGCCATTTGTGGACGAAAAAGCTGTTTTCGCCAAAGTACCCCTCGGTTTTGCGGTGGGCGATGTGGCCGGGGAGGATGAGCTGCGACTCAACCAAACTCGCGAACAGGCAGAAAACCACCACGCCGCCGATGGCGTTGAAGAACGAGCCCATTTGCCCGCCGAGCAGCAGAATCGGCAAAAACGCGGCGATGGTTGTCAGCACGCCGAAAATCACCGGCACCGAAACCTCCAGCGTGCCTTCGATGGCGGCCTCCTCCTTGCTGAAGCCGCGTTTTTCAAATGAATAGATTCTTTCCCCGACGACGATGGCGTCGTCCACGACGATGCCGAGCACCAGAATGAAGCCCATCACCGACAGCGAGCTGATCGTCATGTCGGCGGCGGGGAACAGCGCCAGGGCGCCGGCGATCGCGATGGGAATGCCCGCGGCGACCCAGATCGCGACCTTGAAGCGCAGGAACAGCGCGAGCAGCAGCAGCACGAGCATCAGGCCGGTGTAGGCGTTGCGCGCCACGGTGACGATCCGGTCCTGGGTCGCCACGGCCGAATCCATCAGCACCTCAAGCCGCACGCCCTGTGGCAACTGGTCGATGTTCTCATCCATCCAGCCGCGCACCTGCCGCGCCGCGCGGACGATGTCCTCCTCGCCGACGCGCAGCACGTCGATGACCGCGGCGTTCTCGCCGTTGACCCGGGCGTCGAGATAGCCCTCCTCGAAATCGTCGCGGACCGTGGCGATGTCGCCAAGGCGCAACTGGCTGCCGTCGGGAAAGGAGCGGATCACGATGTCGCGGTATTCCTCGCCGCTGTACACCTGCCCCTTGGTGCGCAGCATGATCTCGCCGGAATCGGCGCGGATGGTGCCGCCCGGCAGGTCGAGGGAGGCCTGGGAGATGGCGCGGGACACCTGATCGAGGGTGAGGCCGTACTGGCGCAGGGTGTATTCGGGAACCTCGATGGAAATCTCCAGCGGCCGCAGGTATTCGATGTTGACGGTGGAAATCTCGCTGAGATCGACAAGGTCGTCGCGGATGTCTTCGGCAACCTGCTTGAGAAAGTGGTCGTCGCCATCCGAAACGAGGGCGATGGTCATCACATTGCCGCTGCTGCTGAAGGCGCGCACGATGGGTTTTTCGGTTTCGGTCGGGAAGGTGGTGATCGCGTCGACCTTGGCCTTGACATCGTTGAGCGAGCGGTTGAGGTCGGCGTCGCCCATGAGTTCCACGGTGGCGTCGCAGCCGCCTTCCCTGGCCGTGGTGGTCAGCCGCTGGACACCTTCGGCGCCTTCGAGCGCTTCTTCAATCCGCAGGCAGACACCGGTTTCCGACTCCTCCGGGGTGGCGCCGAGATAGGGCACGCTGACCTGGATGATGCCGATGTCGATATCGGGGAATTCCTCCTGGTTCAGGTTGAAATAGGCGATCACGCCGCCGGCGAGGAAAATCCACATCAGCAGGTTGGATGCGACGGGATTCTTGACAAACCAACTGATGGGCGCGCGCACGATTTTCCCCCGCCAAGACGTCTAGATGATTTCCCGCACGGGCTGGACCGACATGCCGTCAACCACCGCCTGGATCGGTGAAATGCAAACGGTCTCCCCCGGCCGCAAGCCGCCGCTGATCAGCACGCGCTCCTCCTCGAAGCGGAAAATCTCCACGTCGCGGTAGCGCATCTTGTTTTCGGCATCGACCACGAGCACCTGGTTGTTGTTGCGGATCACCGCCCTGGGCAGGGCGATGATGTCGTCGATTTCGCGGCCGCTGATGGCGGCTTCGACGAACAGGCCGATGGGCAGGGGAATGGCGCCTTTGGCGCCCTCTTTGGAACTCCCTTTGGAACTCCGTTCGACACCTTCTGCGGCCTCGGCGCCGGGCTGGGTTACGCGGACAATGGCCTGCACGCTGTTGCTGTCCGGGTCGATGGCGGCTTCGGTGCGCACGAGGCGGCCGCTCCAAGAGTGCCGCTTGCCGCCGTACATGCCCTCGAGCCGCACCGCGGGGGCGACTTCGCGGTCGAGTTCGCCGCGGAAGTCGAGCGGCACGTCGAGATAGCCGAGTTGGCGGATCGCCAGCGGCAGCCGCACTTCGACCTCGTTGGCGCCGTAAAGCACGGCCACATTCTCGGCGCGGTTGGCGTACTGGCCGAGTTCGACCTGCCGCGATTGCACAACCGCGTCGAACGGCGCGCTCAGTTCGGTGCGCTCGAGATCGAGCCGGGCCTGCCTGAGCTGGGTTTCGATTTCGCTGATGCGCGCGGCGGTGACATTGGCGAGGCGCTGCGCATTCTGGATCTGCGATTCGCTGGCGAGGCGGCGCTCGCCGAGTTCGCGCAGGCGCTCGAATTCAGAGCGGGCGTGAGCCTCCTCGGCGATCACCTGCTGGAGTGCCGCCTCGCTGCGGGCCAGGGCGATTTCATAATCGCGGGATTCGAGCCGCAGCAGCGGGTCACCCTCGGCGGCGTAGCCTCCGGCTTCGAGCTTGGGCGAGATCCAGTCCACGGTTCCCGCCACCGGCGTTGACAGATTCACCGTGCGCGCGGCCTGCACCTTGCCCTGGGATTCGACGAACAAGCGCACCGGCTCGGAAGCGACCTCGATCACCCGCACCGCCACGGGAATGATCTCGGGGGAAGCCTCGTCGAGCTGGCTTGGATTGCGCACGAGCCATACCGCGAACAGCACGCAAGCCGCCAGTATCCCCGCCGGCATCAACACTCGTCTCATCAGCTAACCGCCTTGGCCATCGCTTCCGCTGCCGATGCATGGGTATACGAACCAAACCCCGGTTCCGGTTGCATCGGCATCCAAGCCGCCAACTATAGAGCCGATTGCGCCGCAGTCCAGCAATGAATTGTTACATGTATTGTTTCAGCCGGCGGCCATCAATCCACCCGGCGCGGTATCAGGACTTGCATCCGCACATCGCGCAGGCGCTGGCCGCGGCCTTCTTCGAGTGGCGGGCGGAAGCGGAGTTGGCGCGCGGCGTCGCGGGCGAGGCGGCGGGATCTGCGGTCGTCGGGTTCGGCGGCGATGATGTTTACCGCGGAGACGCCGCCGCGGCTGCTGATGTTGAATTCGAGCTCGACCGCATGCTGGTTGGCTGGCAAGTCCCAGAAGGCGTTGGCGGAAACCGGCGCGCGCATGTTGGGGGCGGACTGGTCCCAGGCCGTGAAAGGCGGCACATGGGCCGCGGCTTTGGTTTGCGGGGTTTGCGGGTCTTGCGGGTCTTGCGGGCGCGAGGCGGCGAGCGCGGCATCATGGTCGGCGATGGCCGCCTCAAGCGTGGGATGGAAGCGGTCGGCCGGCAGCAGTTGCGGGCGGCTGAAGAAGTGTTCGATGCGGTCTTCGGCGATGCCCGCCCCGCGCAGCAGCTCGATGGCGTCGCGATACTGGCCGAAGGCCGTGCCGCGGTCGAGCAGCAACTGGAAATCGGCGCGGTAGATCAGCGCCATGGCCTCGGCTTCGGGGTTTTCGGCGCTGGCGAAGATCTCGCCGATATCGTCGATCTTGCCCATGGCTTCGCGCAGATACAGCTCGCCGACGAGTTCGCCGCGCTCGACCACCGGCGTCACCGTGGTCGAGCCGATGGGATTGAAGGTAAAACCCCGGGCCGAAGTGCGCAGCTTCATGCCGCCGTCGTGGCGCACGAGTTCGCGCAGCGCCGGCCCGCTCAGACCCGCTTTGGTGTTGATGACGGCGACGAGCTGGTAAAGGTTCATGGCGCCGCGGTACAGCCACGGCGCCATGGCGGGATTGTCCCCGCCGTGGAGTTCAAGGGCGACTTCCTCGGCTTCCTCGATCAACTCCCGGGCTTTGAAGAAATCCCGCGCGCGCTGCTGGCTGCTGTCCGCCGCGCCGCCGGTCAAATGCCAGTGGGCCAGCGAATCCATCGCCCGCAACAGCGACTCCGGGTCATCCTCGGCGGCGCTGAGGTGGCGGATCAGTTGCAGATGGTCGGTGACTTGTTCGGCTTCGCCGATGCGGATTCCGGTCAACACCATCTCGCGCAGCAGCGGAATCAGTCGCGGGCTCTCCAAGCCGAAATTGGTCCGCATCAGCCCCAACTGCCGCTGCTGCAGCTCGGCGATGCGCTGATGCTCGCCCCGCTCCTGGAGCAGCCGGATCATCGCTTGCAGGGGTTCGATCAGCATCGGGTCGAACGGCCCGCCGCGGGCTTCGAGTTCGGCCAGCGTCTCCTCCTGGGCCCGCAATTCCGCCACCCAGTCCATCCCGTCCATCCCGCGCGCATCGTCCTCGGCTGCCAGGCCGGGAACGGCCCATAGCGCCACCAAAGCGGCGAGCATTCCGCGACACCAGCCGCTGTGGATTGTGGCCCAGGCTTTCAGCATGGCGCTTCTCCGTCTGGTCAATCTTGCTCAAGCAGCTCGAGCCTCCGCGCGCCGGCGAGGATGCCCTCCAGCCCGTAGTTGCCTTCGTGGCAGGCGTATTCGTAGGGCATGGTGTCGGTGGCTCTGAAGACCATTTCGCCACCCCAGGGCGCGGTGTAGTAGAGAGGGTCGCTGACCTCGAAGCCGTAGAGAATGCGGTCTTCGGCGATGCGGGTGAGGCGCTCGACGATTTTGCCTTGGGCCGAGATGGGCGCCGCGTGGCCCGGCGCCTGCAAGGGGTGCAGGTTGACCGTCTCGACAACGAGGGTGTCGCCGTCCCAGTTCGCCACCGAATCGCCGAACCAGGGCGAAAGTTTCGCCGGTCGGCGCCCGCCGCCGATGGGGATGATGCGCGCGTCATGCACCATTTCCACCAGAATCATCAGGTAATCGTCGGTCTGCACGATCTGGTACAGGTTGTTGTACAGCACATTGTTCATCACCGGCCCGCCGGTGCCGCCAAAGCCGATGATGCAGCGCTCGCCGAGCGAGCGGCCCTCGGGCCCGTCATTGCCCGAAAACCGCGCCCGGTGCTCGCGGCGCAACTCCTCGCCGCGCTCGGAAAACGGAATGCGGCCGTTTTCGGGATGGGTGATCCAGGAAGTGCGGGCCTCGCCGCCGATGATACCGAAGCGCGAGCCGGGATCGACCCAGAAGGCGTTGTAGCCCCGGCCCCGGGCCAGATCGCTGCCATCGGGCAACTGGCCCTGCACCTGATTGTCGTCGGTGGCCTGGCGCACGTTCTGGTGATTGTTCCGCGTCACCTCCGCAAGCCGCTCGCCCGGAATCACCAAGCCGAATTCGGCGTAGTTGTCGGCGCGCTGCAAGGTCGTCAGCGAGGCGTTGGTCCAATAGCCCTGGAAGTCGGGATGCCCGGAAGCCGTGCGCGGCGGCTGCCAGGCAGCCGGGTCATTCTGGGCCAGCGCCCCAGCCGCCAACAGCAGCAGCGAAACCAAAGACAATCCAACCAAACGCGACATAACGGCCACCCTCATCCACTGGAAGCGCAAACCCCCCGCCACCGCTTCCCGAAAATTCCAATGGAAAAGCTAAATCAGCCAACACCGATAATCAATAGCGCTGCTGCCGGTCGTCAGGCCGGTAGCAAGTCCAGATCGGGACAAGCCAAGAGTGATCGGTCGCTGGTCACCAGGGTCAGCCCATTCAGCTTGGCGGTCGCCGCGATGAAGCGGTCGGCGGGGTCCTTGTGAGGGAGCGGAATAACGCGGCTCGCTATCGCGATTTCAGTGGATACGGGGATTTCGCGGACCGCGGGTGTTCAACGCAGGGCTTCCCAGTCTTCCGGCGCGGCCGTCGGCGAGATGATGTCGCCGAGAATCTCGCCGGTGTCCTTCATACTTCCCATCCAGTCCGGTTTTCCCTCCCGGGGCGGTGGAAAAATCTGGGCAACCGGTTTGCCGAACCGGGTTACCAGCAGGGGCGTTCCGGTTTTGCCCACCCGGGCGAGCGCGGAGAGGCACCGGCTCTTGAATTCGGAAATCTTCATCTGCTCCATGTGGCAAAACTAACAGGGGCCAATAAGATGGTCAACTCAGGCGGCCAGCCAGATTAGGCAGCCGGTGGCTAGGACGATGAGTTGGCTGAGGCGGTCCTCTACGGCGAACAGCACCGGGTCTTCGTGGAGCTTTCCGGTGCGGGCGAGCAGCCAGATGCGGCCGAGCAGGACGAGCAGCAGCGGCACGATCAGCCACAGCACCCAGGGCGCGCGGTACAGCCCGGTGGTCGCCTGGGCGTTGATGTAGAAGGCGAAAACGACCACCGCCAGCAGGCTGGCGAGGCTGCCGATGAGCGTGAGCGGTTTTTCATGCCGCTTGCGGTAGGCCCTGCCGACGATGGCGTCCGTTTGCAGCTTGACCAGTTCGGTGACCCGCTTCACCAGCGCGAGACCGAGGAAAAAGCACAGGGAAAAGGCGATCAGATAGTTGGTTGCATCCACTTCGATCGCCGCCGCGCCGGCGGCGACACGCAGGGTGAAAAGCAGCGCGAGGGTGATGGTGTCGAGCAGGAAAATCCGTTTCAGCGCGAAACTGTACAGGCAGGTCAGCAGCCAGTAGCCGAGCAAGACGAGACCGAACGCCGCCGGCAGCGCCAGGGCAACCAGAAAAGCCGCGAGCAACAACACCGGCGCGCTAGCGAGGCCAACTGCCAGTGGCAGATCGCCCGCGGCGAAAGGCCGTTTGCATTTGGTCTGGTGGGCGCGGTCGCTGTCGAGGTCGAGCAGGTCGTTGAGCAGGTAGACACTCGAGGCGCACAGGCAAAAAACGGCGAAGGCGAGCGCCGAGGCGAGCAGCGAGTCCGCTTCGAGCAGGCGGTGGGACAGAATCAGGGCGACGAAAACCAGCGTGTTCTTGAGCCATTGATGGGGCCGCATCGCCCGCAGCAGCGGCCGCCAGAGCGGCGGTGCGGCGCCGATTTGCAACACCTTGCCGCAGTGCTTGGCAATGCGGTCGCTGACCGAAGCCGGACAATCGACCAGCACGGCCTGGCTCGACTGTTCCCAGATGGGCACATCCGCCCGCGAATCGCCGGCGTAGGCGAAATCCCCGCCACCGGCCAGTTCGCGGATGCGCCGCAGCTTGGCCTCGCCTTTCAGATTGGTTTTGGCGTCGCTGCCAATGGCTTGATCGAACAACCCGAGATGCTCGCCAACCTGATCGGCGCAGCGCTGGTTCGACGCCGTGATCAGCGTCATCCCGCGCCCGCGGGCGCGCTCTTCCCGCAGCCAGGAAAGCACTTCGGCATTGTACGGCAGGCCGGCGGGATCAAGGATGACGCGGCGGGCAAGCTGCTGCTTGAGCCAGGCGCGGCCCCGCAGCAGCCAAAATGGAATCGCGAGCAGGTACAGCGGATTGCGCCGCACCAACCGCAGCGCCGACTCGAACAGCAGATCGGTGCGGATCAGCGTGCCGTCGAGATCGACGAACAGATGGCTGTCGGACTCAGTCGCCATCGCCCGGCGACTGGTCCGGCAGGTGGCGGCACAGCTCGTGTTCCAGTAAGTCGGGCGCCCCCCCTGCGGCCAGGCTGTCGAGGCGGGCCGCGCGTCGATGGCTCATTGCCGCGATGGGGATTGCCAGTCCCGTAAACGCCGCCCTATAGCCGCTCGGCGATTCCGCTCAGGGTTTCGGCCAGGGCCAGCAATCGGCTCCGGTCGATGCCGGCGGCGCCCGATGAGGCGGCTTCAAATTCTTCCGCGAGTTCTTCGAGCTGGCTGGCGGCGGCGCTGTCGTTCGCGCCGCGGTCGAAGGCTTCCTGGGCTTGGTCGAGCGCGCCGCTCAAGTCTTGCCGCTGGGCGCTTGCCAAGGTGTCGCCCCGGGCCAACTGGTCGAGATAGGCCCGGGCCACCACCGGTTCGGCGGGCCAGCGGAACATCGTTTGCTGCTGGGCGTTGAAAACCGCCGTGCCATGGGGCAGCGAAGCCGCGGCGATTTCGTTTTCAGTGAGGAAATCGCTGGGCCGCAATTGCAGCACATCGAGCCCCCGGGCAATCTCGGTGCCGTAGATGTAGCCGTTGTACCAGTAGGTGGACCAGTAGCCGGCGCTGATCAATTCCTCCTCGTCAACCGGGCCGCGGTCGAAAAAGGCGATCTCGACTGGATTGTCCGAATCGGTGAAATCGACCACCGAAACGCCGCCCTGGTACCAGGCCTGGACGAAGATGTCGCGGCCGGGAACCGGCACCAGCGAGCCATTGTGGGCGACGCAGTTCTCGGTTTCGGTTTGGGGCGCGGACATCTTGTAGTGGCTGCGGAACTCGAGCTGGCCGTCGACGATGTCGTAGATCGCGTCCGCGCCCCAGTTCAGCGGGTCCTGGGCGCGGCATCTGGGCCGGCCGCCGCCGCCCCATTCGTCGGTGAAGATGACCTTGGTGCCGTCGTTGTTGAAGGTCGCCGAATGCCAGTAGGCGAAGCCGGGGTCGATAACCTCGTCGATCCGCGCCGGGTTCGCCGGGTCGGAGATGTCGAGCAGGATGCCATTGCCCGAACACGCCCCCGCCGCGAGGCCGATCTCCGGGAAGGCGGTGATGTCGTGACACTGGTTGGTTCTGCGCGTGGTCTGGGTTTCGGGGCCGTGGTCGCCGCCTTCCCACAGCCCGGCGGCGACGCCGGTTTCCGGGTCGGAAAAGATGAACGGCCGGTTGACGATCATCGCCTCGTTCGGGGCGTCCACCGGGATGCGGATCACGTCGATGCGGTAGAGCGAGGATTCCGGGTTCTCGAAGGGCGATTTGTCCGAGCAGCCGGCAAGCTCCTCGTCATCGCGGACCGAACTCGTGCCCGAGCCGTACACATAGATGTTGCCGGCATCGTCCGGGTCGGTGACCACGGTGTGGGTGTGGGAGCCGCGGCAGGTCTGCACCGCGCCGACTTGCCGCGGCAGGCTGAAATCGCTCACATCGAAAATGCGGATGCCGCGGAAGCGCTCCTCGCTTTCCGGCTCGGCCACGCCCTGGAGGCCGCAGTCGAGCCGGCCCCGGGTCTGCTCCACCGACATGATGAGCAGGTCGCCGACGATGGAAACATCACCCTGGCCGCCGGGGCACACCACCGAGCTGATCAGCTGCGGGACGGTGGGGCTGCTGATGTCGTAGGCGTTGAAGCCATGGTAGTTGCCCGCCACAAGCATATTGCCGGCGAACACGAGATCGGTGTTGCCGAAGTTGAGCAGGGATGGGCGCGGCTCGGAATTTTCGTCCTCCGCCTCATCTTCGGCGACTGGGGTTTCCTGAATGTTCTCATCCGCCGCCGCGTCGGCGACTTGCTGCGGCGCCGGGTCGTCCGCGGCATCGGCATCCGGCGCCAAGGTTTCCTCTTCCATGGCTTCGCGGTTGGGCAGGCCGCTGGGATTGGCCGGGTCGAAGAATCCATCCGGCTTCGGCAGCGTGGCCACGAGCGCCATGTTGAGGGCGGCTTCGCCGGCGTCCCGGAAGCCCGGTGTCAGGGCGACCCGGGGGTCGGGGGAAAATCCGGCCAGCATGCTGTTCATGCGCTCGATTTCGCTGGTTTGATCCGAGGTGACATCGGCGGTGAAGCGGTACAGCTCGGAATCCTGGGCCGAGCCAGGCTGGTCGAGCAGGTCTTCCACCATCACCAGTGCGCCTTCGTGGTGGTCGATCATGAATTGCAGGAACAGGGTGTCGAACTCGAAGCCTTCGGCGGCTTCAAGCTGGGCGAATTCCTCGGCGGTCAACATGCCGGGCATCAGCTCGTGGTTCCCACCGTGATGGGCGTCCGCCATCGGCGGCTCGATGCCGCGGTCTTCGAGCCAGCCCGCCATCATGTCGATCTCGTCTTCCTGGGACAGGGCGATGCGCTCGGCGATGGCCTCCACCGCTTCCCGGTTGCTGCGCGTATCGACCAGCGCGCTCATATCCATGGCTTGGCGGTGGTGGGAAATCATCCCGCGCATGAAGCGCACATCGGCTTCGGAGAACTTGAGGCCGGCCAGATCGGAGGCCTCCTCGGCGCTGATCTGGCGGCTGGGCTCGCCGGGCAGTCCAGGCTGGATGATGGGAACCTGGGCGAGGGCCGGAAGGCTGGCGATCAGCGCAAGGCCGGCAAGCAGAAAACGAATTGTCATCGGAGATTCTCCCCTGTCGCGGTGTTTGGGCAAAGCGCAAGCATAAGTGATTCAGGCGGCAAGCAAAAGCCGATGTTGTTCCTTGGCTTCGATCCGTCGCCGTCTGGCTGGGTGGCGCGCGGACCGCTTACCGGTCGCCAAGCAGGTGGCCGGCGAATGAGGGGATGGGCATCGAATAGACTTCCCCGTCTTCCGCTGGCGCCAGCAATCCGCTGTGCTCGGCGTCCCGGATGAACTGCGTGGCGTTGGTGCCGGACAGCGGGAAAGTCCGCTGGCCGATTTCCTCCACCAGGTCGAAAAGCTCGCTGTAGGGCAGGCGCCCGCCGCGTTCCAGCAAGGCCGGGACGAGCTCCCTGGCGAGTTTCTCGAATCCACCTTGGCGGCGGCGCAGGCGCGCCAAGCGCTGCCCGTAGTACCGCTCGCGCGCCCGGTCGCCCTCGCGCATCGCCGCCCCGATGTCGGTCTCCGCCGCGTCCATGCGCTCCGGGCTGGCCTCGCGAAGCTGGCGGATGGCGGCGTTAAGGTACACCGCCAGATGCTGCGGCCAGTTGGCGGCGCGGGCGAGAATCGCCTCGCGCCAGGTTGCGCCATTGCGCACGCCGAATGCGTTGAAGCACCGGTCAACCGTTTGCCCGGCGGCCCCGTCATCGAGTCCCCCGAGGTGGATGGCGCGACCGCCGGACGGGCGCGAAACACTGACGTCGCCCAAGGCCAGCAATGTTCCGGGCAGGCCGAAAGCGCAGAATGAAATGGGTGCCCTGACGATGCCCTGGTGCAGCGCGCTCAATGTTCCGCCGCCCGCGTGGCGCTCGCCGGGCTCGATGCCCTGCGCCTCATCAATCATGAGCACGATTTGCCAGGACTGCCAAGCGTTGCGTCGCCGGCCGGCGGCCTCGGAGATGGTTTTTGGCGGCCCTTCCCGCGAGGCGCCGAGGGAAAAACCCATCACGCTGCCGCCCCGGTCGAAAAACTCCCTGGCCTTGGTCCGCGCCTTAGCCAGATCGATGTCGCCACCCCAATATTCGCTCAACTTCTCCACGAAGCTCATGGCCCCGCCTGATTTGCGGGAGGCGCTGTCGGTGGCAAGGAGTTCCGCTGCGAGTCGGCTGACAACAGCTTCATCTATCGCATCGGCGAGGTAGGGCGGGGATTCCGCGTCGCTCGCGGAGACCGGCACGGGCAGCCATCGCCGCGCCCCGGTCCCGGTCGGCGGGAGCGACCGCATTTCCTCCATGAACTGGCACATCAGGGCGCTCTTGCCCGCGCCGGGAGGCCCCTCCACCACGATTGAAGCGTTGGCGGCCAAGCCTCGCGACAGATCGTTGACCATCTCCCGGAAAACGCCAATCTCCCGCTCCCGCCCCGAAAAGAACGGCACGCCGCGCCCGGTTGCCGGCGCCCGGTCCCGCATCGACAGGTACCGGTCCAAATCGACGTTGTCCTGGTCGCGCGGTTTGCCGTCGTCCCGGTATTTTTCATCAATCAGCGCCATGCCCGGCATTATGCCACACGCCCAACCGGCGGACCGGCCGGTGTCGCGGGCGCGGTGTGGCCGCGGGGGCAAACTCTCCCCCTGTCAAGGGGCAGCCGCGAAGCGGCGAGGGGGTTGAGCGGGCGGCGGTTACTCTCCCGGCGGGGGTTCGAGGCCGGGGATGACGGGGGGAACGGCGGTGAAGGCGGCGCCGGCGAGGGGGAGGGCCAGGGCGCCGACGGGGTGGTCGCAGCGCAGGGTTGCGGGGCCGCCGGGGAAGTCCGCGGGCACGGCGAACAGGTCGCCGAGGAAGCGGATGGCCGTGGACCCCGCCGGGACGGCGATCAGCGGGAGGCCCGACGGCGGCACGGCGGCGCCGTCCGCGGCCAAGGCGATGTGGCAGGCCGTCCTTTCGCCGCCGCCGTTGGCCAGAACCAGCGCCAGGCGCGCCGGGGCGGGCGGGGCGCGGAAGCGCATCTCGCGGGCCGGCTGGGCCGGGCCGGGGGCCATCATGCCGGCCGGCCCGCCGGGGGCGTCGAGCACGATCAGGTTGCGAAGTGTTGCCGGGCCGTCGCATTCGAGCGCGGCGTGGCCGAAGGCCAGGGCCTCTCCGCCAAGGCTTTCCAGCACCGCCTGGGCGCCCTGTTCCGCCAGTTTCAATTTAAAGCCGAAGCCGTCCCTGCCGGAGGCGCCGTCCATTCCGTCCATCCCGCCAGCGGCGGGGGCGCCGTCCATCCCACCCGCGCCGCCCGTTCCATCCATGCCGTCCGCGGCCACGGCCGGATCCGCCCCGACCAAATCCGCGCCAGCGAAGTTGGCGGCGGCCAGCCCCCCGGCGCCGGACAGCCGCAGTTCGCAGCGGTTGGCACCCGCGGCCAGGTTGACCGCCGTCAGCCGCGAGCGGAAGCCGCCGCCGTCGAGCACCAGCGGCAGCAGCGCGGATCCGGTTGCGGCCGCGGCGGCGGGCGGCGTTTGCTCCGCCTCTTCCCCGTCTCCGGAAAGCGCGATTCCGGGCAGGGCGGTGAACACGCCCCCGCCGATCGGCAGCGCCAGCAGCCCGGCCGGGCGCGCGCAGAGCACCGACACCGGCCCGCTTCCGCCGCCCGCCTCCGGGATCAGATCGTCCAGCAGGCGGAACACCATTTCCCCCGGTGGCGGCGTCACCACGGCCCGCCCGCCGGCCGCCCCGACCACGCACAGGTTGCCCGCGGCGCCGTCGTTGGCGAGGGCCAGGCCCAGGCGCAGCGGGGCCGGAACCCCCGGCACCGAGAAGGCCGTGCCCAGCCGCGCCCCGGACTGGTGCGCCATCGCGGCAAGTTCGCCATCGGCCTCGAGGCTCAGCAGAAGTTGCGCCGCCACCGGCTCCCCGCATTCGAGTTTGGCGTAGCCGAGGGCCAGGTTCCCGGCGCCGGCGCTGTTCAGCACGGCTTCGCCGCCCGCGCGCAGGCGGACGCCGAAGACCGCCGGGGCGGACTCCGCCCCCGCGTCCATTTCCGCGCCCATTTCCGCGCCCGTTTCCGCCTCCGCCGCAGGCGCCAGCGCCGATGCGGGTTCGGCGGAGAGGCGGACGGCGTCCAGCTCGGCGCCGTGGAGCGACAGTTCGCAGCGGCCGCGCCCCCCGGCGATGCCGTTCACCAGCAGGCGGGAGCGGAAACCCCCGCCGGCGGCGAGCAGCGGGAACAGGTGGGTGCGGGACGCGGCGGCGTCCAGCGGCCCCGGCGCGGGCCGGACGACGGTGATGGGCGGCCCGGTGGCGAATCCGGCGCGGGCGAGTTCCGTTTCGCAGGCGCTGTCGGCGTATAGGCCGTAGACGTGGTCCGTCGCCGCTTCGAGGCCTTCGAGGGTTGCCCCGGCATCGCTTTGCGGGCCGGAGCATTCGCCGCCTTCCGGCTGTATCCGGCGGTAGTGCCAGACTTCGCCCGGCACGTTGGCGGCGGTCAGCGTCGCCATCGTATCGGTGATTCCGGTGGC
>JAPOTO010000067.1 GCA_026709135.1 Gammaproteobacteria bacterium | reverse complement strand
TACTTTATCTGGAATATTAAAACCTTGCGCGGATCGTTTTTTCTTTTCTCATTAGGTATTTTCATGATTTGCCAAATCCTAGCCATGGCTTATTTTCGAGGTGGAGAAGGAGTACCACCAGCTAATCGATATTGGGAAATAATGATAATTGGAATATGGTTGAATGGTATATGCGCATGGCATATCGCACGTGAAAAGAATATTCAATTTTCCAAACTATTCGTCGCTTTATGGTTATTCCTTTCCGCCATTGGCTTGGCAGCTATTGGATACCAATCGCTTGTTGATGGTTTGCCAGATAGAAAGGCTGATAGCCTCGCTGCGCAAAGTTTAATTTTGGAGTATGTGGCAACAAAGGACAGGGAAGTTTTCTTAGAAAAAACTCCCTCCCAAACTTCTCATTTGAATACAAATGCCTTGATTACGCTACTCGAAGATGACACAATTAGGGAATTATTGCCTTCCTCTTTAGACGGAAATAGCCAAGATAGAGTGCGACCGATCAAGCTATTTCTTTTTTATTTGGCGCCTTTAATTTTTACATTCGGATGTATTCTGTATATCTACTCAACCATAAAAATAAGAACCTTATGGAGTAATCGAGCTTGATCTGGGCTATGCTCGAACCCTAGGAGCCTGATTTGCACTCGGTATCATAGTTGCCTGGGGGCGTTGCCTCAACATTCGTTCCGGCCGAGCCGCCGGGCGTCCCGTTATCGCGGGCACTGGCCTCGCCACCGGGTTTATTGCCGGGCGCCACAAGGCGGGCGAATCCGTGCTCCCTCTGGAGCATTGGCGCGGATTGTGGTAAATAATGCGGGTAGACCCCTATACAGGAGAAGGCTTATGGACCGCCGTTCGTTTTTGGGCAATATGAGCGCCGCCTCGCTCGCTTCGATCACCGGCGCGGCCACCCTCACCGCCAAGGCCGACGCGCTTGAAGACGCCATGAGCGACGAGCTCGACAGGCGCATCGCCACACCGTGGATGTGCAGTATCGAGCCCACCCCCGAGCCGATTCCCGGCGACACCCGGCCCTGGTATCAGCACAACGACCCGCGGTTGCCGAAAATGCCCGAGGCGCCCACGCTGATCGACTTCTACAAGCTGCGCTTCGCGCCGGCGAACCACGTGCTGCAAAGCGCGCGGCTGGCGAAGATCAACGGCCTCGACGAGAAAATCGTCCTCGCCTGCCTGCTGCATGACATTTGCGTTTCCCACCTGATCCGCACCGACCACGGCTACTGGTGCGCGCAAATGGTCGGCCCCTATGTCGATGAGGAAGTCGCCTGGGCGATCGAGAAGCATCAGGCGCTGCGGTTTTTCCCCGATGAGAGCGTCGGCTACGAGTATCCCGAGGCGTATATCCGTTTCTTCGGCGCCGACTACAAGCCCGAACCCTATCTGGTGAAAGCCTGGGAGGAGGCCAAGAATCACAAGTGGTACATGTCCTCGCGGCTGATCACGCTCAACGACCTGTATTCCTTCGAGGAGGGCGTGGAAGTCGACGTTGACGATTTCACCGACATCATCGGCCGCCACTTCAGGCAGCCGAAGGAAGGTCTCGGATTCGACGGCAGCCCGGTCGCCCACATGTGGCGCTCGATCATCTGGCCGAACAACTTCCTGTGACGCCAGTCGCCGCCGGAGGCCGGAACTGTCCCGAGCGCGGGCCTTGAGGGCAACCGAGCCGCTGCAATGGCCACTGTAATGGATTGACGCTCGGGGCGATTGAATTTACTATACCGCGCTCTTTAGCCGCCAGCTTGGCATCGTGCCGGCTGGCGGGGACAGGCTTTTGCGCGTTGCCCAATAGCTCAATTGGTAGAGTAGGTGACTGTTAATCACTTGGTTCCTGGTTCGAGTCCAGGTTGGGCAGCCATTTTTCCATCTCATTTGTTGACCGACCGCAGCGCTGTGCTGGCGCGGCGGCGGCACCTGTTTGACGCTTCCCGGAGTTGCACTATGCGAACCTTGATTTCCACTCTTGCCCTCGGCCTTGCGCTCGGATTCGGCTCGGCCGCCTCGGCCCAGGACAATCCCGTGGTGGTGATGGAAACGAGCCTCGGCACAGTCGTGATCGAGCTGTGGGAGGATCGGGCGCCGGCAACCGTGGAGAATTTCCTGCGCTATGTGGACGACGGCTACTACGACGGCCTTATCTTCCACCGGGTGATTTCCGGCTTCATGATCCAAGGCGGCGGTTTCGACGCCGACATGGTGCAGAAAACGACCTTTGATCCGATCATCAACGAAGCCCGGGCCGACACCCCCAACAACCGCGGCACCATCGCCATGGCGCGCACCAGCGACATCAACAGCGCCACCAGCCAATTCTTCATCAACCACGCCGACAATGACTTTCTCAACCACACCGACGAGACCATGCGGGGTTTTGGCTACGCGGTGTTCGGCATGGTCGTCGAAGGCATCGAAGTCGTTGACGCCATCGCGGCGGTGGAAACCGGCGATGGCCCCCGGGGACTCAGGGATGTGCCGATGGAGTCGGTGATGATTGTTTCAGTGGAGCGGCGCTGAATCCAATCCAGCACGTCCCGCCCGTCATTCCGCACGCGCGCAGTCGCGGAACGACGGAAGGCAGGCACAGCGCTAGTCGCCGTCTGGCTGGGTGGGGTTCAGCGGGCGTGCGAGACAGGGTGAGGCCCGGTCTGCGAAGCAGACGAAAAGCACCGCTTTTCGAGGG
>JAPOTO010000013.1 GCA_026709135.1 Gammaproteobacteria bacterium | reverse complement strand
CCTAGGTGCCGCAAACTCCAAGAACCGCGAGACGAGGCCCGCGCTCGCAATCCGTCAAGTTAACAACATAAGCCCCTCCCGAAGAATTCCCTGAATCGTCGCTTTGCCTTGGGCGGTGGATGGTGGTATTTTACCCACTTCGGGTAAATATACCTTTCGAGGTCGGCGGAAGCTGGGACATGGGGCGGCGCGAACCGGGAAAATGATCGATTTCGATGCGGCGCGCGCGATCCTGCGGAGCAACGACCTTGGCGGCTACACGGTGCCCACCCGGGGGCTGTATCCGTTCCAGTGGAACTGGGATTCCGCCATCACCGCGCTCGGCTGGCACCGCTTCGATGAAGGCCGCGCCTGGCGCGAGGCGCGGACGATGTTCAGCGGCCAGTGGGACAACGGCCTGCTGCCGCATATTCTTTTCCACCACGAGGCGGACTCGTACTTCCCCGGCTCGGAAATCTGGGGCGCCAACTCCCGCATTCCCTCCAGCACGATCTCGCAGCCGCCGGTGTGGGCGCTGGCGGTGGCGCGGATGCTCGAGCGCTCGAGCGCGGGTGACGCGGCCCGGGCCGAGGCGCGCGGGCTGTTGCCGAAAATCGTCGCGCATCACCGCTGGTGGTACCGGGACCGCGACCCCGGCGGCAGCGGCCTGGTGGAAAGCTACCACCCCTGGGAATCGGGCATGGACAACAGCCCCGCCTGGGACGGGCCGCTGGCGCGGGTGCCGCGGGTGGAATGGGAATACCAGCGCCGCGACCTCGGCCATGTCGATCAGGCCCAGCGCCCAAGCCGGCGGGAATACGACCGCTACCTGTATCTGATCGAGTTCCTCAAGCACAACGAATTCGACCCGTGCCGCCTGAGCGCCGGCTCGCCCTACCGGGTGGTCGATATCGCCACAGTTTCGATTCTGCACCGCGCCACCCGCGAATTGATCGGGCTGTGCCGGCAATTCGATCTTGAGTCGGCGGTTGCGGAGCTTGAAGCCGAGCTCGCCCGCACCCAACAGGCGGTGAATGCCTGCTGGTCCGCCGAACACCGTTGCTTCCTCAACCTGGACAAGGTTTCCGGCGCGCCGCTGCGCGAGCGCACCACCGCCACCCTGCTGCCGCTGTTCGGCTTGCTCGCCGATGCGGAGCAGGCCAGCCAAATGGCCGCGCTGGTGGAGGAATGGCTGACCGCGAGCCGCTTTTCGCTGGCGTCAACCCACCCGGAAAGCCCGCGCTACGAATCGCAGCGCTATTGGCGCGGGCCGGTTTGGCTGCATATCAACTGGATGATCGCCGATGGCCTGCGCGCCTATGGCTTTGACGATCTCGCCGCGCGGGTGAAGGCCGAAACCCGCCGCTGCGTCGAGGCCGCGGGCGGCTATTTTGAATACTATTGTTCGCGAACCGGCAAGGGCTGCGGCGGCGGCGATTTCTCCTGGACCGCGGCGGTGGCGCTGTTCTGGCTCGCGGACTAGGATTCGATGACGCAAGTCATTGAATCCGCAAACACATCTAGCGAGTCAGCACGAGGGGCGTCAGCCAGCCGATCAGCAGCATGGCGGCGAAGGCCACCAGCAGAATGGTCGTTTCATCGCGCCGCCACACGCCGACCACGCCGTCCGTGGCGGCATCCCGCCCCACATTCCCGGCGCCGGTTTTGGCGAAAGCCGACACCAGCAGGGCGATGCCGATGGCGCTGAGGCAGCCGGTCACATTCCACCACAGCCAGAACACCTGGGGCTGGGCGGCCCACAGGTAAATGTTCAAACCCACACCGGAAAGCAGGCCGGCGTTGGCGCCCATCGAGCCGACTTGCGGGCGCAGGATCGCCAGCAGGAAGGTCGCCAGTATCGGCCCGTAGAACACCGAGCCGATCATGTTGATCGCCTCGATCACCGTCGGCGCGATGCCGCCGCCGAAAATCGATAGCACCACAATTACCACGCCCCAGAACAGCACCGTGGCCCGGGACCAGAACACATAGGCGCCGCGTTCGAGCTTCCTGCCGCTCAGCCGCGTGAAATCCTCGATCGAAACCGCCGACAACGAATTGACCACCGAACTCAGCGACGACATCGACGCCGCGAGCAGGGCCACGATCAGCAGGCCGATCAAGCCATTGGGCATGTATTCGACGATGAACAGCGGCACCAGGGTGTCCGGGGCATCCGGGTCCACCAAGGCGAGGAAATCCGGGTTCAGCACCGTGAAGACGCCGAGCACCAGGCCGGTGAAGCAGTACAGCAGCACCACCGGAAACCGCGCCAGCCCATTCAGCATCAAGATTCGCCGGACCGAGCCCTCGTCCTTTGCCGACAGCGTGCGCTGGGCCTGGGTCTGATCGCAGCCGTAATACGAGGCGTAAAGCACGATGCCGCCGAAAATCATCGGCCACAGGCCCCATTCATCGCCGGAGAAACCCCAGGAGTCGGTGCGCAGCACGGTCAGGCGGCTGGCGTCGATGTTCGCCAGGAAAACCTCGAAGCCGCCCATGTTGCGCAGCGAGAACAGCAGGATCATGGCGACCCCGGAGAAGATGAGGATCATCTGCGCCGCGTCGGAATACACCACGGCCTTCATCCCGCCCTGGAACGAGTAAATCAGCGTGATCACGCCGATCACGGCGTTGGCGAGGTAAAAGTCGATGCCCATGGCGGTGTTGAGGATGAGCGCGGTGGCGTAGATGGCGATGCTCGTGCCGAAGGCGCGGCTGATCATGAA
>JAPOTO010000189.1:1261-2711 GCA_026709135.1 Gammaproteobacteria bacterium | reverse complement strand
TAGGCGTTCTCGCGGTTGGAGTGGTCGGTGATGTCGCGGACTTCCTTCAGTTGCGGAATCTGTGCCAGCAGGGTGGCCTCGACGCCGTTCTTGAGCGTGACATCGACCATGCCGCAGCCTTGGCAACCGCCGCCGAAGCGCAGCACGGCGACGTTCTCCTCGAACACTTCCTCAAGCGTGACGTGGCCGCCGTGGGCGGCGAGGCCGGGATTGATCTCGTTGTAGAGGATGTAGTTGACGCGGTCCGCAACCGAGCTGTCTTCAGTGATTCGCGGCAGGCGCGAATTGGGCGCCTTGATGGTGAGTTGCCCGCCCATCGAATCCTTGGCGAAATCGACCACGGCGTCTTCAAGGAAGGGCAGGCTCGCCTGCTCGACCCAGGCCGTAAAGCCCGTGTATTCGCGGGCTTCGTCGCCGTCCTTCTGCTCGCCCGGGCGGCAATAGGAGATGCAGGTTTCCGCCTGCGGCGTGCCGGCGTCGAGAATGAACACGCGCACACCGATGCCCTCGCAGTCCTGCTTGGCCAGCAACTGCGCGAGGTATTCCTGCGCCGATTCGGTAATCTTGACCATGTCCGCGATGCTCCCCGGCCACTTCCCGCGCCTATTCTAGCGCATAACGCCGCGCAAGTTCGGCGTGGATTCGATTCCGGTAATCGGCGGCTTCCGGGTTGAGCGAATCGAGAATCTCGCTCAAGTGCTCGTTGTCCTCGCGGCCCGCCCAGTGCTTGCGGTAGCGGCCCTCCTTGTAGCCGTGGTCCTGGCGGAAGAGGTTGAGCACGTTCTTGCCCACGTATTGGCGGTGCAGATCCCCCCAGCTCATGCCGCAGTCGGCGAGGATGGCGCCGAACAGGCGCAGGTCGATGCGGCGGCTCACACCAAGCCCGATGAGCAGTTCGAGTTTCCGCAGCAGATCCATCGAAGAGGGATCATGGACGCCCCCGTCGAAATGGATGGCGCCAGCGGCGGCGGAATCGTCTTCAAGCGGACGCAGCAGACGCTCGAGCGCCCGCGCTTCGTCCCCATTCTCCCTGAGCAGAACCTCGGACAGCAGGAAATGCCAGATATCGACGAGTTCCATCCGCAACTGGGCGGTGTCGCGCTCCTGCTTTTTCCACCACTTCCAGCCGTGATGCTCGATCGCCTCGGCGCCCTCGACAATCGCCGCCCGCAGGTACGGAAAGGCTTTTTCCACCCAGCGCGGGTCGATCCGCCGGTTGATTTCAGCCTGCAGGGCAAGCATGGCGGCGGCCTGTTCGCGTGACAGCATGCGTGGCGGCATCAATGCTTCGATGGGGCTCGGCGGCTTGGCGGCTTCGACAGGGCGCGGGGGCCTCAGCGGGCCTGCTTTTCGAGGCTGTCGAGCATTTCCCGCCGGCTGCGCAGCATGTCGGTGTAGGATTTGCGAACCGCGAGGTTTTCTTCGCTGCGCTGGCGAGCTTCGCTGCGCT
>JAPOTO010000189.1:0-1226 GCA_026709135.1 Gammaproteobacteria bacterium | reverse complement strand
GCGGCGTCGAGCTCGCGCAGCCAAGCCTCGAGCACCTTGATCTCGCCGGCAAGCTGCGCAACGCCTTCCGCAATCAGCTTTTGATCGACCTCGAGGCTCGAATCCCCGTATTCCCGATCCGCCACGGACGCCTCCACTTTTTCAGCCGCAGAAGATCGAGAATGTCACAGACCCCCCCGGGGGTCAATCCATACCGCGCAATGCCCTTCGGGTATTGCGCGAATCGCCTATCCGTCGCCGAGCAGGTGGCTGGCGAACGAGGGGATGGGCATCAGGTAGGCGTGTTCGTCGCCCGCGGGCGCCAGGAATCCGCTGTGCTCGGCGTCCTGGATAAACTGCGTGGCGTTCGTGCCCGATGGCGGAAAAATTCGTCGGCCGAGTTCTTCCACGAGGTCGAAAAGCTCGTTGTAAGGCAGGCTTCCGCCGCGTTCCAGCAGCGCCGGAGCGAGCGCCTTGGCCAGCCTCTCGAACCCGCCGTGCCGACGACGCAGGCGCGCCAGGCGCTGCTCGTAGTATCTTGCGCGGGCCCGGTCGCCCTCGCGCATGGCGGCCTTGAGGTCGGCATCCCCCGCGTCCATACGCTCGGGGCTGGCCTCGCGAAGTTGGCGGATGGCGGCGTTGAGGTAGGCCGCCAGGTGCTGCGGCCAGTTGGCGGCGCGGGCGAGAATCGCCTCACGCCAAGGGGTGCCACCTTCCACGCTAAATAGGTTGAAGCACCGCTCGACCGTTTGTCCGGCGGCCTTGTCGTCAAGGCCGCGAAGGTGGATGGCGCGCCCGCCGGACAGGCGCGAGACACCGACGTCGCCCAAGGCCAGCAAGGTTCCGGGCAGGCCGAAGGCGCAGAACGAGACCGGCGCCCTGACGATGCCTTGGTGCAGCGCGCTCAAGGTCCCGCCGCCCGCGTTGGGCTCGCCCGGCCGGATGCCCTGCGCCTCGTCGATCATGAGCACGACCTGCCAGGAATGCCAGGCGGGACGCCGCGCGGCGGCCTGCGCGATGGACCTCGGCGGCCCCTCGCGCGAGGCGCCCAGCGAGAAGCCCAGCACGCTTCCGCCCCGGTCCAGAAACTCCCTGGCTTTGGCCTTCGCCCCCGCTGGATCGAGCTTGCCCCAATAGTCGCCGAGCCTTTCCAGGAGGCCGGCTTCGGCGGATGCCGATGCCAGCAGGTCCGCCGCCAGCCGGGAGACAATGGCCGCGTCGATCGCGTCGGCGATGTCCGGCGGCGA
>JAPOTO010000244.1 GCA_026709135.1 Gammaproteobacteria bacterium | reverse complement strand
TATGACTTCAAGCGGCCTCAAGCGCAGGCCGCCACCGCGCGCTGGGCCATGACCTTGACCAGATGCGCGCGGTACTCCGCGCTGGCGTGGATGTCGGTGTTCATGCGCTCCACCGGGGCTTGGAAATCCGCCAGCGCTTCGGCGCTGAAACCACCCGCGAGCGCTTCTTCGAGCCGGTGCGCCCGGTACGCGCAGGCCGTCGCGCCGGTGACCGCCGCCCGGGCGCCGGCCGCGGTTTTGGCGATGAACACGCCAACGATGGCGTAGCGCGAGGCCGGGTTCTCGAACTTCATGTAGGCTGCCGCCTCGGGCCGGGGGAAATCCACCGCGACGATGATCTCGTCTTCTTCGAGGGCGGTCTCGAACATGCCGGTGAAAAAGTCCTCGCCGGCGATTTCCCGCCGGTTGGTGCGCACCGTGGCGCCGAGGGCGATCACCGCCGCCGGATAGTCCGCCGCCGGGTCATTGTTGGCGATCGAGCCGCCAATCGTGCCCTGGTTGCGCACGGCGGGGTCGCCGATGTTGCCGGCGAGCGCCGCGAGCGCGGGGATGGCTTCGCGCACTTCGCTTGAGGCCGCCACTTCGGCATGGGTTGTCATGGCGCCGATGGTGACGATATTGCCGTTGACGACGATGCCGCCGAGTTCGCCGATGCCGCCAAGGTCGATGACATCGGAGGGGCTGGCGAGCCGGTGCTTCATCGTCGGCAGCAGGGTTTGCCCGCCGGCGACGAGTTTGCCGTCGGCGGAATTGGCGATCAGTTCAGCCGCCTCGGCAACCGAGGCGGGTCGATGGTATGAAAACTCGTACATGGTTAACTCCTCACCTCAGGCTGCGCGCTGGCAGGCGCGCCAGACGGTTTCCGGCGTGGCCGGCATTTCCACGTGTTTTACGCCGATGGCGTTGGCGATGGCATTGATCACCGCCGGCGGCGCGCCGATGGCGCCGGCTTCGCCGCAGCCTTTGACGCCAAGCGGATTGTCCGGCGGATCCGTCGGCGCGTAGCCGATGCGGAAATCCGGCGCGTTGTCCGCCCTGGGCATGGCGTAGTCCATGAACGAGGCGGTGACCAACTGGCCATCGCCATCGTACTGGCAACCCTCGAGCAGGGCCTGGCCGATGCCGTGAACGATGCCGCCGTGGACCTGGCCCTCGACGATCATTGGATTGACGAGCTTGCCGAAATCGTCCACCGCGGTGTAATCGACGATTTCGACCTCGCCGGTGTCCGGGTCCACTTCAACCTCGCAGATGTGCGTGCCCGCGGGGAAGGAGAAGTTCATCGGGTCGAAGAAGGCGTTCTCGTCGAAGCCGGGTTCGACCCCTTCCGGGTAGTTGTGGGGCACGTAGGCGGTGAAGGCGACTTCGGCGATGTTCATCGATTTGTCGGTTCCCGCCACGGTGTAGTTGCCGCCGGCGAACTCGATGTCGCCCTCGGCGGCTTCCATGGCGTGGGCGGCGATCTTCTTGCCCTTGGCGATGAGCTTGTCGCAGGCTTTGGCGATCGCCACCCCGCCCACCGCGAGCGAGCGCGAGCCGTAGGTGCCCATGCCGAATTGGGTTTTGGCGGTGTCGCCGTGAATGACTTCGATGTTGTCGAAGGGCACGCCGAGCTGGTCGCAGACGAGTTGGGCGAAGGTTGTCTCATGCCCCTGGCCGTGGGAATGGGTGCCGGTGAACACCTGCACATTGCCGGTGGGGTTGAAGCGCACCTGGGCCGATTCCCACAGGCCAACACCGCCGCCGAGCTGGCCAACCGCCGCCGAAGGCGCGATGCCGCAGGCTTCCACATAGGAGGAAAAGCCAATGCCGCGCAGTTTGCCGCGGCTTTTGGCTTCCGCGGCCCGGGCTTCGAAGCCGGCGCGGTCGGCAAGTTCGAGAGCCTGGTCGAGGGCGGCTTCGTAGTCGCCGCTGTCGTAGCACTGCACCACCGGGGTCTGGTAGGGGAAGGCATCCTTGGGAATGAAGTTGCGGCGGCGGATTTCCGCCGGATCCAGGCCCATGTCCGCGGCGCAGACATCGGCGAGCCGCTCGAGCAGATAGGTCGCCTCGGGGCGGCCCGCGCCGCGGCTGGCGTCCACCGGGGCGGTATTGGTGAACACCGCCTTGACCTCGGAGTAGATCAGCGGCGTCGAATACTGCCCGGCGAGCAGGAAGGCGTAGAGGTAACTCGGCACCATGGTGGCGAAGGTGGAAAGATAGGCGCCGAGATTCGCCGTGGTATGCACCCGCAGGGCGAGGAACTTGCCGTTCGCATCGAGCGCCATTTCCGCCTTCGAAACATGGTCGCGGCCGTGGGCGTCGGCCATGAAGGCCTCGCCGCGGTCGGCGGTCCACTTCACCGGGCGGTTGACTTTGCGGCAGGCCCAGCCCACCACGAGCTCCTCGGCGTAGACGAAAATCTTGGCACCAAAACCGCCGCCGACATCGGGGCCGACAACCCGCAGCTTGTGCTCCGGGGCAAGCTGGTTGAAAGCCGCGAGCACAAGGCGGTGGACGTGGGGGTTCTGGGTCGTCAGGTGCAGGGTGATTTCCTCGGTGCCGGAGTTGTATTCGCCGAGGGCGGCCCGGGGCTCCATGGGATTGGTCACCATGCGGTTGTTGGTCAGCTCGATGCTTGAGATCTTGTGGGCCGACTCGAACGCCGCATCGACCGCGGCCTTGTCGCCGAACGGCCAGTTGAAGCAGACATTGTCCGGGGCGACATCGTGGATTTGCTGCTG
>JAPOTO010000242.1 GCA_026709135.1 Gammaproteobacteria bacterium | reverse complement strand
GCCGCGCGCGGCCCGCCAGACGGCGACTTGCGCTGTGCAAGCCTGGCAGCAGTTCATGCTTCAGCATTTGAATCATGCCGTTTCCGGGCCGAGCGGTTTGAAGGTGGCCAGCAACTGGGGCAGCAGGGTGAGGGAGCCGGTCAGGGCGACTAGCATCGCCAGGCTCGTCAGCAGGCCGAAAATGCCGGTGGGAATGAAGTTCGACAGGATCAGGATCGAAAAGCCGGCCACAATCGTCATCGAGGTGAAGTACATCGCCCGGCCGATGCTGTCGTGGCAAAAGTGCATCGTGACGCGGTAGTTGCCGAGCCGGGGAAATTCGCGGCGGAAGCGGTGCATGTAGTGGATCGTGTTGTCTACGCCGATTCCCACCGACACCGCGGCGATGGTGATCGTCATGATGTCGAGCGGGATGTCGAGCCAGCCCATGATGCCGAGCACGAGGGCGGCGGCGATGGCGTTGGGGATGATGCATAACAGGGCTATCGGCAGCGAGCGGAACAAAACCAGAAACATCGCCATGATGGCGAGCATCACCACGCCGAGGGTGAGAATCTGCGATTGGAACAGGCTTTGCAGCACATTGTTGTACATCACCAGCAGGCCGGTCAGCCGCACCTGCTCGGGGGCGAGGCCGAACTGCTCCTCGAGGCCGGTTTCGATCCGCCGCAGCAGCTCGTTGCGGTTCAGGTCCGGGGCGGATTCGCGCACCCGCACGTTGAAGCGCAGCTCGTTGTCCGCGACCCGCACGAAGGGGTTGAGCACCACGTCGCGCAATGCGGCGGGAAAGGCGTTGTAAAGCACCGCCCACAGCAGGCCGTCGACTGGCTCGTTGCCGTTGAGCCGCTCGGCGAGCTGCACCACCGAGCCGAGTGAAAGCACCTTGCCGGTGTAGGGGTCGGCGTCGAGGAATTCGTGCATCGCCTTGACTTGATTCATGCGCGGGGCGGTGAACCAGTAGGCGTCGGTGGCTTCTTCCGCGCCGCCGAAACCGAAGCCGTCGTCGAAATCATCGGCGAAGGCGGTTTCCGCCTGGGGCAGGGTCACGATGGCGTCGAAGGACAGGGTGCCGCCGAGTTGTTCGTCGATCAGGCTCATGCCCTGGCGGATTTCGGTGCTTTCGCGGAAATAGTCGATGAAGCTGTTCTCGACCCGCAGCCGGGTCAGGCCGGTGACGCCGACGGCGAGAATCAGCGCGTAAACCACGAACACCCAGCCGCCCAGCCGGTCGGTGAGCCGCGCCAGCGCCGAGGTCAGGTTCAGCCGCAGGTCGCGTGAGAGCCGGCCGCGGTCCGCGGGCAGGATCGACATGATCGCCGGAAACAGCGCGAAGACGACGAGCAGCGCGGTGGCGACCCCCATCATCATCATCCAGCCGAAGGTGATGATGGGCAGGATGCCGCTGACGATGAGCGAGCCGAAGGCGACGATGGTGGTCAGCGCGGTGTACAGGCAGGGCCGGAACATGCTCAGCACCGCGTGGCGCAGCAGTTTGCCGCGGCGGCTGTGGCGGCGGGTGGCGCGCAGCTCGCGGTAGCGCACGGTCAGATGCACGGTGAGCGAGATGGTGATGATCAGCAGCAGGGAAAGGAAATTCGACGAGACCACGGTCACCCGCCAGTCCATCAGGCCGAGGATGCCGACCATGATCGTTCCCGCCGCGGCGCAGCACAGCAGCGGAATCGCGATGAAGCGGAGCTTGCGGAAAATCAGGCCGAGGGCGACGATGATGAGCGCGAGCACGGCGAGGCTGAAGCTGCTTAGGTCGCCGCGGACGAAGGTCATCAGGTCGTCGGCGATCATCGGCGCGCCGCTGAGGTGGATGGTGGCACCGTCGCGGTGGCGGTCGAGGCTTGCGCGGATTTCGGCGATCAGTTCGCTCTGCCTCGCGTTGGCGATGAGGCTGTATTCGGCCCAGGCGGCTTCGACTTCCCGCAGTTCGGCGGCGGCCGCGGCATCGAGTTCGCCATTGATGCGCTGTTGGCGCAATTCCCCCCGGCGGCTGACGAGACCGCGGGCGGTTTCGTCGATGGCGAGATTGATTTGCAGCCCGGCGGCGGTTCCATCGGGGCTGACCAGGGCGTCGCGGTAAATCGGATTGGCGAGCACCTCTTCCCTGGCGGCGGCGAGGTCGATGTCCCCATCGAGCAGGGTTTGGTAGTTCTCTGAAACCCCGGTCAGCGGGGTATCGCCGAAAACCGGCACGTTGAGGATGCTGTCGATGCTTTGCACCCGCGCGATGGCGAGCAGTTCCTGGCGCAGCCGTTCGAGCTTGCCGAGTTCCTCCGGGGTGAACAACTCGCCATCGGGAATGTAGGCGACATAGACGATCTCGCGCATTCCGTAGCGGTTTTGGACCGCGCGGAAGTAGGCCAGGTCCGGGTCGTCCTCGAGCAGCAGGGAATCGGCGGAGGCGTCGAGCCTGAAGCCCTGCGCGAACCAGGCGAAGCCGGCGACGACCACCGCCACTGCGGCAACCACCAGCCAGGGCCTGCCGAAAACCAGTCCGCTGTAGATCCCGGCCATCCGTCCGGCTATCCCGCTTCCACGCAAAGCATCCATCTCCGCCATTCTGCGCGAAGGTAAGTTATCACTTCGACCCGTCGCTGTGTGGCGGTGGATGGGGTTCAGCGGACGCCGTGAATCCGTCCCTGGAGGCTTCGGGCTCGACATCCTGTCTCGCACGCCCGCTGAACCCCATCCACCGCCACACAGCGACTGTCATT
>JAPOTO010000140.1 GCA_026709135.1 Gammaproteobacteria bacterium | reverse complement strand
CCGCCGCGCCGGCCCGGTCAAGCAATGCCGCAATCGAATCCGCCGCGGGCTCAACCACCGCCGCGTCCCGGACCGCCCCCGGGGAAGCGCAGCCCGCAAGCCACAGCAGCGCCAGCAGCAAGGAAATCCGCAAACCAGCCAAACCAGCCTCCAAAATCCACTGGGGAAGCTCTGATTAAGTCAGAGCATACATAGCCCAAACAGACGCGCCCGCGTCCAAGCTGTCTATAAAGAGTAGTACAGGATCCGCCCGTTTACCAAGAAAACCCACAAGATTCGACAGTGGTCAGACAAGTTGTTCGGTTGGCTTTCACCTGGGTTTACACGGTTAACTTGAAAAACTGCGGGCGCGGGTCTTGTCTTGTGGTTTGGAGATTGCGGTGGCCCCAGAGTAACCACCCCGCCCCTTCGGGGCACCCCTCCTTGAAAAGGAGGGGAGTCGCACGGGCCTCGGCGGCGGGGGGAGTGGGGCAACTCTCCCCCTGTCAAGGGGGAGTGGCGCGAAGCGGCGAGGGGGTTCCAGTCGAAAACCTCATACGTATTTCAAGGCCGGAGATGGGGTATAGTTTCGGCTGAATGCGGATTGCTGGCTGAAGCGGTGATTGGGTGGGCGTCGCCGGTCGGAGGTGGCCATGATGACCACAACAACCGGTCGCCTTTATGTGGTGGCGACCCCCATCGGCAATCTGGGGGATTTTTCCGCCCGCGGCCGGGAAATCCTGGCCGCCGCCGATTGCATCGCCGCCGAGGACACCCGCCACAGCGGCAAACTGCTCGCCCATTTCGGCATCAAGCGGCCGCTGCTCGCCTACCACGACCACAGCGCCCCCGGCGTCCGCGACAAACTGCTGCGAATGCTGCGCCAAGGCGCCAATATCGCCTTGGTCGCCGATGCCGGAACGCCGCTGATTTCCGACCCCGGCTACGATCTCGTCAAGGCGGCCCGGGAGCAGGGTGGTGAGGTGATTCCCGTGCCCGGCCCGAGCGCCGTGACCGCCGCGCTCAGTGTCTCCGGCCTGCCGACCGACAATTTCCGCTTCGCGGGCTTCCCGCCCGCGTCCGCCGCGGCGCGGCGCAAACGCTTTGAGGAACTGCGAAGCGGAGCGGCCACGCTCGTGCTCTACGAATCGAGCCACCGGCTGCTCGATTGCGTGGATGACTTGAATGCCGTGTTCGGCCCGGACCGCCGCATCTTCATCGCCCGGGAAATGACCAAGCGCTTCGAAGGCCATTTTTCCGGCACGCTCGAAGAGGCCGCCGAATGGCTGCGCGGCGATGAAAACCGGCGCCGGGGCGAGTTCGTTTTCGTGCTCGCGGGCCATGCGCCGAAGTCGCCCGAAGCCGAGCGCCTGAGCGAAGCCCTGCGCATCGCCAAGCTGCTCCAGCCCGAGCTGCCGCTGCGCAAGGCCGCCGCCCTGGCGGAAAAAATCACCGGTGTCCGCAAGAACCGGATCTATCAGCGGGCGCTCGCCCAACAGACCGCGGACTGAATCCTCCCGAGGCCCTGACCGAACCGCTTTTTCCCTATCCGGCATATCAAGGGGAGGTCGATCTTTCACGAGTATTGCCAACCAGCGGCAACTCAATTAGGCTGGCGTACCGAGTCAGCTGGGCAATCGCTGTTGGCGCCGCGAGGCGCGGATGGAGGAAAGTCCGGGCTCCACAGAGCAGGGCGCCAGGTAACCCCTGGGGGGCGCGAGCCTACGGAAAGTGCAACAGAAAGCATACCGCCGGACTCCGGTCCGGTAAGGGTGAAATGGTGCGGTAAGAGCGCACCGCGCGGCTGGCAACAGTCCGCGGCAAGGCAAACCCCGCCCGGAGCAAGGCCAAATAGGAATCCCACGGCGTGGCTCGCGCCAGATTCGGGTAGGCCGCTACAGGCCCGCGGCGACGCGGGTCGCAGATGAATGATTGTCCTCGACAGAACCCGGCTTACAGGCTGACTCGGCCTTTTTCTTCCGCCACCTCCGCACGGTCCCCAATTAGTCATGCTTCGCGCCCCACGCGGCTCGAATTGCATTACAATGTCATGCGAACCCAAACTGCAACGGGAAATGATCATGGCCAACCACTTGGTTCAGGCGCGGGTCGATCAAGCTGTGAAGGAGGAGGCTGCGGCGGTGCTGGCGGCGATGGGCCTCACCGTATCTGACGCCGTTCGGCTTCTGCTAACCCGCGTGGCCCGAGACCGGGCGCTGCCTTTCGCCCCTCTCGTTCCGAACGCCGAGACCATTGAGGCGATGAAAGAGGCCCGTGCCGGCAAACTGGAAAAATTCCAAACGCCCGAAGAGTTGCTGAGCGACTTGCGTGCGGACGATTGAGCGGACGAGCCGCTTCAAACGGGATTACAAAAGGGAAGCCCGAGGACAACACCGAACCTCCCTCGACGATTGTCTTGCCGAAGTGGTCCATGCTCTCGCGAACGACGCAGCTATGGAGCGTCGCCATCACGATCATGCGCTCAGCGGAAATTGGGCGGATTTTCGCGATTGCCACTTGAGACCAGACTTAATCCTTATCTATCAAAAGCCCGACCCCAATACCCTCCGCTTGGTAAGGCTCGGCTCCCATTCGGAACTGGGCTTCGGGTAACGGGCGCGAAATCGCAATGCCACGCCATGGATGGCATCAGGCGCCTCTCAGAATCCCCCGTTCGTTCGGCGCAAGCCGCTTTGCTTCGCGCCCCATGGCGGGCTGGGCCAGACAGCGACGGATCTAAGCACTAGG
>JAPOTO010000086.1 GCA_026709135.1 Gammaproteobacteria bacterium | reverse complement strand
TATCCCAAGGTTGAGGCGCGGCAGTATGAACCCGCCGATGTGGACGGTCTGCGGGCCATTCTCAACGGCGGGTCGCCGGACGCCTGCATCGCCCGGGGCGGCGGGCTGAGCTATGGCGACAGCGCCTTGGCCGGGGAGGTCATCAGCAGCCGCGGTTTGCGCCAGGTTTGCGAACTCGACCAAGCCAGCGGAGTTCTGCGCTGCGGCGCTGGGTTCACCCTCCGCGAGATACTGCGCGAGGTTGTGCCGAAGGGCTGGTTGCCGCCGGTCTTGCCCGGCACGAGCCTGGTCAGCGTCGGCGGGGCGGTCGCGGCCGATGTGCACGGCAAGAATCACCATCGCGATGGTAGCTTCTGCGACCATCTGCGCGAACTCACCCTGATGCTGGCCGATGGCGAGGTCGCGCGCTGCGGCCCTGAACTGCGCCCGGAGATGCACCAAGCCACCTGCGGCGGCATGGGGCTGACTGGAATCATCTTGGAAGCCGAGCTGCAACTCGTCCCGATTCAGAGTTCGATGATGGCCACCCGCTCGCTGCCCGCGGCCAATCTCGATGCCTGCTTCGATCTGCTGGACGCCCACGGCGGGGCGCGGTACTCGGTTGCCTGGCTCGACTGCCTCGCCCGGGGCCCAAGCATGGGCCGCGGCATGGTTTATCTAGCCGAACACGACAGCGGCGGCGAATTGCCCAGCCGCCGCCACAGCAGCTCCGGCGCATCTCTCGCCATGCCATTCACGACACCCGGCGCCCTGCTCAACCGCCACAGCCTGTCGCTGTTCAATTCGGCCTATTACCGCTGGCAGCGCTTCCGCGCCGGCCGCGGCCGCCAGCACCGCGAAGCCTACTTCTTCCCGCTCGACCGCATCCGCAACTGGAACCGGCTCTATGGCGCGGCGGGTTTCCTGCAATACCAGTTTGTGCTGCCCACTGACGCGGGCCGCAAAGGCATCGCCGAAGTCTTGCGCAAGGTGGGCGAAGCGGGCAAGGGTTCCTTCCTTTCGGTGCTGAAAAAACTGGGGCCGGCCAATGGCAACCTGCTGTCGTTTCCGCTTGACGGCTATACCCTGGCGCTGGATTTCAAGCGCGAGGCTTCGCTGTTCCCCCTGCTCGAAGAGCTGGACGCCATCGTGCTCGACCATGGCGGGCGCATCTATCTGGCCAAGGACGCGCGCATGGGTGAAACTGTGTTCAAGGCGGGCTACCCGGAATGGGAGCGGTTCATGGAAATCAAGCGGCGGGTCGATCCGGCCGGCCGCTTCCGCTCGGCGCAATCCGACCGCCTCGGCCTGACTGGGCCCGGCGCGTGAACGTCCTCATTTTGGGCGCGACCTCGGCGATCGCCCAAGCTGTGGCGACGCGCTACGCCAGCGCGGGCAACCGCTTCGTTCTCGTCGCCCGCGATGAGCGCAAACTCGCGGCCTTGCGCGCGCGGCTGATCGAGTCCGGCGCGGACGAGGTGGAGTTGCTCGTTGCCGATCTCGCGGTGTTTCCCAAAGCAAGTGGCGCGACCACCGACCAGGCCGCGGACCAGACCACAAGCCAGAGCCGCGGCGCGCATCTCAACGCCCTCATCGACAAGGCTTTCGCCAGCTTGCAAAGCGTTGATCTCGCGCTGGTCTGCCATGGCACCCTGCCGAACCAGGCGGATTGCGAGCAAAGTTTCGATGCCAGCTTCGCCGCCCTCGATATAAACGGCTTGAGCGCGGTTGCCCTGCTGACCGCGATGGCGCCGAAGATGGCGGCCCAGCGCCGGGGAACCATCGCCGTGATCACTTCGGTTGCCGGCGACCGGGGCCGCCGCTCTAACTATGTCTACGGCTCGGCCAAGGCGCTAGTTTCGGCCTGCCTGCAAGGACTGCGCGGCAGACTGCATGGGGCCGGCGTGCATGTGGTGGACATCCGCCCCGGTCTCGTTGATTCCCCGATGACCGCGCATCTCGCCAAAGGCCCGTTGTTCGCCTCGCCGCAGCGGGTGGCGGATGGCATCGTCCGCGCCATCGCCCGCAAGCGCCACACCGTGTATGTTCCCTCCTGGTGGCGGCTCATCATGGCGGTGGTGCGGGCGCTGCCGGATGCGATCTTCAAGCGGCTGAAGATTTAGTATCGTGTCATGGATACCCGCGCAAATCCGGCCGCGGCTGGGGAATTGGTGATCCGCGAGGCCACAGAGCGGGATTTCGCGCGGATTTGGCCGATCTTCCGCGCCATCGTCGCGGCGGGCGACACCTACGGCTTCGACCCCGACACCGGCAAAGAGCAGGCGCGGCGGCTCTGGCTGGAGCTGCCACGCAAGACCTTCGTCGCCGAGCGCGGCGGCGAAGTGCTTGGCACCTACTACCTCAAATCCAATTTCGGCGGGCCGGGAAGCCACGTCTGCAACTGCGGCTACATGGTGTCGCCGCATGCCCGGGGCCAGGGCCTGGCCACCGCCATGTGCCGGCACTCACAGCGAATCGCGCGCCAACTCGGCTACCGGGCGATGCAATTCAACTTCGTCGCGGCAAGCAATTCAGGGGCGGCGCGCCTGTGGGAGCGCCTCGGCTTCGAGACCGTTGGCCGTTTGCCGGGCGCCTTCCGCCATCCAAGCCAGGGCTATGTGGACGCGCTGGTCATGCACAAATCGCTCGTGGCGAAACCCGTGGAGAAGTAGCGGGGGGCGCTGTTTTTTCCAGTCATTCCGCGCGCGGTCGCGGAATCTCTTTGGTTGAGCACCGGTTGCCTGTGGCTTCGATCCGTCGCCGTCTGGCTGGGTGGAGTTCAGCGGACGCCGTGAATAC
>JAPOTO010000044.1 GCA_026709135.1 Gammaproteobacteria bacterium | reverse complement strand
ACCCGCTGCCCGCGGCCTGGCTGGCGCGGTTTGGCCGCGCGGTGGCCGAGCAGGCAATTGACGGCATCGCCGACCGGCTGACCGACCGGCGGGAAGCGATGGACGACCCCGATGCCATGGAGCCGGGACAGCGATCCACTTTCTCCGGCTTTGGCGCGGGCAATGCCGGGCTAGGTGTGCCGGGCGTCCCCGGTAACCTTGGGGCGGACGGATTGATGCCGGGTTTCGCAACCAATCAGGCGCCGGGCGGTTCCGCATTCGCGCATCCGCAATCGGGCGGCCTGGGTTATGGCGCGCGGAACGGCGGTGGCCTGAATCCGGGGCTGCCGTATTCGGATCACGCCGAGAATCGGAACCGCGATATTCGTTTCAGCCACACCGGGCGCCGGGACGATTTCGGCGGCAGCCTCGCGTTCTGGGGCCGCGCCATGCAAAGCCGGTTCGAGGGCCGGGACGATGGGCTTTCGCTCAATGGCGAGACCAATTCGGCTTTGGTCGGCGCCGACTATGCCCGCGGCCGCTGGCTCGCCGGCATCGCCCTGACCCGCAGCGAAGGGATTGGCGGCTTCCGCGCCGACGCTTCCAATGCTGGCAGCGCTGGCAACGAGGGCAACAACGACGGCGAGATGAGCGCCACGCTGACCGCGGCGATTCCCTACGCCTCCTACCAGTTCTCGGAGAGTTTCGATGTATGGGGGGCTGTGGGCCAAGGTCTTGGCGAGGCCACACTGCGGCCCTCAACGGATGAGTTCTATCAGCTCGATACCCGCTGGTCCATGGCGGCCGCGGGGCTGCGCGGGGAAATGCTGCGGTTCGATTCCGGCGCCGAGCTGGCGATCGTGTCCGACGCGCTTTGGACCCGCACCACCTCGGATCAAACCCGCGGTGTCGCCGCCGCCGAAGCCGAAACGAGCCGGCTGCGACTCGGACTCGAAGGCAGCTACCCCATCCGCTTCGGCGGGGGCGGTGAAATCGTGCCGCGGCTCGAAGCGGGCGTTCGCCACGACGGCGGCGACGCCGAAACTGGGTTCGGCGTCGAAATCGGCGGCGGCATCGCCTGGCGCGAACCGCGCCTAGGCCTGCAAGTCGATGTCGAGGGCCGCCGGCTCGTCACCCACGAGCAAGCGGCTTTCGCCGACCAGGGTTTCTCCGCGTCGATCGGCTTCGACCCAAGGCCCGCCTCGGACTACGGGCTGTCGTTGAATCTGCGCCAGGACTTCGGCGCCCGTTCAAGCGGTGGCCTCGACGCCCTGTTCAACCAGCCGCGGCTCCTGCCGGGTGGCGGTTTCGACAGCGATCAGGCCCGCTGGAGCGCCGAGGCCGCCTATGGCTTGCCGGCGTTCGGAGGCCGCTTCGTCGGCAGCCCCCATCTGGGCTATGGCGCGACCGCCTTCGGCCGCGATGTCAGCGTCGGCTGGCGTCTCGCCCCGGCCGAGGACGGCCCCGACCTGTCGCTGGGCATCCTGCTGCTGCGCCGGCAGGCGGTCGCCGCCCCGACCGAGCACGGCTACGGCTTCGAATTCACCGCGAGGTGGTAAGTCCGATTTCGCGCTCTTCACTTTCGCGTTCTTCACTTTCCTTGGGGGACTGGTGTAGAATCCGCGAACTATGGACACAGCAAGCGTGAAAGTCAGCCTCGCCAACCCCCGCGGCTTCTGCGCGGGGGTTGACCGCGCCATCGAAGTCGTCGAGCGGGCGCTTGACCTGTTCGGCGCGCCAATCTATGTGCGCCACGAGATCGTCCACAACCGGCATGTGGTCGAAGACCTGCGCAGCCAGGGCGCCATTTTCGTCGAGGAGCTCGAGGAGATTCCCGACGAGGACAGCTCCGGCCGCAACCCCATCGTCGTTTTCAGCGCCCACGGGGTCGCCAAGCAGATTCGCGGCGAAGCCCGCGACCGGGGCTTCCAAGTCTACGACGCCACCTGTCCGCTGGTCACCAAAGTTCACATGGAAGTTTCCCGCTCCGCCCGCAAGGGCGAGGAGTGCATCCTCATCGGCCACGCCAACCACCCGGAAGTGCAGGGCACCATCGGCAATTTCGACACCAGCAAAGGCGGCAGCATCTACCTGGTGGAAACCGTCGAAGACGCCCGCGCCATCGAAATCGAGGATCCGTCGCACCTGTCCTATGTCAGCCAGACCACGCTGTCCGTGGACGATTGTTCCGAGATTATCGACGAGCTCAAGAAGCGCTTCCCGGAAATCAACGGCCCGCGCCGCAGCGATATTTGCTACGCCACCCAGAACCGCCAGGACGCCGTCAAGCAACTCGCCCTCGAATGCGATCTGCTGCTTGTCGTCGGCGCCCACAACAGCTCCAACTCCAACCGCCTGCGTGAGCTCGCCGAGCGGCTCGGCTGCGAATCGCACCTGATCGAGAGCGCCGCCGTCATCCGCGGCCACTGGCTCGAAGGCAAGACCCGCATCGGCGTCACCGCCGGCGCCTCGGCGCCGGAATCCCTGGTGCAGGAGGTGATCGAGCGGCTGCGGAACAGCGGGCCGTGCGAAGTCGAAGAAGTCAACGGCATCCGCGAAGACATCACCTTCAGCATGCCGCATGGTTTGAGGGCTTGAGAGCCTGAGGTTTCCCCCAACCCAGCGAGCCCCGGCCGCGCGTCTCACAGGCGCGGCCCCTTATAGAGATGCGCACATGAAAAAAGTCTTCCTGTCCGCCATTGCCAGCCTCCTGCTCGCCGCGGCACATATCGTTCCGGCCACGGCCCAATCGACCGCAACCTACCGGGTGAGCTTCGAGGGGAAGTGGACCACCGCCGTGACTTCAATCGTGCCCGGCAGTGCCCATTTCACCACCTTGATCGGCGCTGTTCACAATAGCAACGTCTCCTTCTGGAGCCGCGGGGGAACGGCCACCGCGGGCATTGAGAGTATGGCGGAGACTGGAAGTCCGGGCACGCTCCGCAGCGAGATCAATGCCCAAGGCGCCAATGTTCACAGTGTGCTTCAGCGGGGCGTGGGGGGTGGCCCGACGCCCTCAACCTCCTTTCAATTCACCACCACCTCCAACCATCCACTGGTCACGCTGACATCGATGGTCGCCCCCACCCCGGACTGGTTCATCGGCATCTCCGGCCTGTCCCTGCGCAGCGGCGGCGCTTGGCTGCAATCCCGGACGGTTGACCTGTATCCCTATGACGCCGGCACCGAGGACGGCACCGGATTCTCCTTGTCCAACCCGAACACTTCGCCCCAGGGCGTGATCACCAGCCTGCGGGGCAGTAGCCAATTCCCCAACGCCAACCAGCCAATCGCGACCCTGACCTTCACGCTGCTGTCGCAATCCGACCCGCCGCCGTCCAACCCGGCCGCCCGCTTCGCGGGTGCGTCCTCCAGCGCCGGCGAGGGCGCGGGCACGCGCAATGTGACGGTGAATCTTTCCCCGGTGCCTGCGTCTTCCACCACGCTGAACTATTCGGTCGGCGGAACGGCCGCGGCGGGCAGCGACTTCTCCATCACCGGCTCCGGCACATTGACGGTGGCCGCCAACGCCACCAGCGCGAGCATCCCAGTGGCCATCATTGACGACTCGACGGCCGAGTCCTCCGAGACCGTGGTGCTCACCCTGGCCGCTGGCTCGGGCTACACCCTGGGCGCCCAGCGCATCCACACCCTCACCATCGTGGACAACGATAGCTCCGGCGGTGGCGGAGGTGGTGGTGGCGGCGGAGGCGGCGGCGGTGGAGGCGGCGGCGGTGGTGGTGGAGGCGGCGGCGGAGGCGGCGGTGGCGGACCGCGGCTGAACCCGGCCATCGAAGTCGACGACACCACCATCACCCACTCGGAAGCGACGCTGACCGTGGAAGATGTCATCAGTTCCTGGTACTACCGCCAAACGCAGCCGGCGGGCGGCGAATGCAGCGGGCCGCAAAGCGGCGACAGCGCCGAGCTGACCGAGCTTGAGGCCGCCACTGACTACACCTATGGCCTGTACTTGGACAGCGCCTGCGCAAGCGAGCGCGACACTGTCGAATTCACCACCAAGCCGCCGCCGCCGAGCATCGCCGCGGCCGAAGACAGCGTCACCGAATTCGGTGCGACGCTGACCGCGGCCAATGTCACCGGCGACTGGCACTATCGGCAGATCATGCCGGAGGCGGGCGAGTGCGCCGGGCCGGAAAGCGGCGCGAGCGTAACGCTCAGCACCCTTGAAGCGGCGGCGGATTACACCTACGGCCTGTATTCGGATGCCGCCTGCGCCGACGAACTGGATAGAGTCGAATTCACCACCAAGCCGTCCACAAACGTGGGGCTGGCCGCACTCGGCCTGTCAGCCGGGACAATTGGCCCGGGCGGCGCGCCAACGCTGTCGCCAGCCTTCTCCCCGGATGCGGACGCCTATTCGGCCTCGCTGCCCTTCGCCGTCCCCAGCCTGCTGTTGACACCACAAACCGCCCATCCCGACGCCACCGCGCGCGTCGGCCTGCGCGGCGGTGCGCTGGTTGCGGTTCCGGCGGATGGCGCCGGCACCACCGTTGCCGTGGCCGTTGGGCAGAATGCCATCGTCATCGAGATCACCGCGGGGGACGGGGTCACCACGCGCACCGTCAACCTCGCCGTGACCCGGGCAGCCCCGGGGCCGCTCGATGCCACGGCGGACCGGACCCATCTGTTTCCGCTGTTCGCCGACGGCGGTGGTTTCCGCTCCCGCCTGCTGGTGAGCGATGCGGTCGGCGAGCGCGGCCGCTGTGAATTGACCCTGCACGGGGCCGGGCTCGATGCCGTGCGCTTCGCGGCGGAACCCGCGGCGGCGCTGCCGCCCGCGGCAGGGGAGGCGGCGCCGGATTCTGCCACGGCGGTCTTCGGTATCCGCCTCGGCGCCACCGGCGAAGCCGTGCTGAACAGCGCCGGGGCCGGGGAACTCGCTCTCGGCCATGCCCGGCTTGAGTGCGACGCGCCGGCGGCGGCGCAGCTGTTGCTGACTCTGGAGACCGATGGCGCGTTGACCGCCATGGCAAATCAGGAAGGGGCGCGGCGGGGCACGACCTTCTCCGTGCCGGATGTGCCCGCCCCGTTGCGCCTGGCTTTCGCCAACGACGGCGCGGCAGGCAACCTCTGTGTGCTCGATGGGGCGGACGGTCGGAGCGAGGTGACGCTGCCGCCGGGGGAAATGATGCTCCGCCCGCTCGATGAGATTCTCCCGCCGGCGGGCGGCGGTGGAAGCGGCCCGGTTTCGGTGCGCTGTGAGCGCCCCCTGGGGCTGCTGGCGCTGCTCCAGGATGGAAACGTGTTCACCGTCCTGCCGGCGGTTGTCCTGCCTGAAGAAGAAACGAAGGAAAATGCGGGCGCGGAGACCATGTACGCAAACGCAACCGACGCGGCCGATGTGCTGCTGCCCCTGGTGCTCGACGGCGGCGGATTCCGCTCCCGACTGATAGTGACCAATCAGGCGGCGGTTGCCACTCGCTGCGATCTGCGGCTGTCCGCCGCCGGCGGCCTCGCCGCCGCCAACTTCGCCGGTGCGGATCCGGCCGGGACCGCGGATAGCGCGGATGGAGCGGAAGACATGGCCGCCGCGACCGGCTTTGCCTTCGAACTGGCGCTGGAGGGCCGGGGCGCGCAAGCGGCGCTGGAAAGCCTCGGCGGGGACACCTTGGCCTTCGGCCACGCCACGCTGGAATGTGAGGGCCCGGCGACCCTGCAAAACCTCATCGTCCTGGATGGGCCGGACGGGCCCTCGGCCATGATGGCGCTGAACCCGGCCCAGCCGGCCGGTCATATGCGCTTCCGCGCCCCGCCCGCCCCGGCGCGGCTGGCGTTGGTGGCGGCCAATGACGGCGGCGAAAGGACGGCCTGCTCGGTTTCGCTGGCGACGGCGGACGGCGCCGCCATGGCGCCGGTGGGATTCCCGCTCCTCCCAGTCGCGGCGCAATCCACGGCCATCCGCTTCCTGGATGAATTTTTCGACCTTCCGGCGGACTTCGCCGGCGGTGCCGCGACCCTGCGCTGCGACCACCCGGTCGGCGCCGTCGCCCTCCCGGTGGCCGGCCCCGCCTTCACCGCCACCCCACCCATCATCCCCGGGCTCGAAACCCTGCCGGAGGAGTAGCGCGCGAACCGCGCAGGGCGCGGCGGCCTGTCAGGGAGTGGCCAGGGAGTGGGTGAACGCGCCCGCTCAAACTTCCGCGAGTGCCGCGCGCTTCTCCCGCAATCCGGCGATTCGCGCCGACAGTTCGGCCTCGCGCTCGCGCACTTCCGCCACCACCTTCTCCGGGGCATTGGCGGTGAAGCGCGGGTTGCCGAGCTTGGCCCGGACTGGATGCAGGCCTTTTTCGAGCTTGGCGATTTCCCGGTCGAGCCGGGCGAGTTCAGCCTCCACATCGATCAGGCCGGCGAGCGGCACGAGCACTTCGGTTTCCGCACCGATCGAAGCCGCCGCCGGCGGGGCTTCGCCTTCGAGCCATTCGATCGATTCGAGTTTCGCCAACTGGGTGAGATAGGGGCGGTGCTTTTCGAGCCGGGCTCTGCCCGCGGCCTCGCCGCCGGGCCGCCGGCAGCGCAGCAGCAGGGGAACCCGCCGCGCCGGCGGAACATCCATCTCGCCACGGATGGCGCGCACCGCGGTGACGATCTGCTTGAGCCAGTCGATATCCGCCGCCGCCTCCTGCTCGCGGGAGCGCTCGTCAGCGCGGTCCGATTCGCTCCCGTCGCGCGCCGCGGGATACGCCTGCAGCATGATGCTGTCGCCGTCGATGGCGAGCAGCGGCGCGACCCGCTGCCAGACCTCCTCGCTGATGAAGGGCATGAAGGGATGCAGCAGGCGCAGCGAGCATTCCAGGGTTTCGAGCAGCACCCGCCGCGCCGCCGCCGCCGCGGCCGGATCCTGTTCCTCGTTCCACAGCAGGGGTTTGGATAGTTCCACATACCAGTCGCAGAACTCGTTCCAAAAGAACTCGTAGAGGCTGCGCGAGGCTTTGTCGAAGCGGTATTCGGCGAGGGCTTCGTGGACTTCGGCGATGGTGGCTTGCAGGCGCCCATCGATCCAGCGGTCGGCCACGCTTAGGCTGCGGGTGGCGGGGTCGATTTCCGCCGCCACCGGCTTGCCCTCGCAGTTCATCAGCGTGTAGCGCGCGGCGTTCCAGATCTTGTTGCAGAAATTGCGGAAACCCGCCATGCGGCCGATGTCGAACTTGATGTCGCGGCCGGTGGACGCCAGCGAATAGAAGGTGAAGCGCAGGGCGTCGGCGCCGTAGCCGGGGATGCCATCGGGGAAGGATTGCCGGGTGGCGCGCTCGATCTCCCCGCGCAGATGGGGCTGCATCAGGCCGTCGGTGCGCTTGGCGATGAGCTCGGGCAGCGAGATGCCGTCAATGAGGTCGATGGGGTCGAGGATGTTGCCCTTGGATTTGGACATTTTCTGGCCGTGCTCGTCGCGCACGAGGCCGGTGATGTAAACCTGGCGGAAAGGAATCTCGCCGGTGAACCTGAGCGTCATCATGATCATCCGGGCGACCCAGAAGAAGATGATGTCGAAACCCGTCACCAGCACGCTCGTTGGATGGAAGCGCTTGAAGTATTCGCTTTGCGGCCCGTCCCGCTCCGGTTTCCAGCCCAGGGTGGAGAAAGTCCACAGCGCCGAGGAGAACCAGGTGTCGAGCACGTCCCCGTCCTGGCGCAGCTTGAGATCGTCGGGCAGGCCGTGTTCGCGGCGGACCTCGGCTTCGCCGGCGCCGACATAGACGTTGTCTTGCTCGTCGTACCAGGCCGGAATCCGGTGTCCCCACCAGAGCTGGCGGCTGATGCACCAGTCCTGGATGTCGCGCATCCAGGCGAAATAGGTGTTTTCCCAGTTGCGCGGCACGAATTCGATTTCGCCGTCCTCCACCGCCTTGATCGCGGGTTTGGCGAGGTCGTCGATGGCCACATACCATTGCCGGGTCAGGAAAGGCTCGACCACCACGCCGCTGCGGTCGCCCCGGGGCACTTTGAGTTTATGGGGATCGATGCCGGCCAGCAGCCCCGCCCGCTCCAAGTCGGCGACGACGCGCTCGCGCGCCGCGAAGCGGTCGAGGCCCCGGTAGGCCGCCGGGGCCGCGTCGCCGATGCTCGCGTCGCGGTTGAGGATGTTGATCATCGGCAAGCCGTGGCGCAGGCCCATCTCGTAGTCGTTGAAGTCGTGGGCCGGGGTGATCTTGACGCAGCCGCTGCCGAATTCCGGGTCCACATAGTCGTCGGCGATGATCGGGATGCGCCGGTCGCACAGCGGCAGTTCAACCATCTTGCCGATCAGGTGGCGGTAACGGGAATCTTCCGGGTGCACCGCCACGGCGGTGTCGCCGAGCAGCGTTTCCGGGCGCGTGGTGGCCACAGTGACATGGTCGGCATGGCCGGCGCCGCCGCCATCGACAACCGGATAGCGCAGATGCCACAGCGAGCCGTCCTCCTCCTCGGAGATGACCTCGAGGTCGGAGATCGCCGTCAGCAGCTTTGGGTCCCAGTTCACCAGCCGCAGGCCGCGGTAGATCAGTCCCTGCCGGTACAGCTCGATGAACACCCGCTCGACCAGCGCCGACAGCTCGGCGTCCATGGTGAAGCGTTCCCGTGACCAGTCGAGCGAGGACCCCAGCCGCCGCAACTGCCCGGTGATGATGCCGCCGTATTCCTCCTTCCATTGCCAGACGCGCTCGACGAAAGCCTCGCGCCCGATGGCTTCCCGGCCCGCCCCTTCAGCATTCAACTGCCGCTCGACCACCATCTGCGTGGCGATGCCGGCGTGGTCGGTGCCCACCTGCCACAGCGTGTCGCGGCCGCGCATGCGCTGGTGGCGGATGAGCGCGTCCATGATGGCGAGCTGGAAGCCATGGCCCATGTGCAACCGCCCGGTCACATTCGGCGGCGGAATGGCGATGCTGTAGCTCTCGGCCCCGGCGGGGGGGGCGTCTTTGGCGGGGGCGTAATAGCCGCGTTCTTCCCAGGCGCGGTTCCAGCGGTCCTCGATTTCCCGCGGCTTGAAGGTTTTATCCATTTCAGTTGCGGTCTGCGCGCTCGAGCAGGAATTCCATCAGCAGGGGAACGGGACGGCCGGTGGCGCCTTTTTTGGCGGCTTCCGAATGCCAGGCGCTGCCGGCGATATCGAGATGGGCCCAAGGGTAATTTTCGGTGAAGCGCGACAGGAAGCACGCGGCGGTGATCGTGCCGGCGAGTTTGCCGCCGATGTTCGCCATGTCGGCGAAGCGGCTGTTGAGCTGCTTCTGGTATTCGTCCCACAGCGGCAGTTGCCAGGCGCGGTCGAGGCTGTCTTGGCCGCATTGCAGCAGCCGGTCGATCAGTTCCTGGTCGTTGCCGAGCAGCACATTGGCTTGGTGGCCAAAAGCGGCAACCGCGGCGCCGGTGAGGGTGGCGAGGTCGATGACGCAGGCCGGCTTGAAACGCTCGGCGTAGGTCAGCGCGTCGCAGAGCACGAGGCGGCCCTCGGCGTCGGTGTTGAGGATTTCGACGGTCTTGCCGGCCATGCTCGTGACGATGTCGCCGGGTTTGGTGGCCTTGCCGCCGGGCATGTTCTCCGCCGCCGCCACCATGCCGACAAGATTGATCGGCAGGCCGAGTTCGGCAACCGCGCCCATGACGCCGAGCACGGCGGCGGCGCCGCACATGTCGAATTTCATCTCGTCCATGGCCAGGCCGGGCTTGAGGCTGATGCCGCCGGTGTCGAAGGTGATGCCCTTGCCGACGAGGGCGACGGGCTGGGCCTGGCGGTCGCCGGCGCCGCGGTAGTCGAGCACGATCAGCCGCGCCTCCTCGGTCGAACCCGCCGCCACGGAAAGCAGGCAGCCCATGCCAAGCTCGCGCATCCGCGCCTCGTCGAGCACGTCGATGGAGAGTTTGTCGCATCCGCCGGCGAGTTCCCGGGCGTGTTCGGCGAGATATTCCGGGGTGCAGATGTTGCCCGGCAAATTGCCCAGCTCCCGGGCGCGGTTCATGCCCCGGCCGATGGCCGCGCCCCGGCGCAGGGCCTCGGCGGTTTGCTCGCCGGCCGGGGATACCGACACCTGCTTGAGCTTGGGCGCGGGTTTGGCGCTTGGCTTGGTGGCGCGGTAGCGGTAGGCGGCGATTTCCGACTCTTGGGCGAGCCTCGCCGCGAGCTGGTCTCCGGCGGGCTTGAGGTCGGCCAGGTCGAAGTGCGCGCGCCCGCTATTGCCGGCGAGCACTTTGCCAAGGCCGGCGGCGAAATACTTCGCCGCCGCCGCGGCGTCGAAGCTTTCCGGGTCGCCCGCGCCGGCGAGCACGACGCGGCCCGCGGCGCAGCCGCCGGGCTGGTGCAGCAGGTGGGTGTCGCCGGGTTCCCAGCCATAATCGCCGCTCTCCGCCACCGCGCCGAGGGCGCCGCCGGCGAGCCGGTCGAGCGCGGCGGCCTGCGCGCCGAGCTTGCCGCCTTTCCACACTGGAACCACCAGGCAGTCGGTCTCGACCGCCGCCACCGAATCCGCGCTCACCGCATACCGCATCACCCGCTGACCTCCTGTTTGGCCCTGAATTGGTCCGAATCGCCGCAGCCCCGGAATACTAAGGACATTGCCCAGGCGAGGCAACTCTCCCGATTGCCCGCTTGCGCAGCCCGGCGCATGGGCCATACTATTCCGGCTACCGGGATTGATGTTCCCGCTGCCGATTGCCGGCGCATGGAAAAAACCACACCCGATCGCGGGGAACAGCGGGACGAGTTCTCAGCCATCAGGCCCCATGGCGATCACGAAATCCGGCCGGTGCTCGACCGCCTGATTGCCGATCGCGAATTCCTCGACACCCTGGCCGCCTTCCACAGCCCCCGGCTGGCGCGCTGGCTCCCCTGGGCGCTGCGGCTGGCCACCGCCCGCCGGCTGCGCGATCTCGCCGCCCCGGTGCGCGATGTGGACAGCATGCAGCAAATCGTCGCGCGCTACATGGACCAGACCGTTCGCGAATCAACCTGGGGACTCGGCGTGGCGGGGCTGGAGAAGCTTACGCCGGGCCGGGGCTACCTGTTTGTCAGCAACCACCGGGACATCGTCATGGACCCGGCCTTCACCAACCTGCTGCTCTATCGCGGCGGCTTCAGCACGCTCAAGATCGGCGTGGGCGACAATTTGCTGAAGCGGCCCTGGGTCGCCGATCTCATGCGGGCCAACAAGAGCTTCGTCGTGCACCGCTCGCTGCGCGGTCGCGAGCGGCTGCTGGCGTCGAAGCGGCTTTCGGAATACATCCACCATTGCGTCGGCGGCGGCGAAAATGTCTGGATCGCCCAGCGCGAGGGCCGCGCCAAGGATGGCATCGACCGCACCGACCCGGCGCTGCTCAAGATGCTGGCGATGGCCGCCAGAAACGAGCCGCCGCGGGCGCGCCTCGCCAAGCTGCATATCGTGCCGGTGGCGATCTCCTACGAGTTCGACCCCTGCGACGAAATCAAGGCCCGGGAGCGCCGCGCAGTCGAAACCAGCGGCGCCTACACCCGCACCGAAGCCAGCGATTTGCGCAGCATCGCCGCTGGCATGACAGGCTTCAAGGGCCGGGTCCACGTCGCCTTTGGCGAGGAGCTGCAGTGCGAATCCGACGAGGTCGAGGCCCTCGCCCGGGAGATGGACCGGCAGGTCATCCGCAATTACCGCTTGTTTGAAACCAATTACCGGGCGCTGGAGATTCTGCGCGACGGGGGCGAGGCGTTACCGCCCGGCGCGACCGGGGTTTTGGCCGGGCGGGAAGTCGACCACCGCTCCCGCGAACGCTTCGACCGCCGGCTCGCGGACATCGATGTGGAACTGCGCAAGCTCTGGCTCTACGGCTACGCCAATCCGGTGATCAGTCGCCACGCGAGCGCGGCGGGCGCGAACTGAGCCGCTGCCGCAGTTTCGCCAGCCGCTCCCGCAGGTTCTTGCGCATCTTGGGCGACAACGGCCCGGCGCGGAGGAGGGCGAGTTCAGCCTCGCGCAGCTTCGCCGCGAGTTGCTTGCTGTCCGGGGCGCGCTTGCCAAAGCCGCTGGCGAGTTGCTGCAGTTGCAGTTCCATGCGCGCCGATTGATCTTCCCGGGGCGAATTGACGCCAGCCTCGATTTCCAGCCCCACCAGCGCCCGGCGCTGCTGCTGCTCGCAGTCCTCGGCCTGGGCGACCAGTTCGGCGAGCGAGCCGACCGCGAGCAGCGCCTGGAGGCGGTCATCGAGTTCGCTGTCGCCGGGATCGTCGTCATCGGTGGCGTTGGCGGTCAATTGTTCCCATTCGCCGGTGTCGATGGCCCGGTGCCGCTCGCCAAAGCCGGCCTCGTCATCGGCCTGGAACAGGCTGGCTTCGGATTTTTCCAGAAAACCGGTTTGGGGGGCGAGGGCTGCGAGTTGCCCGTCGTGGCGCTTTTCCGCCGGTGACTTATTGCGCTCGCGGGCTTTCTCCCGCGCCGCGCGCTCGGCCTCGCCAACCGCTTCGCAGGCCGCTTGGAAGGCTTCGCGCAGGCGTTTTTCCTCGCGGAAGTCGGTCGGGCCGATTTTTTTCCACTCGGCCTGCAATTTGCGGATTTCAGCGGCGGCGCCAGAGCTGTCTTCGGCCGCGGCCAGTTGCCCGGCTCGGTCGAGCAGGGACTGTTTGCCCGCGGCGTTTTGCGCCACCGCGTCCTTGCGCAAAGCCGTGAGCTGCTTGAGCGCCGCGTAGTAGCGCTTTTGCAGTGGCTTGATCTTCGACTGCTCCACCGGGGCGTGTTTTTTCCAGGCGGCGTTGCATTCGGTGATCGCCTGATTGAGCTTGATGATGTGGATGGGGGTTTTTTCCGCTTCGAGTTCGGCGAGTTTTTGTTCAAGCTGCTCGCACAGTTCGGCCCGGGCCTTGAGGTTTAGCGCCATGCGCTGCTTGCGCTCGCGGAAGTATTCCTTGCAGGGCGCGTACACCTCGTCGGAGATTTTCTTGAATTGCCGCCAGAGTTTTTCATTCTGCTCGGAGCGCCCGAGCGCTTTCCAGCGGTCGTGGAGCTGCTGGATTTGCCGGCTCAACTCCGCCGGCGGCAAGTCGGCCCCGGCCAGATTGCCGATCTCCCCGATGAGTTCCTTCTTTTTTTCGGTGGCGGCGAAATTGCGCCATTTGCGCAATTCGAGCAACTCGCCCTTGCTGCTGTTGGCTTCCTTTTGCAGAGTGTTGTGCAGCTTGCCGGTGCACTGGCGCAGATTGCCCTGGATGCGGTCCCACAACGACAGGGCGTCTTTCGAGCGGCCATCGGCGAGCGCCGCTTTGAGCGCCACCAACTGCTCCTCGACACGTTGGCCGAGTTCCTGCTGGTATTGCCGGTTCTTGTCGAGCAAATCCCGCAGGGCCCGCCAGTGTTCGTTGTCCGCCTCCAGCTTGCCAAGCCGCTCGAAACTCCGCCGCAGCCTGGTCAACTCCTGGCTCTGCTTATGGCTCGTCTTCCCCAGCCTGGCGATCAAGCCCGCCGGAATAGAGTCCCGCGCCGGGGCATCGCCCCGGTCTGCGGCCTCGGCCTCGCCTGCCGGCGGCAGCGGTGCCGCGGAAATTTCTGAGTCCATCATGGAAACAGGATAGCAGGTTCTGCATCGCGGGCGAATTCAGTTGTGTGCTACTCTGGGCACATGCGCATACACATAGCATTGGACGATCAACTCGTTGCCGAGGTCGACCGGCGCGCTGGGGCGCGGAGACGAAGCGCGTTTATCGCGGAATTGATCCGGCTTGGCCTCGACAACGAGCGCCGCTGGGACGAAATCGAGGCTTCGCTTGGCAGCTTGGCAGACGCTGGCCACGAGTGGGACGACGACCCGGCGCAGTGGGTGCGTCAGCAACGCCAAGGCGATCACCGGCGTTCGGGATGACATGACCCGACTGTTGCTCGATACGACCGTACTGATCGACGCGCTTCGGGGGCACCCCGCCGCGGGGCGCATCGGAAGAATCCGGCGCACGGGCGCGGAACTCTGGGTCTGCGCGATTTCGGTCGAGGAAATTTGGCGAGGACTGCTCCCCGGTGAGGATTTGCATGCGCGCAGATTGTTCAATGGTCTGCGACTGGCGCCGCTGGGCGCGGCGGAAGGAAGGCGCGCCGGGGCCTGGAGACGATCATTCGCGTTGCGTGGGGTCACACTGCATCAGGCCGACTGCCTGATTGCGGCAGCAGCCGCAGGCATCGGCGCGGAACTTGCCACAGCTAACGTAGACGATTTCCCCATGGCCGAAATCGAAGTACAAAATTGGCCAGTCGGGGCATAAGCTCGACTGAACTTGCCGTGCACATCCATCACTCATTAAGCGGAAACCCGCGCCCGCTCCTGCTCGACCAGTAGCCGGCGGAGGATTTTGCCGGAGGCGGATTTGGGGATTTCGGCGACGAACTCGAGGCGGCGGACTTTTTTGTGGGGGGCGACTCGCTCGGCCACCCAGGCGATGAGGTCTTGCTCGGCGAGTTCGCCGCTGCGGACGACGAAGGCTTTGGGGACCTCGCCGGCTTCCTCGTCCGGGGAGGGGATGACGGCGGCGTCGGCGACGGCGTCGTGGGTCAGCAGCAGGGCTTCGAGTTCGGCTGGGGCGACTTGGTAGGCTTTGTATTTGATCAGTTCCTTGACGCGGTCGACGATGTGGAAGCAGCCGTTGTCGTCGGCGTAGCCGATGTCGCCGGAATGGAACCAGCCGTCTTCGTCGATGGTGGCGGCGGTGGCTTCGGGATTGTTGAGATAGCCGAGCATGACGTGGGGGCCGCGGATCAGCACTTCGCCGGTTTCATTGGGGCCGAGGGCCGCGCCGGTTTCCACGTCGATGACTTTGCTCTCGGTGTTTTGCAGCACCGGGCCCACCGAGCCGGGCACGTCGAGCTCGCTGCCGAGCGCGCGGACGTGGGAGGCGCCGGCGACTTCGGTCAGGCCGTAGCCCTGGATGATGCCGCAGCCGATCCGTTTGGCGCATTCGGCTTCAAGGTCCACGCCGAGCGGCGCCGCGCCGCAGGTGATCAGCCGCACCGCGCTCAGGTCGTACTGGTCGACGATGGGGTGCCGCGCGAGCGCGAGCACAATCGGCGGCACGAGGCTGAGCAGGGTGACCTTGTGGTCTTGGACGATCTGCAGGAATTGTTCAAGGTCGAAGCGCGGCGCGGTGAGCAGGGTCACGCCCTCGTACAGCGCGAGCAGGAGCAGCAGCGTCATGCCGTAGATGTGGAAGAAGGGCAGCACGGCGAACATCTTGTCGCCTTCGTGCTGGGGGTTGACCTGGGTGGCCAGGGCGAAATTGGCGATCAGGTTGCGGTGGCTGAGCATGACGCCCTTGGCCAGGCCCGTGGTGCCGGAGGAGTAGGGCATGGCGACCATGTCCGCGGCCGGGTCGATTTCGGCTTGCGGGGCGTCGCCCGCGTTGTTGAGCAAATCGGCATAGGGGGTGCAGTTTTCGGCTTGGCCGAGGACGAAGATTTCCTCGATGCCGGTGGCTTCCGCCGCTGGGCGCGCCCGGTCGAGAAAGTCGGGGATCGTCAGCAGGAAGCGCGCCCCGGAATCCTTGAACTGGTGGATCAGGTCGTCGGTGGAATACAGTGAGTTGACCGTGGTGTTGACGCCGCCGAGATACGCCGTGCCGAGAAAGGCGACGCCGTACTCGGGCAAATTGGGCATGAAGATCGCCAGCACATCGCCCTTGCCGAAGCCCCGGTTGGCGAGCCCGGTGGCGAAGCGGCGCACCATGGCGGGCAACTGGGCGTAGCTGATGGCGCGGCCGCTGGGGCCATCCATCAATGCGGGCTTATCGCCAAGTTCGCCGCAATGCCGCAGCACGACATCGACGAGATTGCCCTGGGGGATTGCGATATCGGGAAGTTTGCTGGTGAAAATCATCTGGTTTGCTCCTGTTTGCGCCGCGCTTCAAATCCCGCTCCGATCTGGCGATATATACCTTGATGGCCGCGCCTTGCCAGTTTCCAATGGCGCATGGTAAACGCAAAGTGGCCGCTTCGCCACGGGATGCGATCGACAATGTTGCGAACGCTGTTTTTGTTTGTTTTGTTTTGCTTGGGCATTCCGGCGCCGGCGGCGGCGCAGATTCCGACGGGATTCGTCGACATGGGCGAGTTTCTCGTCGGTGTGCAAATCGAGGCGCGCTACGCCACCGGCGACAATTTTGTCGGCGTTCCCATCGATGGTTACGAAGCCGGCAAGGTGCTGCTGACCCAGGAGGCCGCGGACGCCCTGCTCGCGGCGCGGATCGAGTTGCGCGAGGCGGGGCTTGGCCTCAAGCTGTTCGATGGCTACCGCCCCCAGCGCGCCGTCGACCACTTCGTGCGCTGGGCCCAGGACGCGGAAGACCAGCGGATGAAGTCGGCCTACTATCCGCGCATCGAGAAGTCGGCCTTGTTCGCCCAAGGCTATATCGCCGCGCAGTCGGGGCATTCCCGGGGTTCCGCGGTCGATCTGACCCTGGTCGCCCTCGACACCGGCGAGGAACTCGACATGGGCACAAGCTGGGATTTTTTCGACCCGCGCTCGGCGCCGGCGAGCGCGGAGGTCACGCCGCAGCAACGGGCCCGGCGCGAATTGCTGCAAATCACCATGATGAAGCACGGCTTCGAGCCGCTCGACACCGAATGGTGGCACTTCAAGCTGATCGACGAGCCCTATCCCGACACGTATTTCGACTTTGTGATCGAGTGAGCGCGGTTTGCTGGACTGGCTAGTTTCCCGGCGGTTTCAGCGCGGGCGGGATTTCCACCCCGGCTTCCTCGTAATAGCGCAGCGCTCCCGGATGCAGGGGAATCAGGACGCCGGCGAGGGCCCGCCCGAGCGTCATTTCCCGGGTGGCGCCGTGGATTTCGCGCAGGGTGGGCAGGCTTTCCCACATGAGCCGGGTCAGTTCATAGACGATCGCTTCCGGCACATCGGCCCGGGCCACCAGCACATTGGGGCTGGAGGCGGTGGTGACATCCACATTCTGGTGTGGGTAGGTGCCGGCGGGAAGCTGGTAGAAGTTCCACAGCGGCAGTTCCCGGTTGATGGCGTCGAGATGCGCCTGGGTGAAGCCGAGGATGGCGATGCGGTCGCGCATCTGGGCGAAGGACTGGGTGATTCCCGCCACCGGCGCTCCGGCGGGGACGTTCATGCCGACGATGTTGCCGTCCTGCATGGCCCCGGCAACCGAGCCATAGCCCATGTAGGCGAGGCTGAAGCGGCTGCGGAAATCAACGCCGATGGCGTCGAGGATGTAGCTTCCGCTTTGCTCGGCGCCGGAATTGCGCTGGCCGAGCACGAAGCGCTCGCCGTCGAGGTTGGCGAGATCATCCAGCGTGCCGGTGCTGACCAGATCGGCATGGAGCACGAAGTGCTCGACGTTGGGCCAGGTCGCGGCCACCGCGCGCAGATGCGGCTGCGGCGCGTTCACCGGCCCGGTTCCCTCCCAGGCCCAGGCGGCGAAGAGGCCGAGGATGAGGCCGAACTGGGCTTGGTTGTCCCGCAGCAGCTTGAGGTTTTCCAGCGAGCCGGCGGAACTGATGGCGGTCAGCGAATAGTCTTCGCCGGGCTGGGCGGAGACCAGGGTGGAAAGCGCCACGCCAACGGGATAGTAAGTGCCGCCGGTGGTGCCAGTGGTCAGCACATAGGTGCGGCGCTCGAATTGCGCATCGGAGCAGCCCGCCCCCAGGCAGATTGGCAGCAGACAGGCCAGCAGCGGGAATATCCGGCGCCATGGTCCGCGCCCCGCCGCTGGTGTTGTGTCATGTGTCTCGTGCCGCATCAGTGTTCATCCCTTGGTCTGTGGCCAGGCGCGTCCCGCGGGCAATGGCGAGTCCCATTGGCAAGGGGCGCGGCGCGGGGCGCATGAGCAGACCTCAGCCGTTGCCCAGTGCCCGCGCTGGTTCTGGGCAGCCGCCGGGCATGGCGGCGATCCAGTCGCGGAGCAGGGCGATGCCTTCGCCGTGGGGCAGGGAGCGGCCGAGTTCGGGCATCATTTCATCGGGTTCGGCGGATGCCATGCGGTAGAGTAGGATCGACTGTTCCGGCTTGCCGGGATGAATGTTGAACAGCAGTTCGCCGGCGCCGCCGCCGGCCGCCACCGGGGATTTGCACACGCCAAGCTCGACGGGGCTGCGATGGCCGCCATCGAGCACGAGGGCGGAGGTGTCGGCGGCGCCTTCGCGATTGTGGCAGTGGCCGCAGTGGATGTTGAGATAGGCCCCGGCGCGGGCTTCGAGGCTCGCCGACCGGTCTTTCCACGAGGCCGCCACCGCTGGCGGCGGCGCCGGCGCGGCGGCGAGCCAGCCCCGGGCCTGCATGGCTTGCAGTTGGCTGGAATCGGGTGGGTGTCCCATGGTCGTCACTATAGCCGGATCAGTATCCCGGGCCGCGGCGAGTTGTTCGGGGACGGCGCCGAGCGGCCGCAGCGGGCCGTCGGGATGTTCGGTCACATGGCAGCCGGCGCACTGGTTTTGGTTGGGGACGAAGTAGACGAACTCCTCCAAGTTGCTGTTTTTTTGCTCAGGGCTGTTTTTTCGCTCAAGGCTGTTTCCCCGCTCAAGGCTGTCCCGGCGTTGCAGGCTGACTGGGACGCTCGCCCCGGCCACGCGCAGGAAGGCCTCGCTCTGCTCGTCATTCCACACATAGGTCATGGCGTGCCAGCCGTCGTCGCGGCGCGCGAGCAGGCGGGTTTCGATAACTCGATGCTGCCGCCGGTCGAGTTCGGTGGCGTCGCCTGCGGTTTCGGCGCCAGCATCGAGCAGTTTGCCGTCTTCGCCCCGGGGGTAATAGAAAGTCTTGCTCAGCACCGAACCGACGGGAAAGGCGAGTTCGCCGTTTTCGATCCGCGCCTGGCCTCCGGCGGGTAGCCACATCGTTCTCAGCTTGCCGGCATAGTCGCTGAACAGCGGATTCACTGGGGCAAAAACCAGTGATTGTTCGCTTGGCAGCAGGCGGGGCCCATCCTGCCGGAACAGCTTCCAGTCGGACAGCCGCGGCGGATTTTCCTCGGTGAAGAAACGCGGTTCCGCACAGCCCGCGAGCAGTGCGGCGGCGAGCGCGGCGGCAAGGAGCGCCGTCAGCGGGGATGGTGTCATGGCGCGCTGCTGATCGACACCTCGGGCAGGTTCGCGCCGGCGCAGTCGTGCGGAGCGGTGTCGAATGACGGCGCGGCGAATCCGCCCGGCGCGTCGAGATTGACGAAATCCGCATCGCCATTCTCGCGCAGGCAAAGCACCTCGGGGGCGCTCTTGCCCGGCACGATGGCGCCATCCCAGACGATATCGGGAACCGCCTGGCCGGTGGCCTCACGCAGCATCGCCAGCGGCTCGGAGTCCGGCGCCGCGCCGCCGCCGCTGAAGCGGTTGCCGTGGATGTGGATCGACTCGGGGAAGGGGTCGTAGGCCTCGTCGTCGATGGGCAGGCCGGTGATCTGGTAGCTGACGATGATCACATTGGCGCTGTTGTTGTTGGTGAACTCGTTGCCGAAGACTTCGATGTTGTCGTTGGCGAGCACCATCAGCCCGCTGCCCGCCGGCACCGTGGCGACGATATTGCCTTCCGGGGCGAAATTGGCGGTGTTGTTGTCGATGATGCGGTTGTTGAAGACCCGGGTGTTGCGGCCGCCCTGCACCGGCAGGTTGGGTAGGTCGAAAACGAGGATGCCGCCGGTGTTGTTGGTGGCGAGGTTGTCATGGACATCGGCGAAGGTCGAGTTTTCGATTTCGATGCCGGCGACATTGAACTCGGCGCGGGAGTTGCGGACGATGATCCGGCTCGACTGGCCGACATAGATGCCGGCGTCGGAAGCGCCGATGGCCACCGCGCCGTCGATGAGGATATTGCTCGACTGCACCGGATAGATGCCATAGGCGCCATTGCTGGTGAGCGGCCCGCCGGTCCATTCGGTTCGCACCCGGCGCACGGTGACGTTGTTGCTTTCGTTGATCTTGAGCGCGTCGCCGGCGGTGTCCTCGATGGCGAGATCCTCGATCACGAAATCGTCGGCGCTCACGAGCAAGCCTTCGGCGCCCTGGATCTGGTTGCGGAAGGACAGGATCGACCGGTCCATGCCTTCGCCGCGGATCGTCACTCCGGGAACCGTGAGCGACAGGCTGCGGCTCAGTTCATGGACGCCGGCGGGAATGTCGATGACATCGCCGGGCGCGGCCTCGATCAACCGCTGCTGCAGCGACTCTTCAAAGCTCAGCTGCGGTTGCGGCTCGCCGCAGGCGGCAAGCGCCAAGATTGCGGGAAGCAGCGGGGTGATGCGGAATCGGGTGGTCATATCCTGGGTTCCAAATAAATCGCGGGCACGCCCGCCGCCAATGTTGGCCGATATGGTTTTGCGCGCATTGAAGCGCCCCATTTCTTCGTCCGGCCCGTTTCGGGTTCAGGGCAGGGCTCAGGGCCGGATGGGGGTGGCGAGGTACTCTTGGTCGGTGGTCGGGTCCATCCACACCACGCTGCCTTCGTAGATCGTCAATTGCAGCGCGGCCTCCTCGGGATGGGCGCCGTGCCAGTGCTCGACATCCGCCGGCGTCCACCAAGGCTCGCCGGGATGCATCTCGATCACCGGCCCGCCGCGAACCTGGGTCAGCGCGCGGCCTTCCTCGATCATCAGCAACTGGCCCCAGGTGTGGGTGTGCCAGGACGAGCGCACCCCGGCGGGGAAGAGGATGCGGATCGAATTCATGTCCGGCGCCTGGCTGACTTCCGGCGCGCCGCCCTGGAAATTGCTCGACTGGGCAATCGACCGGTCGCTCTGCACGCCAACAACAACGATCGCCAGCACCAGCGCGGTGGCGGCCGAAACCAGCACACCCCGCGTCCGCCCGCGCCGGGCCGCTCTCCTCGATGGTTTTGCCATGATGCTCTCCGCATGCGGCCAAAAGATTAGGCCGAGAATCAACCAAGCCCCGCGAATTGTCAACTGGTAGACTTTGGCGGCGGCAGTGCTTATTCTCGGCTGAATTCCATCCGGCGGGCACGGTGCCTGCTGGCCTTCTTGGGAGCGGGCGATGACGGCGATGCGCGGACTGATTTTGCTCACCATGTTCGGTGCGGGCTTGGTGCTCGTTGCTGGCGTCGTGCGGGCGCAATCCCCTGGCGCCGGCGAGGCTGGCCCGAGGATGCACCATTACGACATCGTGGATTTCGGGCTGGATGCCGGCAGCGCAACCTACGCCGAGCATATCGCGCCGATCCTCCAGCGAAGCTGCCAGCAATGCCACCGCCCCGGTGGCGGCGGGCCGATGTCTTTCCTGTCCTACGAGGAAGTTCGGCCCTGGGCGCCCGTCATCGAGTACCGCACCGCGATCCGCGACCGCATGGGCGCCATGCCGCCCTGGTTCGTGGAGAAGAATATCGGCATCAATGGCTTCAAGAACGACTACTCGCTGTCCGATCTCGATCTGGCGCTGATTCAGGACTGGGTAAGGCATGGCGCGCCGCGCGGCAATCCCGACCTTGAGCCGGAGCCGCTGGTTTTCTCCGCAGGCAACGAGTGGACCCTGGGCGAGCCCGACCTGATCCTGCGCTCGGCGGATGTCACGCGGCCGGCCATCGGCCCCGACTGGTGGGGCGATATCGGCCTGGTTCCCACCGGCCTGGGCGAGGACCGCTATGTCAAGTCGATCGAAGTGCGCGAGATCAACGATATTCCCGCGGACACCGGCACGAGCACGGTTGGCGGGCGCTACATCTTCCATCACATGACCTACCGCAGCGGCGTGCTCAACGAGGGCGGCACGGCGATCTCGGGCGATATCACCAGTTGGCCGATCCACGAAGTGGGGCGCAACGCCGACACGTTTCCCGAGAAAGCCGGGCGGCTGCTGCCCGCCAATTCGGCCCTGCATCTCTATGCCGCGCATCTGCATTCCAATGGCCGCGAAACCACCGGCCATCTGGAGTTTGGCATCAGCTTCTTCCCGGTGGGCTATGCGCCCGAGTACAGCCGGCGCGGCCCGCGCACCGGCAACGGCGTCGATATCGACATCCTGCCCAACCGGGCGAACCAGGAAGTGCACAATTACGTCGTCCTGCGGGAACACACCAAGATCATCGCCTTCGAGCCACACCTGCACGCCCCCGGCGTGCGCATGTGCCTCGAGGCGATCTGGGGCCACAATCAATTCACGCTGAATTGCGTCGGCTACGACCACAACTGGGTGAAACAATACATCTACGAGGACGACAAGGCGCCGCTGCTGCCCAAGGGAACGATCCTGCACACCATTGGCTTCCTCGACACCACGGCGGCGAATCCGAACCTGGCCGACGGGCGCAACTGGGCCGGCGGCGGCCGCCGCTCGGTCTCCAACATGTTCATCGACCTGGGCTATTCGGTCTCGCTGACCGAAGCGCAGTTCCAGGCCGAAATGGCGATCCGCCGGGCGAACCTGAAAGACCGCAACGAGTACGACGTGGGCTGCCCGCTGTGCTGGGCGCCCGAGCCGGTGGCGGCCGCAGATTTGGCCGGCAGCGATTGATACCCGCCCCGGCTGCTGATGTTCGCGGCCGCGGAACCGCTTTCCGGCTGGCCCAAATCAGGAAACCCCGCATGAGAAACGCTTTGCTGCTGGTGTTGATGGTCGCCGTTATCCAAACCGCGCCGGCCCAGCAGCGTTTCATGGTCAAGCGCGGCGAGATTGTCTCGCCCGCCTACGAGGGCTGGTGGCCCAACGAGGAGCGGGGCGGCTACACGCTGTTCTTCGGCTACATGAATTCAAACTGGGAGCAGCAATTCGACATCCCGGTCGGCCCGGACAATTACTTCAGCCATGTCGGCGCCGGCGAACTCGACGATCTAACCCGCGACGGCTTCGACATGGCCACCGCCGACATGGGCCAGCCGACGCATTTCTATCCGCGGCGCAATCCCTTCCTGTTCACCATCGATGTGCCCGGCGACTTCGGCACCGGTGAAATCGTCTGGACCTTGCGCAGCCAGGGCCAAACCAACCGCGCTTATGGCTCGCTCAAACCCGATTACCGCATCGACCCGCAGGTGATCTCCACCGAAGTCGGCGGCGCCTTCGGCAGCCTCGACGGCGCCCTGCGCGGCAACATCCCGCCCGAACTCGAAGTCCGGGGCGACAATTTCCGCCGCGCCGTGGTGGGCGAGCCGATTTCGCTTACGGTCTACGCCCGCGACCCCGACAACCTGCCCGCCCGCGCCAACCGCCCGATTCCAGCCACCGCCGAGCAGATCTACCGCCCGCCCGCATCGATAGTGGTCATGTCCGGGCCGGGCCTGCGCTTTTCCTGGACCGTCTACCGCGGCGAGGCCGCGAACGTCAGCTTCGACCCGGCGCAATTCAAGACCTACACCGACAGCCGCGCCTGGGCCAACTCCCCCTGGTCGCCACCCTACATCATCCCCCCAGTCCCCCAAGACAACCTCTGGCAAACCACCGCCACCTTCTCGGAGCCCGGCGAATACATCCTCCGCGGCATAGCCAGCGACGGCTCCCTGTTCACCTACCAAAATCTGACGGTAACCGTGATGGAGTGAGACCCGGTCAGCGCAACTGACAAGAAGCGGCGCAACTTCTTGATGGCTGAACGGTTCAACAGTCATCGTTAAGGTATATGCGGAAACCGGCGGAATGGCCAGTTTTAGTGAAAAAACAGAGCGACCCGAGCATTTGGGGTAGAGAAGACTTGAGGGATGGACAAGGCAAAATCATGGAGTGCTAGGAATCAACTTCAATTCAATCAATTCGTTCTCTGATAAACCTATCTGATATGAACTTCAGAACTCTTTGAATTGAACCAATGGTCTCCCGACTTCGGATGTGTTCAAAACCCGACCGGCGCGGATATATTCCCAAACTTCCACTTAAGTGGCTATAGTAAAAAACTGGACTACCCAAGTATTTCGCTATCATCTCGTAAATTTCATCAGCATCCGCTGATGGATAAAACATTACTCCAGCTCCTCTTATACGTTTAAGAGAATTTTGAGCAAGATATAGCGCATCTGGATTAAAGGGAGAAGAATCTCCAGCTCCCATATCAAAATAGCTGCCATTATGGGACAATATCCACTGATCTAAATCTTGGAAAAAGCTAACTAAATCTGGGTTAATTTGAACGTGTTGTGAGGGAATATCTCGACCATACCAACAGAGCTCGCAAACCGGTGAGAATATTATCTGATCATATGCTTCCGGTATTTTCTCAGATAATCCTGTCAATACAAGATCGATATTGTCATCCCCATTAAGTTCCGCGAGAACTACTGAAGATTGGATTGGTGCCATATCGGAAATTGTGTATGAACTGGCATCCTGAAGGGTAAAGCCATTTTCAGTGTCCTGTATGAGCACAAAGTCACGGATCGCCGGCAAGTATCCTGGACTTGGATCACCAATAAACACATCGACTAAATCGTCATCATTTATGAGGCCTATCTTTACCTCATAAAAACAATCAAATCCATAACGAGTAACTGCTATAACTCCCGGATATGATCGAGAATACTGCGGGTCCGTATCTGCTTCGAATTCCTCAAGGTTGGTGAAACCGTCATTGTCGCTATCCATTTGATAGTCGAGGCCATTGGTTCCATCCAATCCATTTCTGTCTTCCCAGAAGTCATTCATTTTATCGTTGTCAGCATCTGGAAAATTTGTCAATTCCGCACTTAGCCCGAATTGGTAATAGTTTGGTCTTTCACAATCTTGGTTCTGACTAATGATTCTTGGTTGCCATGAAAACGAATCAACAAAAGATTCTCCTGTCCTACTTGCATAATATCCAATCGCTGCGGAGGCAATACAGAGCAAAAGTGTCTTTGAAAATTTCATCGAAAGTCTCATGGACAATCAAAATCTACTTCATTTGCATCTTTACTAAAAGCAGATTTTTTTGCTAACCAATCCATGTTATTTTTCTGTAATTCAGCATAATTAAACATATAATCATCAGGATTAGATATTCCAATTGTCTGTTTTATTGTGGCCTTTGTCAATTGCTTCCCAGAAGAAGCATACACTGTATAATCGTTTTTTTCTGAACAAATTTTGGATCCAAGCGCATTAGCATAATTCGCGGCATCCCCCTGCCAGATTGGAGCGAAACTTCTCGGATGATTGTGCCATAGCGAATACCCTAAATGACTTGGTAGAAGTTCGACGCGTATCGTATTAAAGCTTGTGTAGACTGATGTTATCTTAACTGGGCGCGATGCATCATCGATAGTTACCAGTATCTCTATGCCAAGTATCAATGAAAATTCGTCAAGACCGGAATAATTAATACACTATGCTGCATCATCACTACAACTATAT
>JAPOTO010000014.1 GCA_026709135.1 Gammaproteobacteria bacterium | reverse complement strand
GTTCAGCGGACGCTGTGAATACATCCCTGTACGCTTCGGGCTCGACATCCTGTCTCGCACGCCCGCTGAACGCCACCCGGCCAGACGGCGACTCACGCTGTGCCAGTCATTCGTCATTCCGCGCGCGGCGAACTTGCAGGCTGGTTTCGTTCGGGTGGGATCGCCCGGACGGGGAGGCGGTTTGCGCTAAATTTCATCTCGTCATCCATGACGAGATGAAAATCGATTCGCCATCGCTTTTGGCCATCCATGGCACGCTCCGTCTCAACGACGCGCAAACCGCCTCCCCGCCCGGGCGATCCCAAGCGCCAATCTGCGGCCTCAAAGTGTTGGATAGGGATTGGCTGGCAACAGATGGTTTGGCAGGGGCGCGCGGCGGGTGGATTGGCGGGGGCCGTAGTTTTCGGTTAGGTAACTGAGGATGCGGTCTTCGGTTTCCGGGTTGAGGGCGGCCATGCCCTGGGTTTGTTCCATCCACACGAGGCGGCTTTGCCAGACCGCGCGGTTGCCGGAGTTTTGGATGATCAGCGCGCTCGAATGGCATTCGGTGCAGTTGGCCTGGACAAGTTGCCAATCGCCGTTGCGGGCGAGTCCGCTGACGCGGTCGGTTGCCTCCGCCGCCTCGGGTTGCGGCGGCAGGAAGATCAACGCCGGCAGGCCGGCAAGCATGGCGAGCGCGGTGAGCCAGCGGGCCTTCATGGTGTTCAAACGACTTGCACCGCGACGCGGTGGCAGGCGTTGTTGAGGTAGCCCCGGGGGTTCCAGCCAGGAACGACCATGGGCTGGGAGCGCCCGGCGGCGTCCATGGCCCGGGCCCAAACTTCGTAGTAGCCGGGCTCGGGAAATTGAACCCAGGATGAGAAGCGCTGCCAGGCGAGGCGGTTGGCTGGGGATTGCAGCGCGGTCGGCAGCCAGGTTGCGCCGAAATCGACCGACAGGAACACCGCGCTGACGAGATCGTCGCCGGCCCAGGCGTGGCCGCGCACATCGAGCCGCTCGCGCCGGTCGACGCGGATTCCCGATTGTGGATGGGTGATCAGTGATTTCACCGGCATCGATTCGATGATCCGCATGTCGGTGGCGGGCACCCGGCTGCCGGGGGCGACCGGGTGGCGGGGCACGGTGTACGAGGGCGGCGCCATTTTTTCGCCGTCGTGAACCCGGTTGCGCACCACGATCCGCCTGAGCCATTTGCCGGAGACCGAACCCGGCCAACCGCCGCACACGAGCCGCAGCGGAAAGCCGTTTTGCAATGGCAGGTCTTCGCCATTCATCGCCCAGGCGATGAGGGATTCGCGCTCGAGCGCTTTGTCGATGGGCACGCCGCGGGAGATCGGCTCCAAGTCCGGGTCGCCGCTCAGGTGGGTGTCGGCGCCGTGGTAGCCGACATAGACCGCATCGGCGCCGACGCCGCAGTAGTTGAGCACATCGCGCAGGCGCGCGCCGGTGAACTCCGGGCAGCCGACCGCGCCGGTGGTCCATTGATTGCCGCTGGCGGCGGGAACGAACTCGCCGCGGCCGTTGCCGCCGCATTCGAGTTGCAGTTGCAGGCTGACGGTCTCGAAGCGCGCGCGCAAATCGGCGATGGTGAAATCCGCCGGCCGCAAACACGACTCGCCGCCGACTTCGAGCCGCCAGGAGTCCGGGTCGATGTTTTCCGGCGCCAGGCCGTTGTTGCGGACGAACATGCGGTGGTTCGGCGTAACCGGATCATCGAGCAGATGCGCCGGGGTTTCGGCGTTCCACGGCCGGTCGTTGAGGATGATCAGCCCCTCTTTGCCCGGTATCGCCGCCGGGGCGTTGTCGGCGGCGAACGCCGCGGGGATCAGCCCCGGGGGGAAGTGGCGGGCGTGGGGGATTGCCATGCCGAGGGCGGCGCCAAGTGCGAGCAGCCCGCCGTCGCGCAGGAAAACCCGGCGGGTTTGTGGATTCAAAGCATTGTCCTCATGGCGGCCCCGGTTCGATCAACAAGCCGAGAGTAACAAATCAGCGGGGAAAATTACCCCTCCATATCCAGTATAATTGCCGCCATAGCAATTCGATTCGGAGAAATTGGGAGATCGGAATGGGGGTTGACTCGGCCGGGGGCGGGTTTCGGCGGGCATTGGCGGAAAATCCGCCCTTGCAGATCGTTGGCGCGGTCAACGCCTACTGCGCCATGCTCGCCGAGAGCGCCGGGCACCGGGCGATCTATCTTTCCGGCGGCGGCGTGGCGGCGGCTTCCTGCGGCCTGCCCGATCTCGGCGTCACCACCCTCAACGACGTGCTGGTCGACGTTGACCGCATCTGCAATGCCTGCGGCCTGCCCTTGCTGGTCGATATCGACACCGGCTGGGGCGGCGCTTTCAACATCGCCCGGGCGATCCGCGCGCTGGAAAAAGCCGGCGCGGCCGCGGTGCATATCGAAGATCAAGTATTGCAAAAGCGCTGCGGCCACCGGCCCAACAAGGCCATCGTGAGCCTTGGGGAAATGGTCGACCGCGTCAAATCCGCCACCGACGCCCGCGACGATGCCGACTTCGTCATCATGGCGCGAACCGACGCGCTCGCCTCGGAAGGGCTTGAAGCCGCCATCGAGCGCGCCGCGGCCTGCGTCGAAGCCGGGGCCGACGCGATTTTCCCGGAAGCCGTCACCGAACTCGACCAATACCGCCGCTTCGCCGCCGCGGTAGACGCCCCGGTGCTCGCCAACATCACCGAGTTCGGCAAAACGCCGCTGTTCACCCGCGAGCAATTGCGCGGAGCGGGGGTGGCGATGGCGCTGTACCCGTTGAGCGCATTCCGCGCCATGAGCCGGGCCGCGCTCGCCGTCTATCAAACGCTTGCCGCCGATGGCGGCCAGGGCGCGATGCTCGATCACATGCAAACCCGGGATGATCTGTATCAAGTGCTTGGCTACCACGCTTTCGAGGAGAAACTCGATAAGTTGTTCGCCGCGGAAGCCCGCCACGACTGATCCCGCCCAGACAACGAACAGGATTCGAACCATGTCAGGAAAAACCGCCAACGGCGCCGGACTGCGCGGCCAGGTGGCCGGCACCACGGCGCTGTGCACCGTGGGCCAGGCCGGTTCCGGGCTGAGCTACCGCGGCTACGATATCGAAACCCTCGCGGAGCGGGCGAGCTTCGAGGAAGTCGCCTGGTTGCTGCTCAAAGACAGCCTGCCCACCCGGGCCGAACTCGACGCCTACATCATCAAACTCAAAGGGCTGCGCGGCCTGCCGGCGGAACTGCGCGCCACGCTTGAGCGGATTCCCGCGCATGCCCACCCGATGGATGTCATGCGCACCGGCTGCTCGCTGCTCGGCAATCTCGAAACTGAAGCCAATTTCTCGCAGCAGGACGAAGCCGCCGACCGCCTGCTCGCCGCCCTGCCCTCGATCATCTGTTACTGGTACGCCCACAGTCACGAAGGCCGGCGGCTTGACGACGAAGCCCTCGCCGCGCCGGACACTGACTCGATTGGCGGCCATTTCCTCCACATGCTCCACGGCGGGGCGCCGGACGATTTGTTCCAGGAGGTGATGAACGCCTCGCTGATCCTGTACGCCGAGCACGAGTTCAACGCTTCAACCTTCACCGCGCGGGTCGTCGCCTCGACGCTGTCCGACTTGCACAGTTGCGTAACCGCCGCCATCGGCGCCCTGCGCGGCCCGCTCCATGGCGGCGCCAACGAGGCCGCGATGGCGATGATCGAGCAATGGCGCAGCCCGGAGGAGGCCGAGCGCGGAGTGCTCGCCATGCTCGAGCGGAAGGAAAAAGTCATGGGTTTCGGCCACGCGATCTACCGCGAATCGGACCCGCGCACCGCCATCATCAAGGGTTGGGCGGAAAAATTGTCGCGGCTCGTTGGCGACACGGTGCTGTACCCGGTGTCGGTGCGCTGCGAGGAGGTCATGTGGCGCGAGAAGCGGCTGTTCTGCAACGCCGATTTCTTCCACGCCTCGGCCTACCATTTCATGGGCATCCCCACCAAATTGTTCACGCCGATATTCGTCATGTCGCGGCTCACCGGCTGGGCCGCCCACGTCAAGGAGCAGCGCGCCAACAACCGCATCATCCGGCCAAGCGCCGAATACGATGGCCCGGCAAGCGCCGAATGGGTGGACATCGCCGACCGCTGAACACAGCCCCCAGACCGCGACGACTCGAAGCCACCATTCAAACCAGAGGAAAAGCAACAATGAGCGCCAGTGCGGACCAGAACACCCGGCCCGAACCCGACCAGGTGCTGGTCGATATCGCCGATTACGTCTGCGACTTCGAGATTGACTCGGCGGAAGCCTACGACACCGCCCGCAACTGCCTCATGGACAGCCTCGGCTGCGGCCTGCTCGCCTTGCGCTACCCGGAATGCCGCAAACTGCTCGGCCCCGCGGTTGAAGGCACCGTGGTCCCCAATGGCGCCCGGGTGCCGGGCACCCAGTTCCGGCTCGACCCGGTGAAAGCCGCCTGGGATATCGGCTGCGTCATCCGCTGGCTCGACTACAACGACACTTGGCTGGCGGCGGAATGGGGACACCCATCCGACAACCTCGGCGCCATCCTCGCGGTGGCGGATTTCCTGTCCCAGCGCCGGGTGATGGCGGGGGAAGCGCCATTGACCATGCGCGACGTGCTCACCGCGATGATCAAGGCCCATGAGATCCAAGGCGTGATCGCGCTGGAGAACAGCTTCAACCGCGTCGGCCTGTGCCATGTCCTGCTGGTGCGGGTGGCGTCCACCGCCGTGGCGACTTGGATGCTCGGCGGCACGAAAAGCCAGGTCATCGACGCCCTCTCCCAAGCCTGGCTCGACGGTTCGAGCCTGCGCACCTACCGCCATGCGCCCAACACCGGCCCGCGCAAATCCTGGGCCGCGGGCGATGCGACTTCAAGGGCCGTGCGCCTGGCGGATCTGACCCTGCGCGGCGAAATCGGCTACCCGAGCGTGCTAAGCGCACCGGGCTGGGGCTTTTACGATGTCAGCTTCAAAGGAAAAGAGTTTTCTTTTTCGAGGAGTTATGGCAGCTATGTGATGGAGAACATCCTTTTCAAGATATCCTACCCAGCCGAATTCCATGCCCAAACCGCCGTCGAGGCCGCGCTGAAACTGCATCCCGTGGTCAAGGATCGCCTCGGTGAAATCGACCGCATCGACATCCACACCCACGAATCGGCCCTGCGCATCATCAGCAAGGTCGGCCCGCTCGACAACCCCGCCGACCGCGACCACTGCCTGCAATACATGACCGCCGTCGCCCTCGCCTTCGGCGAACTCACCGCCGACCACTACGAGAACGCCTTCCACGCCGCCGAGCCCGTCATCGACGCGCTGCGCGAAAAAATGGAAATCCACGAAGAGCCCCGCTACACCAACGAATATCTCGACCCGGCCAAACGCTCGATCGCCAACTCGATCAAGATCTGGTTCCGCGATGGAAGCTGCACCGACCGAGTCGAAGTCGAATATCCAGTCGGCCACCGCCGCCGCCGCGCCGAAGGCATCCCCCTGCTCGAAGCCAAATTCAAAGCCAATCTAGCCACCGCCTTCCCGGCCCCGCGCTGCGAGCGCATCTTCACCCTCTGCAAGGACCAGCCCAGCCTCGAACAAACCCCCGTCCATGACTTCATGTCGATGCTGGTGATCTAGGAGCCTGCGCCGCAGGCCACAGCCATGCGCCGCGGAAACAGGAAACCAAGCCAAAATCTTGCACTGAGGGAGCGCGGCGGTGGCTGAAAGGGGCCCAGCGCAAGCTGGGAAAGCATTCAGCCACCGACGGAAAGCGACCGGTGCCCGAACCGTCGCCACCTGGCTGTGCGGAGTTCAGCGGACGCCGTGAATCCGTCCCTGATGGGATGGCATGTTGTTCATGCCGTCCATGGCGCAATGCTTCTGGGTTCGACTGGCCCCAGTCTCGACATCCTGTCGAGCCGTTCGGCCCTCGAAAAGCGGTGCTTTTCGTCTGCTTCGCAGACCGGGCCTCACCCTGTCTCGCACGCCCGCTGAACTCCGCACAGCCAGATGGCAACTAGCGCGGTGCAAGTCCGATTGGCCCGCGACTTCGGGGCAACTCGTAGCGCGCACAACGTGAGTGGCCGTTCGGCGGGATGCCCCAGCCACAACCTACGCCGTTAACTCCAAAAGCAATTTGTTCAAGCGGCTGGAGAATTGGGCGGGATCGGCCAGGCCCCTGCCCTCCGCGAGGCTGGCTTGGCCGTAGAGGATGGTGGCGAGATCGGTGAAACGGGTCTCGTCGCTTTCCTGACTCAGTTTCTGGAGCAGGGCATGCTCCGGGTTGATCTCGAAAATGGGTTTGGACTCGGGAACCTTCTGGCCCGAAGCCTCCATGATGCGCCGCATCTGCATGCCCATGTCGTGCTCGTCGATGACGAGGCAGGCGGGTGAATCGGTGAGCCGGCGGGTGACCCGGGCCTCCTTGATCTGCTCGCCGAGGCTTTCCTTGATGCGCTTGAGCAATTCGGCGTGTTCGCCCTCGGCCTCCGGTTCGGGCTCGTCTTCGAGCTTGCCGAGATCGAGCTTGCCCCGGGCGATGTCCTGGAATGACTTGCCATCGAACTCCTGCAAGTGGCCCATCAGCCATTCATCGATGCGGTCGTGCATCAACAACACCTCGATGCCTTTGCGGCGGAAGACCTCAAGCTGCGGGCTGTTGCGGGCCGCCTTGAGCGAGTCGCCGACGAGATAGTAGATCTTGTCCTGGCCTTCCTTCATGCGGGCGATATAGTCCTCGAGCCCCTGGTCCTGCTCGTCGCCGCTGGACTCGGTGCTGCTGAACAGAAACAGCGAGGCGATTTTTTCGCGGTTGGCGTAGTCCTCCGCCGGGCCTTCCTTCAATGCGGTGCCAAATTCCTTCCAGAAGCCGGCGTAGGCCTCTTGGTCTTTCTTCTTGAGCCGGGCCATGAGGTCGAGCACGCGCTTGGTGAGCGCGCCGCGGACTTTTTCGACTTTTGGATCGTTCTGCAGCAATTCCCGGGAGACATTGAGCGGGAAATCGTTGGAATCCAAAATGCCCTTGACGAAGCGCAGGTACAGCGGCAGGAATTGCTCCGCTTCGTCCATGATGAACACGCGCTGGACGTAGAGCTTCAGGCCCTTGGCGCCATCGCGGTTCCACAGATCGTAGGGCGCCTTTTTCGGCAGGAACAGCAGGCTGGTGTATTCGAGTTTGCCTTCGACGTGGTTGTGGCTCCAGTCGAGGGGCTCGTCGAAGGCGTGGCTGATGTGCTTATAGAACTCCTGGTATTCCTCTTTCTTGATCTCCTTGCGGGTGCGCGTCCACAGCGCCTTGCCTTCGTTGACTGGCTCGAAAGCCGGCTCGGCGGATTTTCCGCTCTCGCCCTCGCCCTCGCCTTCGTCCCCGCCATATTTCTGCTCCGCCATGAGCACGGGAATCGAGATGTGGTCGGCGTATTTCTTGACGATGGAGCGCAGCCGGTAATCTTCCAGATACTCCTTGGCGTCATCGCGCAGATGAAGGATGACGATGGTGCCGCGCTCGGCTTTTTCGGTGCCGGTGATCGAGTACTCGGATTCGCCGCGCGATTTCCACAGCACCGCCTCGCCGGGCTTGGCGCCGGCCTTGCGGGTGAGGACTTCGACTTCCTCGGCGACGATGAAGGACGAATAGAAGCCGACACCAAACTGGCCGATGAGCTGCGAGTCCTTTTGCTGGTCGCCGGTGAGGGACGCCAGGAAATGCGCGGTGCCGGAACGGGCGATGGTGCCGAGATTGCTGACGACCTCTTCCCGGCTCATGCCGATGCCGTTGTCGACGACGCTGATCGTTTTGTTGTCGGCGTCGAGTTCGATTCTGACTTGGAGTTCCGGGTCCTCCTCAAGCAGCTCGGGCTTCGACAGGGCCTCGAAACGCAGCTTGTCGGCGGCGTCCGAGGCGTTGGAAATCAACTCGCGCAGAAACACTTCCCGGTTGCTGTACAGGGAGTGGATCATCAACTGCAGGAGTTGCTTCGCTTCGGTTTCGAAGGCCCTGGTTTCAATAGGGCTTTCTATATTGGCTTCGGTGTTGGTGGCGGTATTGGTCTCGGTCATTTTTCAGTCCCCGGAATGAAGAACCCAGCCGCGAATCAACGGCTGGGTTTTTGATGGGGGCTGCCGGGAGAATTTCAAGCGTTGCCGCGGACCCGCCGGGCCATTCAATCAACCATGCGGCGCAATGTCCTTCGGTTAGTGCCCTGCGACGGGCTCCGCAGCAGGTACAGCGTTAGTCGAGGCCACAAACAAGAAGTCGTTTGGCTTAATCAACCAGCGACGGGTAGGTTTCGTAGAAGTCGATGGCGTCGTTGCGGCGCTCGGCGATGATGTTGTAGCGGTTGCGGGTGGACTCGATGAACTGGCGGTAGCTTCTCGCCGCCTGCCGCTCCTGTTCGCCGCCGGCTTCGGCGGAATCGTTGGTGGCCGCAATCGCGGCGGTGAACCGGTCGAGTTCAACGAGCGCCCTGGCGTAGAACAACAGGGTGTCGGCGCGGTTTTCAAGCCCGCCGCGGTCGAGCGCCTCGCTGAAGGCTTCGGCGGAATCCTCGTAGCGGTTGAGCACATAGTAGAGGTAGCCGAGGGTGTCGTGGGAATTGCCGGTGTCATCGAGTTCGGCGGCGCGGCGGGCGGGGGCGAGCGCTTCATCGTACTCCGCGCCGAGCATCGACATCTGAGCCAGGGTGATGTTGTTTTCCAGATCGTCGGGAATCATCTCCCGGGCGAAGCCGTCGTCGAGGATTTTGCGGCCGGAAAGCGGGATTTCGAGGCCGGCCAATGACTGGCCCAGGTTGAGGAAGCGGGTGTCGTCGTCGATCAGGCCGCGCAGGTAGGTCAGGTTCAGCGAGCGAATCCGCTCGTCCTCCCGGTCGAGGCTGGCGTAAATCGCGCTCAGGTTCTGCCAATCGGTGGGATCATCGAACTTGACGATCATCGTCTTGGTTAGATCAAGTGCCTCGTCGTAACTCTCCAGGGTGAAATACACGCCGTTGAGATAGGCGTAGTCGTCGCGGCCGAGTTCGAGGCCGTTGGTCAGGGAGAGCTTCATGTAGTCGATCCAGTAATCCCGGGCCGGAATCATTTCATCGAGCTGGTAATGGGCGTAGGACAGGCCCTTGAACACGATCTCGTCTTCTTCGAGCGACATTTCCCGCCAGGCTTCATAGTTCTCGATGGACTTGCTCCAGTTCTCCTCGGCGGCGTACAACTGGCCGAGCGAGCGGTGGGTGCGGCGGCGGGTATCCTCGCGCAATTCCTCGATGGTCAGCATTTCCTCGAAGGTGCGCAGGGCGCCGGCGAAATCCTCCATCGCAAGGTAGTAATTGGTGTAGAAGTTGAGCAGGGTCGATTTCTCGAAATCGTTCATCCGCTCCCAGCGGCGCTCGCGCAGCTCGTCAAGCGCCTGCTTGGCGCCCGCCAGATCCACTGGATCCTCAGGGTCTTCCGGCGCCATCATTTCCTGTATTTCCGAAATCGCCCGCATGACTTGGGGGCCGAGGGTGCCCGCGGTGCGCGCTTCGGGGGGCGGCCGCTGCTCTTCGCCCGCGAGCGCCGGCGCGCCGGGCTGGATCATCAACAAGGCGAAGCCCGACAACAAGGCGGGCACGATTGCGTAGATTCTCTTCATGTCGCCGGCTCCTGTTTCTGTTCCTTTGCCTTTGTCGCTAGTCTTCGAGCTCGTAGCGGAAAACGTATTGCACGCCCCGCACTTCCACGCCGACGCCGTCAACGACCCTGGGCTGGAACTTGAAGCGCGCCGCGGCGCGAACCGATGAGCGGTCGAAAATATTTGGCGGCTCGGCATCGACCACAACGATGCTGTCCTCGACGACATTGCCGAGGCCGTCCACGGTGAAGCTGACGAGGCACCAGCCCTCGATGCCCCGCTGGGCGGCGCGGGTGGGATACTGCGGGGCGATGGCCACGAGTGGAAGATAGTCGCCGTCGGTGCTGTTGATGGTGGCCGGTGTCAGGTCGAGGCCGTCGCCGAGATCGACATCGCCGCGGGCGATGGCGATCGATGGGCCGCTGTCGAGGCTGATCTGCTTGTCGGGCACATCGACTTCCTGGTCGTCAACCTCCTCGATCATCTCGGGGCGGTCGATTTCCTCGACCACTTCGAGATCGATCTCCGGCATCGTCGCATCAACGATCCGCACCACCGACAGGGTTTCCTGAATCCGCTCGCCGGTGGCGATGAGGAACTGCATGAAATAGAACAGCCCGCCGGTGATGCCCACGGCGAGCGCGAAGGAAACACCCCATCTGACAAAAATCATGGCTCAAGCCTCCGTGGAAATGGAAACGTTCTCGATCTGCGCTTCCCTGGCCGCTTCGAGAATCAGCAGCACCTGTTCGTTGTTGGAGCTCTGGTCGGCCTGGATGACCACGGCCGAGTTCGGCGCGTCGGCGAGCCGCAATTCGAAGCGCGAACGGATGAAGCGCGGGTCGATCTGATCGCCATCGATCCAGATGTCGCCCTGGGCGCCGACCGCGATCAGGATCAGGTCGCCCGACTGGCTCAGGCCGGTGGAAGCCTCGGGCTTGGCGACTTCGATTCCGGCCTCGCGGACGAAGACCGAGGTCACGATAAAGAAAATGAGCAGAATGAAAACGACATCGAGCATCGGCGTGAGATCGATCTCGCCCGCCTCCTCGTTTTCGGCTTTTTTCATCAATCCGCTTTTCATCTATTGTTCCGCTGTTGTTTCGCGACAAAGACAATTTAGTGGCTCAGGGGCAGATGGTCCTCGAGCAATTCCAGGTCCCGGTCCACCGTGCCCTTTAGATAGTTGTAGGCGAAGATGCCGGAAATGGCGCCCACCATGCCCGCCATGGTTGGTATCGTCGCCCGGGAGACACCGCCGGCCATCGACTTGGCGTCGCCGCCGCCGGTCACCGCCATGACGAAGAACACCTCGATCATGCCGGTGACGGTGCCGATCAGCCCGAGCAGCGGGCAAATCGTCACCAGCACTTCGATAATCGGCAAGGTGCTGCGCACGTCGAGGGAGATTTTGGAAATCATCATCTCCCGGATCTGCCGCGCCGCCCAGGAGTCGGTGTCCTGGCGGGCGTTCCATTCCATCAGGGTGTTTTTGACGTTGCGCTTGTGGGTGGTGTTCAGATACCAGATGCGTTCGAACACCAGCGACCATTTCAGGAACAGCAACATGGCGATCACGTTGAGCACGGGACCGCCGCGCTGCATGAAGCTGGCGATGGCTTCCACGATGTCGAGCAGGAACAAAGGCATCAGGTCAACTCCCGCCGCTTCGCCCCGCCATTCAGGCCTGGGCCTCGCGCTCGGCCTTCTGGGCGATCATGCCTGTGGCCTGCTGCTCGAGGATGTGGGTGATGTTGTCGGCCCGGCTCTTCACCACGGTGTGCATGAAGATCGTCGGAATCGCCACCACGATGCCAAGCACCGTGGTCATCAGGGCCTGGGAAATGCCCCCGGCCATGATCGTCGGGTCGCCGGCGCCGTAGACGGTGATCTGCTGGAACACCTGGATCATGCCGGTGACCGTGCCGAGCAGTCCGCCGAGCGGGGCGATGGTGGCGATCATCTTGATCAGGGTCAGCATGCTTTCCAGCGATGGCGTCTCCTGCAGGATGGCTTCGCCGAGTTTGAGCTCGAGTGTTTCGGTGTCCACATCGGGGTTGGTTTCACCGACGAGCAGCACCCGGCCGAGTGGGTTGTTCTTGTTGAGGTTGTCGGTATTGCGCAACTGCGCCCGCACCTTGACCGAGACCAGGGCGAGAATCAACAGCCGCGCGAGCGCGATGAGGATGCCGATGACGCCGACACCGATGATGATGAAGCCGATGATGCCGGAATTGTTGCGCACCTGCTCCCCCACCGTGGGGAAGTTGACGAGGTTGGCGAGCACTTGGCCGCCGACGCCGCCGGTTGGGTCAATGCCGACGCGGACAAAGCCTTCGGTGGCGGATTCAAGCGCCGCCGCGGAGGCTTGCGTGCCGCCGTCCGGCTGCCGCGGCAGCACTTGGAGGTGGCCGATGTCGCCGGAGTAGCGCAGGTACTGGCCGTCGGAAACCGCGTTGAAGGCGCCGATGCGGGTGATCCCCTGGCTTACCGTGTCGCCATTGGGCATGGCGACTTCGCCATTGTAGGAGACAACCCGGGCGGATTCGGTGAGCTCCTGGTGCATGTAGAACCAGAAGCGCTCCATTTCCTCGATTTCAAGCTGCTCGATGGTGCTGCCCGCTTTCTCGATGAAGCCCTCGAGCGCCTCCGAGCGCCCCGGGTACTGGGCGCTGATCAGGGAGTTCTCGAACGTGCTGAGGAAGTCGCCCGCCACGCCCTGCAAAGTGCCGAACAGCTCGTTGAGGTCGCCCCGGCGGTCGCGGAGCACTTCGCGCTTGTCGGCGATGGTGATTTCATTCGCCTCGAACTGGTCGCTCAACTGGGATTGCTCGCTTTCCTGCTCGACGATGCGGTTGTTGGTGATTTCCAGGATTTCCTCCTGGCGCGCGACATTCTGTTCGAACTCGCCCAAGCGCTCGCGGTACTCGGCGGATTCGACGATGCGGTCCTCGGCCACGAGATCGAGCAAGTCGGCGAGGCTGCCGGGGGATTCCTGGGCCGCGAGTTGGGTGGTGGCGCCAAGCAGGGCGCCGGCGACGAGAATGGATTGCAGATGCGGATTTTTCATTGTGCGTTCTCCGGCGCCAGTACAGGCAAATCGATGACTCTTGGCGCGTCCAACTGGCCGGCGACGCGGATGGCGCTCTGCACGGCGGCGCGGTATTCGCCAGCCGGCAATTCCACCCACTGCCGGGCGCGGTTGTCCCAGGCCCGGGTTTCCTGGCGGTCGGTGGTCTGGAAGATCAGCGCCACCCGGCCGATGCGGACGATGTTGACGTCGCGGGTTTCGCCTTCGATCTCGATCGTGTCGCCATAGGTTTCGATGGTGCGGCCGTAGGCGGTTTCATTCTGGTACATGACCAGCACCTGGCGGAACTTCTCGGCGATCGACACATCGGGATTGTCGATGGCGTTGCGGGCGAATTCAACCCGGCCCCGCCGCTCCTCCAATTGGAAGGGATAGTCGAGTTCGATGAATTCCTCGATCGCCGCGAGCATCTTCTCCATCAGCAGCGGAATATTGCGCGTGACCTCTTCCACCGAGGCGATGGATTCGTCGAGGGTGGCGATATTCTCTTCCTGGATCGAAATCGACTTGCGGAAACCGGCATTGAGCACGAGCAGGGATTCGAGGGCGTCGTTGGCGCGCTTGAACTCCTCGTAGGTGGAACCCGCCGAGTCCGCCAGCCGCGTCAATTGCTGCTGGACCTGGGCCGACTCGCGATACTTTTCACCGATCACATCCATCGCCCGGTCGAGGATGCTGCTGTCCACGAGGATTTCGGGCTCCGGGACGGGCTGCGCCGGCGCGGCTTCCTGGGCCAGCAGGGGCCCGGCAAGGCCGGCGAGCAGCAACGCGATCGAGGCATTAGTGACAGCGCGAGTGCCACTGCGAGCGATATTGCGAATTTTCATAAGCCATCCTAAGTCGTTCTTCAGTTGCCAAATCCAGACAGGACCCGCGGGCCGGGAATGCCGGAGCTTGGGTTCAGCCCTAGTCGAACAGGCGTCAAAGCCTAACACAAGTTTCCGAAATGGGAACAACACTATTTCTACAGAGATTTTCTTGCAAAAACAATGCCCGGTTTTTATGTCCAGCTTCCGCGGTCCGCGCGGTTTATTTACCACTTGGCGAAGCCGATTTCCACCCGGTGGCGGCGGACAGGCCGGCGCCGATGTCGGCGAGGCTGCGCACGGTGGTGACGCCGGCGGCTTCGAGGGCGGCGAATTTCTCCGCCGCGGTGCCCTTGCCGCCGGCGATGATCGCCCCGGCGTGGCCCATGCGCTTGCCCGGCGGCGCGGTCACACCGGCGATGTAGGCCACCACGGGCTTGCCCACGTTTTCGGCGATGAAGGCCGCCGCCTCCTCCTCGGCGCTGCCGCCGATTTCGCCGATCATGACGATGGCCTCGGTGGCCAGGTCCCGCTCGAACAACGCGAGCATGTCGATGAAGCTCGAGCCGGGAATCGGGTCGCCGCCGATGCCGACACATGAGGATTGGCCGAAACCATGGTCTGTGGTTTGCCGCACCGCCTCGTAGGTGAGCGTGCCGGAGCGGGAGATGATGCCGACCTTGCCGGGCAGGTGGATGTCGCCGGGCATGATGCCGATCTTGCTCTCCCCGGGGGTGATCACGCCGGGGCAGTTGGGGCCGATCAGGCGAACGCCGGCGGCATCGCATTTGGCCTTGGCGAGCAGCATGTCGAGGGTGGGAATGCCTTCGGTGATGCAGACGATGAGTTCGATGCCGGCATCGACGGCTTCGAGGATCGAATCGAGGCAGAACGGCGCGGGCACGTAGATCGAGGTCGCGGTCGCACCGGTTTGGTGCACGGCTTCGCGGACGGTGTTGAAAACCGGCGCGCCGAGATGGGTCTGGCCGCCCTTGCCCGGCGTCACTCCGCCGACGATGCGGGTGCCGTAGGCGATGGCCTGTTCGGTGTGGAAGCTGCCCTGGGAGCCGGTGATTCCCTGGCAGATGACTTTGGTGTTTCTGTCGATGAGTATGCTCATGGCGCCCCGGCCTCCCCCCGCGCCGCCGCCACGGCTTTTTCGGCGGCGTCGCGCAGGCTGCCGGCGGCGGTGATGCGCAGCCCGCTCGCGGCGAGCCGGCGCCGGCCCTCAATGGCGCTGTTGCCTTCGAGGCGGACAACCACCGGCAGGGTCACGCCAACCTCGCGCACGGCGGCGATGATGCCGTCGGCGATCAGGTCGCAGCGCACGATGCCGCCGAAAATGTTGACGAGCACGGCGCGCACCGCGCTGTCGGAAAGTATGATCTTGAACGCCTCGGCAACGCGTTCGGCGGTGGCGCCGCCGCCGACATCGAGGAAATTGGCGGGGCTGCCGCCGTGGAGCTGGACGATGTCCATGGTGCCCATGGCGAGGCCGGCGCCGTTGACCATGCAGCCGATGTCGCCGTCGAGGGCGACATAGCTGAGATCCCATTCGGCGGCGCGGGCCTCGCGCCCGTCTTCCTGGCTCGGGTCGCGCAGTTCCCGCAGCCGGGGCTGGCGGAACAGCGCGTTGCCGTCGATATTGAGCTTGGCGTCGAGGCAGTTGAGATCGCCTTCCGCGGTGATCACCAGGGGGTTGATTTCAAGCAGCGACAGGTCAAGCTCCTGGAACAGCCTGGCGAGGGCGAGAAAGATGCTGGTGAACTGCTTGACCTGTTTGCCGGAAAGCCCCAGCCGGAAGGCGAGGTCCCGGCCCTGGTGGGACTGGGGGCCGGTGAGCGGGTCGATGGCGGCGCGAAGGATTTTTGCCGGGGTTTCCCGCGCCACCTTCTCGATATCGACACCGCCTTCGGTGGAAGCCATGAACACGATCCGCTTGGAGGCGCGGTCGATCACCGCGCCGAGATACAGCTCGCTTTCGATCGCAACGCATTCCTCGATCAGGATCTGGCGCACCGGCTGGCCGCCGGCGTCGGTCTGGTAGGTGACGAGGTTGCGTCCGAGCCAGTGCTCGGCGAAGGCCCGGGCGTCGGCGGCGCTGTCCATGAGTTTGACGCCGCCCGCCTTGCCGCGGCCGCCGGCGTGGACCTGGGCCTTGACCACCCAGCGCCCGCCGCCAAGCTCGGCGGTGGCGGCTTCGACCCCGGCGGCGGAATCCACCGTCACCGAGCGCGATACCGGCAGCCCGTATTCGGCGAACAGTCGCTTCGCCTGATATTCATGCAGATTCACTGGAGTCTCCGAAAAATGCTGAAACTCGTCTTTTCTTTGCCGCAAGATATGGCTTCGATTCGTCGCCGTCTGGCGGGCCGCGCGCTGCGGACGCCGTGAATCCATCCATGGAGGCTTCGGGCTCGGCTTCCTGCCTCGCACGCCCGCCGCGCGCGGCCCGCCAGACGGCGACTTGCGCTGTGCCAGCCCGGAAAGAATTTATGCTTCGGCATGATGGGGATTGTTGCTCCTAGCGTTTGCGGTTGACTTTGTGAATGGCGTGGCCGCGGGCCGCGAGGGCGGATTCGTGGACGACCTCGGACAGGGCCGGATGGGGGAACATGGTCAGGGCGATGTCCTCGGCGCTGGCGCCGAACTCCATGGCGATGACGATTTGCTGCAGCAGGTCGGCGGCGCTGGCGCCGATGACCTGGCAGCCGGCGATGCGGTCGGTGGCTTTCTCGACCACGAGCTTGACCATGCCATCGGTGTCGTGGGCGGCGAGCGCGCGGCCGCTGGCGGCGAAGGAGAATACGCCGGTGGCGCATTCGATGCCTTCCTGTTTCAACTCGTCCTCGTTCTTGCCGGCCCAGGCGACTTCCGGGTGGGTGTAGATCACCGATGGCACCAAGGCGTAGTTGACTTGGGTTTTCTTGCCGGCGAGCCGTTCGGCCACCATGACGCCCTCCTCCATGCCCTTGTGGGCGAGCATGGGGCCGCGGACGAGATCGCCGACGGCGTAGACATTGGGCAGGTTGGTGGCGCAGAACGCATCAACTTCGACAAAGCCGCGCCCGTCGATGGCGAGCCCGGCGGCGGGGTCGGCGAGGCCGGCGCTCACCGGACGGCGGCCCACGGCGACGATCAGCTTGTCGAAGCTGGCTTCTTTTCCGCCCTTTTCCTTGTCTTGCGCGTCTTGATAACTCACCACGACCGGGTGTTTCCTGCGCTTGTTGACGCGGCTGCCTTCCACCCGGGCGCCGAGTTTGATGTCGAGCCCCTGGCGGGTGAATATCTTCAGCGCTTCCCGGGCGGTTTGCCGGTCGAGGGCGGGAAGGAAGTCGTCGAGGGCTTCGAGAACCGTCACTTCGCTGCCGAGGCGGCTCCAGACGCTGCCGAGTTCAAGGCCGATGACGCCGGCGCCGATGACGCCGAGTTTTTGCGGCACCGAATCGAATTCGAGCGCGCCGGTGGAATCGACGATGAAGGCATCATCAACCGGCGTGGGCGGAATGGCGATGGGTTCCGAGCCGCTGGCGAGAATGACGTGGGCGGCGCCGATCTCTTCTTTTTCGCCGTTGGGCTGGCCCACTTCCACCCGGCCCGGGCCGAGCAACCTGCCTTTGCCGGAAATGCCGGTGACTTTGTTGCCGCGGAACAGGCCGGCAACGCCCTGGGTCAGTTGACCGACGACTTTGTTCTTGCGCGCCATCATGGCGGCGACGTCGATGGCGCCCTGCCCCGCCTCGATGCCGTGGTCGGCGAAGCGGTGGCGCATTTCGTGGAACTTGTGGGAGGTGTCGAGCAGGGCTTTCGATGGAATGCAGCCGACATTGAGGCAGGTGCCGCCATACACCGGCTGATCGTCGGGGGCGCGCCACTGTTCCACGCAGGCGGTGTTGAAGCCAAGCTGGGCGCAGCGGATCGCCGCCACATAGCCCGCCGGCCCCGAACCGATGACGACCACATCAAACTCTTTGGACATGCGCTATCTCCTGGTCATTCTGCGCGCGGCGAATCGGAGGCGCAGAACCTCGTCCTCCGCGCACCGGTCGCTTACCGTCGGCAATCAGATTTCGAGCACGAGCCGCGTCGGGTCCTCGAGCAATTCCTTGATCGTGACGAGGAATTGCACCGCCTCCTTGCCGTCGATCAGGCGGTGGTCGTAGGACAGCGCAAGATACATCATCGGCAGGATTTTGACTTCGCCAGCCACCGCCACGGGCCGCTCCTCGATCTTGTGCATGCCGAGGATCGCGGTCTGGGGCGGGTTGAGGATCGGCGTCGACAGCAATGAGCCGAAGATGCCGCCGTTGGAAATGGTGAAGGTGCCGCCGGCGAGTTCCTCGATGGCGAGCTTGCCGGCCCGGGCCTTTTCGCCGAATTCCAGAATCTGCTTCTCGATGCGGGCGAAACCCATGTTGTCGGCATCGCGCAGCACCGGCACCACGAGGCCCCGGGGCGAGGACACGGCGACGCCGATGTCCTGGTAGCCGTGGTAGACAATGTCGTTGCCGTCGATTGAGGCGTTCACGCCCGGAAAGCGCTTCAACGCCTCGACCGAGGCGCGGACAAAAAACGACATGAAGCCGAGGCGCACGCCGTCGTGGGTTTCCTGGAAGCGCTGCTGATGCTGTTTGCGGATGGTCATCACCGGCGCCATGTTGACCTCGTTGAAAGTCGTCAGCATCGCCGTGGTGGTGGCGGCCTCGAGCAGGCGCTGGGCCACCCGGGCCCGCAGGCGGCTCATCGGCACCCGCTCCTCCTTGCGGTTTTCCATGCTTTGCAAATCCCCGCCGGGCGGACGCGCGGCCGGGTCCGCCGTGGGCGCGGTGAAATCCGGCAGGCCCACCCCGGCGCCATCATCGGCGAGTTTGTCGAGCACATCCTGGCGGGTGACGCGGCCGCCCTTGCCACTGCCGCTGATAGCATCGGCATCGAGGCCGTGTTCATCCATCAGCCGCCGCGCCGCGGGGCCGGCGGCCGGGGTGGTTGCCGCCGGCTGTTGCGCGGCGGCATCGGTTGTATCGGCCGGGGTTTCCGCCGCGGCTTCGCCCCCGGCGCCCGCCTCGACCGCTTCGAGCCGGCCGATGGGTTCATTGCTGACGATGGTGTCGCCGGTGTGTTTGTAGATTTCCTTGAGCACGCCATCGGCGGGGGCGACGATTTCGATCACCACCTTGTCGGTTTCGATATCCACCAGGGCTTCATCCCGGGAGACGGTTTCGCCGGCTTTGCGGTGCCAGGCGGAGATGGTGCCGTCCGGCACCGATTCCGGCAGGGTGGGCGCGTTGATTTCGATGGTCATTGCGGTTTCCGTTTATTGGCGTTTTGCGGCTTGCGTCCACGCCGCGGTTTCGCCGCCGCGGCGGATTTGCCGGCCAGCCCGAGGGCTTCGCGCAGGAAAGCCTCCTGTTGCCGCAGGTGCAGGGCGAGATAGCCCGCCGCGGCCGCCGCCGAGGCTTCGCGGCCGGCGTATTCGAGCTGGATTTCGGGTTTGAAGGCGGCGACGGCGCGGCGCAGATGGTGCTGGCTCGCGTACCAAGCGCCCTGGTTCATCGGCTCTTCCTGACACCAGACGATGGCTTGCGCATTGCCATAGCGGCCTATGCAGCGGCTGAAATCCCCGCTGGGGAAAGGGTAAAGCTGTTCGAGCCGGATGATGGCGATGTCGTCGATGCCCTCGGCCCGGCGCATTTCATCGAGTTCGTAGTATACCTTGCCGCCGCAGATCACGAGCTTGCGCACGACCGCCGGGTCCGGCGCTGTCGGATCGTCGAGCACGACCTGGAATGTGCCTTCCGCGAGTTCTTCAAGGCTCGAGGCGGATTCCCGCCGCCGCAGCAGGCTTTTCGGCGACATCACCACAAGCGGCTTGCGCAACGGGCAAAGCACCTGCTTGCGCAGCATATGGAACACCTGGGCCGAATTGGTGGGCAGGCAGACCTGGATGTTGTGCTCCGCGCACAATTGCAGGAAGCGTTCGAGCCGGGCCGAGGAATGTTCCGGCCCCTGCCCCTCGTAGCCGTGTGGCAACAGCATGGTGAGGCCGCACAGCCGCTGCCATTTGTGCTCGCCGCTGGTGATGAACTGGTCGATCACGACCTGGGCAGAATTGGCGAAGTCGCCGAACTGGGCCTCCCATACAATCAGCGCGTTGGGCATGGTGGTGGCGTAGCCGTATTCGAAGGCGAGAACGGCCTCCTCCGACAGCAGCGAATCGTAAATCGTGAACGAGGCCTGGCCCTTGGCGAGGGTCTTCAGCGGCACATGCTCCGCCCCGCTGCGCTCGTCGTGGAGCACGGCGTGGCGGTGGGCGAAAGTGCCCCGGGCGCAGTCCTGCCCGGTGATGCGCACCTTGTTGCCGCTGACCAGAATGCTGGCGTAGGCGAGTGATTCGGCGAAACCCCAATCGATGGCGATCTCGCCCTCGGCCATGCGCCCGCGCTCGGCCATCAACCGCGCCACTTGGCGGTGAAGCTGGAAACCGGCGGGAACCGTCGCCAGCTTGCGGGCCAGCCCTTTCAAGTTCTCCAACGGCATCGAAGTCTGGTAGTGGGGGCTCCAAGCGTGGCCGAGATAGGGGCTCCAATCGACGAACAACTCCACCGAGGGCTCTTTCACCAGGCTCTTGACGACGTGCTCGCCGGTGTCGAGGGCGGCGCGGTAGCCGGTTTCCAGCGCCCGCGCATCCTGCGGCGAGACAATGTCCTGCTCGGCCAGCCGGCCGGCGTAAAGCGCCCGGGCGGTCTTGTGGCCGCGGATCGCCTGGTACATGCGCGGCTGGGTGATCGCGGGCTCGTCGGTTTCGTTGTGGCCCTTGCGCCGATAGCAGACGAGGTCGATCACCACGTCCTTCTTGAACTGGTAGCGGTAGTCGATGGCCAGGCGGGTGACGAAAAGCACGGCTTCCGGGTCGTCGGCGTTGACGTGGAAAATCGGCGCCTGGACCATCTTGGCGACATCGGTGCAGTACTCGGTGGAGCGGGCGTCGTCTTGGCGGCTGGTGGTGAAGCCGATTTGGTTGTTGGCGATGACATGCACCGTGCCGCCGGTGTGGAAAGCCCGGGTGCGCGACATCTGGAAAGTCTCCATCACCACGCCCTGGCCGGCGAAGGCGGCGTCGCCGTGGACGATGACCGGCACTACGCGGTCGCCCTGGAGGTCGTTGCGCCGCGACAACCTGGCCCGCACCGAACCCTCCACCACCGGAGCGACGATTTCGAGGTGGGAGGGGTTGAACACGAGGGCGATGTGGACTTCGCCGCCGGGGGTCATGATGTTCGAGGAAAAGCCCTGGTGGTACTTCACATCGCCCGAACTCTGGAACACGGCTTTGCCTTCGAATTCATCGAACAGGTCCGATGGATTCTTGCCAAGCAGGTTGACGAGCACGTTGAGCCGGCCGCGGTGGGCCATGCCGAGGACGACTTCCTTGACGCCCTTGGCGCCGGCGCGCTGGACGACTTCATCAAGCAGCGGAATCAGGCATTCGCCGCCTTCGAGGCCGAAGCGCTTGGTGCCCGGATACTTGCCGTCGAGATGCTTTTCCAGCCCCTCGGCGGCGGTGAGCCGCTCGAGCAGGTGCTTCTTGTCCGCGTTGTTCAGACGCAGATAACCATCGTTGTTTTCGATCTTTTGCTGAATCCACTGCTTTTCGGCGAGATTGACGATGTGCATGTATTCGTAGCCGATCGAGCCGCAGTAAATCCGCTCGAGGGTTTGAATCAGGCCGCGCAGGCTGTCCTGCCGCTTGCTGGTGAACAGCGGCCCGGTCTGGAAGATGGTGGAATAATCGATGGGCGAGAGGTCGTGGAATTCGATTTCGAGATCGGCAACGCGCTGGCGGGCCATCAATCCAAGCGGATCGAGGCTGGCTTTCTGGTGGCCGCGCTCGCGGTAGGAGCTGATCAATTCGAGCACCTCGACCTGCTTGCGCTCGTGCTCGGAATTGACAACGGCATCATTGCTCAGCACCGGGGCGTAGCGGCTGACCTTGCCGAGCTTGCGGAAATCCTCGCGGATGCGCAGGTGGGAAATCTCCGGCTCGCCGCCGTTGCCGCCGCCGGCGGGCAGCGCGGCGAAAAACTCGCGCCATTGGGTCGGAACCGTGGCGGGGTCCGCCAGCCAGCTTTCGTACAGCCCATCGACATACTCGGCGTTGGGCCCGGACAAATGGCCCGTGCTCCAGAGTTGTTTCATGTTCGCGGTTTGCATGACTGTGCCCCGTTGCCGCTCAAGCGCCCTGCTCAATGAGCATGTTGCGGATCTTGCCGATGGCCCGGGTTGGGTTGAGGCCTTTGGGGCAGACGGCGACACAGTTCATGATGCCCCGGCAGCGGAACACGCTGAAGGGGTCGTCGAGCTCGGCGAGCCGCTCGGCGGTGGCGGTGTCGCGGCTGTCGGCGAGGAAGCGGTAGGACTGCAACAGCCCGGCGGGGCCGATGAACTTGTCCGGGTTCCACCAGAACGAGGGGCAGCTCGTGGTGCAGCAGGCGCAGAGGATGCACTCGTACAGGCCGTCGAGCTTCTCCCGCTCCTGCGGCGATTGCAGCCGCTCGGTGGCGGGCGGGGTCTTGTCGTTTATTAGGTAGGGCTTGACCTTTTCGAATTGTTTGTAGAACTGGGTCATGTCCACGACAAGGTCGCGGATCACCGGCAGGCCGGGCAGCGGCCGCAGCACGAGCTTGCGGCCAGGACCGGCGGCTTTGGAGAGCGGGGTGACGCAGGCGAGGCCGTTGACGCCGTTGATGTTCATGCCGTCGGAGCCGCAAACCCCCTCGCGGCAAGAGCGCCGGTAGGTGATCGAAGGGTCCTTCGCCTTGGCGAGTTCGAGCACGTCGAGAACCATCAGGTCGCGGCCTTCGGGCACCTCGACCTCGATGCTCTGCATCGCCGGCTTGCTGTCCTGCTCCGGGTTGTAGCGGTAAATGCTGACTAACACCTTGCTGCCTTCTATGTTTAGATATTTGTTCTGCCTTCTTGCCGCCTTTCTCCAAGCTCCGGTCGTCTGTGGCTTCGATCCGTCGCCGTTTGGCTGGGTGGAGTTCAGCGGACGCCGTGAATCCATCCTTGGGGGGCGGACATGTTGTTCATGCCATCCATGGCGCGACGCTTCTGGCTTCGACTGGCCCCAGTCTCGACATCCTGTCGAGCCGTTCGGCCCTCGAAAAGCAGTGCTTTTCGTCTGCTTCGCAGACCGGGCCTCACCCTGTCTCGCACGCCCGCTGAACTCCACCCAGCCAAACGGCGACTAACGCTGTGCCCGCCATCCGTCGCGCTCCCTCGGTGCCAGAGTCGGGCTTCGCAACTTCAATAACTCCGCGCCATGGGTTCGAATGTGTCCACCGTCCTGGGCTGGAAATTGACTTCGCGTTTGCCGATTTTCCGCTGTTCGGGGAAATAAAGCGAATGGCACAGCCAGTTGTCGTCATCGCGCTCGCGGAAATCCTCCCTGGCGTGGGCGCCGCGGCTCTCGTCGCGGCCTTCGGCGGCGATGGCGGTGGCTTCGGCGACGGCGAGGAGATTTTCGAGTTCGAGCGCCTCGATTCGCGCGGTGTTGAAGGTGGCGCTCTTGTCGGCAAGATGCGAGTTTTCGATCCGCGGCTTGAGGGCGTCGAGCTTGCGGATGCCCTCGCGCATGAAGTCGCCGGTGCGGAACACGCCGAAATGCAATTGCATGATGTTCTGCAGCTCGGCGCGCAGCTCGCTCGTGCTTTCGCCGCCCTTCGATTCATCGAGCCGGCGCAGCCTGGCGAGGGCGCGGTCGACATCTTCCCGGGCCGGGGCGCGGGCCTGCATGCCCTGCTTCAGCAATTCTTCAATATGCTTGCCGGCGGCGCGGCCGAAGACCACGAGATCGAGCAGGCTGTTGCCGCCGAGGCGGTTGGCGCCGTGGACCGACACGCAGGCGGCCTCGCCGGCGGCGAACAGGCCCGGAATCGCCTCGTCCCCGCCCGCGGCGCCGCGGGTCAGCGCCTGGCCGTGGATATTGGTGGGCACGCCGCCCATCATGTAATGGCAGGTCGGCACCACCGGAATCGGCTCGCGGATCGGATCGACATGGGCGAAAGTCCGCGACAATTCGAGTATGCCGGGGAGCTTGCTGTTGAGCACTTCGGCGCCGAGATGGTCGAGTTTGAGCATCACGTGGTCGCGTTGTTCGCCGCAGCCGCGACCTTCGAGCACTTCGAGCACCATGGCCCGGGCGACGACGTCGCGGCCGGCGAGGTCCTTGGCGTTGGGGGCATAGCGTTCCATGAAGCGCTCGCCATCCCGATTGATCAGATAGCCGCCCTCGCCGCGGCAGCCTTCGGTGACGAGAGTGCCGGCGCCGTATATGCCGGTGGGGTGGAATTGCCACATTTCCATGTCTTGCACGGGGAAACCCGCGCGCAGGCACATGCCGACGCCATCGCCGGTGTTGATCAGGGCATTGGTGGTCGAGGCGTAGATGCGCCCCGCCCCGCCGGTGGCGAGCACGGTGGCGGCGGCGGCGACGAAACAGACCTCGCCATCCTCGAGATTGATCGCGGTGACGCCGGAGACGGCGCCGTCTTGATTGACGACGAGGTCGATGACATACCACTCGTTGAGGAACACAGTGTCGTTTTTCAGATTGCCCTGGTAGAGCGCGTGCAGCAGGGCGTGGCCGGTGCGGTCGGCCGCGGCGCAGGTTCGCGCCGCCTGCCCGCCCTTGCCGAAATTCTTCGACTGGCCGCCGAAGGGGCGCTGATAGATTCTGCCGTTGGCGGTGCGCGAGAAAGGCAGGCCCATGTGCTCGAGTTCATAAACGGTTTTGGGGCCTTCCATGCACAGGTATTCGATGGCGTCCTGGTCGCCGATGTAGTCGGAGCCTTTGACGGTGTCGTACATGTGCCAGCGCCAATCGTCCTCGGGGTCGGCGCTGGCGATGGCGCAGGTGATTCCGCCCTGGGCCGACACAGTGTGGGAACGGGTCGGGAAGACTTTCGACAGCACGGCGGTGCGGAAGCCGGATTGGGAAAGCTGCAATGCCGCGCGCATGCCGGCCCCGCCGCCGCCGACGATGATGGCGTCAAATTCGATAAAGCGGAATTGCCCCATCAGCCGCCCCAGAAGATTCGCGCGCCCCACAGCAGGTACGCCAGGGTCAGCAGGGCGCAGGCGGCCTGTGTCAGCAGGCGGACCGCGGTCCCGGCCCTGCCGAGGTGGGCGGTGTTGAGATAGTCGGTGGTGACGGTCCACACGCCAATCCAAGCGTGGGCGCAGAGCGAAAGCAGCGCGATGAGGCTGAAAATCCGCATGAATGGCGCATCGAACAGCGCGCGCCAACTGGCATAGTCCAACTCTTGGGCGAGCAGCAGCCTCGCCGCGAGATAGACGGTCCAAGCGAGCAGGATGAGGGCGCTGAGGCGCTGCGCCATCCAGTCGAACAATCCCGAGCGGCCAAGGCTCGTGACGCTGGTTACCATAGCCACAATCCCCCGGCCGCGGCGCCGGCGGCCGAAAGCGCAATGACGGCGATGGCGCCGGCACGGCCGCCGCGCAGGCTTTCGCCGATGCCAAGATCTATCAGCAGGTGCCGGCAGCCGGCGATCAGGTGCACGAGCAGCGCCGCGAAGGCGAGCCAGCCCAGCAGCCTCGCGCCCGGCGTGGCCAGTATCGCGGCGGCCTCGCCGAAGCCGGCTTCGGAGGCCAGCGACAGGTCTAGCAGGTACAGCAGCGCGGCGGTCGCCAGGAACAGCAGAACGCCGGTGACGCGGTGGCTGATCGACACCAGCGCGGTCACGGGCCACTTGATGCTGAACAGATTGAGATTGACGGGTCGCTCGCTTTTCATCGCACTGCGCCAGGGCGGTTTTCGGGCCAGCGAGAGTATATTCGCCGCGGGCATTTGTGACAAACGGCTGCTTCGCGCCTCGGCGGGCGCTACAGTCGGTGGCTTCGATCCGTCGCCGACGGACGGTGGGTGGGTTTCGCGGACGCCGTGAATCCATCCTTGGAGGCTTCGGGCTCGACATCCTGTCTCGCACGCCCGCCAAACCCACCCACCGTCCGCCGGCG
>JAPOTO010000202.1 GCA_026709135.1 Gammaproteobacteria bacterium | reverse complement strand
TCGCATTTGTTGAACGCGATCACCAGCGATTTGCCAGCCTCGACGATGTGGCCGAGCAAGTGCAGGTCCTGTTCGACGACGCCCTCGCCGGCGTCGGCGAGAAAGACCACCACATCGGCTTCGGCGATGGCCCGCAGTGATTGGATCACCGAGAACTTTTCCACCACTTCCCGGGTCTTGCCCCGGCGGCGGATGCCGGCGGTGTCGATCAGCACATAATCGCGGCCGGCGCGGGTGAAGGGAATCTCGATGCTGTCCCGGGTGGTGCCGGGCTCGTCGCGGACGAGCATCCGCTCCTCGCCGAGCAGGCGGTTGACCAGGGTTGACTTGCCGACATTGGGGCGGCCGGCGAAGGTGATGCGGATGCCGGTGGACGCTTCGCTTTCGGCAACGGCTTCGGCCGGTGGTGAAAACTCATCGAGCGCATGGCCGATTAGCCGGCGCACGCCGCTGCCCTGGCTGGCGGCGATGGCGAATACCGCTTTCGCTCCAAGCGTGTGGAATTCCGCCTTGGCCTGTTCCGGGTCGAGCCCATCGACCTTGTTGACCACAACGAGGCAGCGCCCTCCCCCCTCGCGCAGTTGCTGGTGAACGCTGGCGTCTTCCGGGGTCAGCCCATCCCTGGCGTCGACTAGGAAGAGCACACAGTCGGCCTCGGCGATGGCCACCCGCGCCTGGGCGGCGACTTCCCGGTCGATGCCTTCCGGCTTGGAGTGGATGCCGCCGGTGTCGATGACGAGAAACTCCCGGCCATCGTGCCAGCCGGTGCCGTATTGCCGGTCCCGGGTCAGGCCGGGCAAATCGACCACGAGGGCGTCGCGGCTCGCGGTGAGCCGGTTGAACAGGGTGGACTTGCCGACGTTCGGCCGGCCAACCAGGGCGATGACAGGTTTCACGCCCTTATTCGATTAATCGATGGCGAGCGCCATCAGCGTGCCGCTGTTGCCGAATACGAACAGGCGGCCGGCGGCGGCGAGCAGATTGGCGCGGACGCCGTCGCTGTCGATGCGGGCGCGGCCGACGATGCGGCCGTCGATTTGGGAAAGCAGATGCACGTAGCCCTCGAAGTCGGCCACCGCGAGGTAATTGCCGATGGTTCGCGGCCCGGTGATGGCGCGGTGGGCGAGGTCGTCATTGGTCCAGACGATTTCGTCGCTGTTGTCGCGCACGGCGACCACGTGGCTTTCGTCGGAACTGAAGTAGATGTTGCCGAAACCTTGGTCGAGGCCGTGGTAGCTCGAAGCCTCCATGCCCCAGACGATGCGCCCGGTGGCGGTGTCGAAGGCCATGACATTGCCCTGGTAGCTCGAGGCGAGGACGCGGTTGCCATCGAGCCGCAGGTCGCCGTCGGCGTCGATGACGCGCTCGATGTCGTAGCGGCCCTCGGGAATCGCGATGCGCTCTTCCCAGCGCCAGATGCCGTCTTCGGCGGCGACCGAAACGAGGGTGCCATTGCTGAAACCGGCGATGACCGAGCCCTGGGGGGTGATGACCGGGCGGTTGGTGCCGCGCAGGGTCAGCGCCGGCAGCGTGGTTTCATAGATCCAGCGCCGGGAACCGTCGGCGGCGTCGAGGGCGATCAGCTTGCCGTCAACGGTCTGGGCGACGACCACGTCGCCATTGGTCTGGGGCGGCGCGAGCACTTCGCTGGTGACCGCGCCCCGCCACAGTTCCTCGCCGGTGAACTGGTTGAAGGCGATGACTTCGGCGTTGGCGGTGCCGACGAGCACGAGGCCGCGGCCGGCGCCAACGCCGCCGGTCACCACCTCCTCGTCGAGGCGGGCGCGCCAGAGCGAATCGCCGGTTTCCAGATCGTAGCCGTGGATGTTGCCGTTTTCGCTGGCGGCGAAGATCCGCTCGCCATCGATGGCCGGGGTCAATTCAAAATAGGCGTCGCCCTGGCCATTGCCAATGCCCGCGCTCCACACCCGGCGCAGGGAGGCTTCGGCGTCGATTTCGCGCAATTCGTTGGGCGGGTTCACTTCCTCGTCGCCAAACCAGGTCATCGGGTTCCAGTTGACCGTGGAACAACCCGGAAGCAACAGCAGCGCGAGCAGTGCGAGCCTGGGAATCATGACCTTGCCCTCATGGTTCGGCGGTGCCGAGATTTTCCAGTTTCAGGCGCAGCGCGTCGCTCGCCGAGGCCCCCGCGTCCCTGGCGGCGAGCCAGGATTCGCGGGCGTCTTCCGGGCGGCCGAGGGCCAGATAGATATCGCCGCGCAACTCGTGGAAGCCGGGCTCGAAGCTGCGCGGGTCGACGCTGTTGACGAGTGCCAGGGCGCGCTCCGGGTCGCCCCGGGCGAGGATGACGCGGCCGAGGCGCAGGCTCGCGATGAGCGCGAGACCTTCGTCGGCCGGCCGCAGCAAGCCGCTGGCGGGGTTGTCCACAATCCATCGCAGGGCTGCCTCGGCGGCGGCGAGATCACCGAGCCGAACCGATTGCTGGGCGCTGAACAGGGCGGCGTAGCGGGCGTAGGCCGAGTTTTCGTGCTCGGCCATCAACCGCCCGGCGAGTTCGATGATGGCGGCGGAATCGGGCGCCGCAAGGGGGTCTTCCGGCTGGGTGGCGGTAATGATTTCCTCGTACAGATCCGAGGCGGCCTCGCGGCCGGAGGCGCTCGACTGCTGCCAGAAAGCCCAGCCGCCATAGCCCGAGGCGGCGAGGACGACAACCAGCACAATCGCCTTGCCGTTCTCGTCCCACCACCTGCGCAGGGCTTCGATATTCTCTTCTTCAGCGGCGCTGATCGCCACGCCGGACTCCTAGTGTCTGGGCTAGGCGGCATATTATAAAGCGGTTCCGCAACTTTGTTGGCTGCTTTTGGAGGGTTTGTGCCGCTACAGTGCCGCTACA
>JAPOTO010000190.1 GCA_026709135.1 Gammaproteobacteria bacterium | reverse complement strand
AAGGCAGCCTGGGGGCAACCACCCCGCCCCTTCGGGGCACCCCTCCTTTAAAAGGAGGGGAGTTATGTCGGCCGCGCCGGGGGCCAACTCTCCCCCTGTCAAGGGGGAGTGGCGCGAAGCGGCGAGGGGGTTCCGGTCGAAGCCGCAGGTATTGCCAGAGCTTTCGTTCGGCTAGGAGCCTGCGCCGTAGGAATTCGCGAAAGCGAAAATTCGATATCGCCGCGCCCTTGGCTGATCGATTGAGGCGAATATTGGCTTATATTCAACGAAATCGATCAGTCAAGGGCGCGGATGAGAGCGGATTTGCAGCCGCGAATTCCTATGGCGCAGGCTCCTAGCGCCGCGGGCCCGGGATGGCGGCTAGTTGAATGACGCCGTCCTCGCTGCCGTCCGCGGCGTCGAGCAGTTTCAGGTCGGCGGAGACGATTAGGTACACCGAACTAAGATAATCTTCATTCGGTGAAGTGGCGGCCGCTCCGAGCAGGAAATCCCCGCGCCCGTCGCCGTCCACATCACCCGCGTTTGCGACCGAAAGCAACAGCCATTCATTGGTTTCCGCATGAAAGGCGTAACCGGATTCATCGAGTATGTCCGCCGTGGTGACGGCACCGCCGCGGCTTGTTTCCGGAATCACATCGGCAGCCGGCAGCAACAGGAAACTCGGGCGGTCGGGGGCACCGAAGTTATGCAGCGGAACAAGCAAATCCGAGCGTCGGTCACCGTCACTATCCACTATAGCGATTGAGTCGCGACCCCAGGTACTGAAGGAACCAGGAACGCCGGAGCGCTTGATTCGCCAGTGGCCGGTGTCGCCTCGACTGGTCAGCTTAATGATGCCGTCCCGCCTGCCATCGGCGGAATCCAGCCTCCTTAGACTCGAACCAGAAAGCGAAACCACGTTGACGAGGGCGCGGGAACTCGAACCGGAAAAGCCGCCAAGAACCAGGTCCGGCGCGCCATCTCCGTTCACATCGCCAACCGCGACCCCGGTGCCCAACTGTTCCTCCACCCCCTCCCCGATGATTTTGAAGGAAGAATTCGCCCCGGCCGCCCGCGCTAGATCAAACTCCACTTCGGACTCGAAATCCCGGCCGGCAACCAAGTACACGGCGCCATCATTCTGCGCGAGTGAATCATGCCTTGGCGCGCCAATCACGACATCGGTTCTGCCATCGCCGTCGACGTCCAGTGTGGCCAGGCCCCGAGCGGCTTGGTCCAGTGGATTTTCGCCGATGAACAACTGTTGCCCGTCTAGAACGTCCTCAACCCTCAAGTCAACCCGGCCATCCACCTCCCCATCGGTCTCGTCGAGGACAGCCAATTGAGCACCATCGAGCAGATGCGCGGTTCCGGGTCCATCTCCGGCGCGGCTGCCGGGCTGACCCACAAGTATCTCGCTTGCCCAATGATCCATGCTTGCTCCATGATCTAAACTCCTGCCCATGCTCCCTCCCCAGTGACCCTCCAGCCGCCAGGACGAAGGCAACTCCGGCATGGCGTCGAGCGAGATCACGCCGTCCATTTCTCCATCGGCCAAATCGCCCGCTGGCAGGTCGGACACTGATAGCACATGGGCCGCACCGCGTGCGGCGCTCGAACCAACAATGAACTCCGGCGCGGAATCGCCGTTTAGGTCACCGACGGAGGCCATCGCGACGCCCAGGTTCAGGCCATCTTCGCCAAGCAGTTTCCACGAGTTGGGCTGCGCCGCAGCATGTTCGACCGATACAACGCCATCGCGTAAACCGTCCGCCGCGTCCATGGTTTCGAGGTCGCGGGACGAAATCAGATAAGCGGCGCCATTGGGTTCCAGCTCCGGCGCGCCCAGCAGCAACTCCGGCCTGCCATCGCCGTCGAGATCCCCCAATCCGGCCACCGCCTCGCCAAAGCGATCCGTGCCGTTCTCGGCGACAAACCGGTAGGACTTCAGGTGCTCCCGGTTGGCGGTTTCCCGGGGGAAGCCGTCTTCGGCGTCGGGAATGCCGTCGTTGTCGTCATCCGGGTCGGCATTGTCGCCGATACCATCAGCGTCGGCGTCGGCCCATTCGTTGGGGTCATCCACGAAAGCATCGGCGTTGTCCCCCGTGCCGTCGCCGTCGCTGTCAACCGATTCGCTGGCATCGAGTGGGAAGGCGTCCTGCTCATCCGGCACGCCGTCATTGTCGTCGTCCGGGTCGTCGCGGTTGTCGAGGCCGTCGTTGTCGGTGTCGTGGGGGTGTTCGTCCTCGTCATCGGGAATGCGGTCGTTGTCGTCGTCCGGGTCGGCGTTGTCGCCGACGCCATCGGCGTCGTGGTCGGCCCATTCGCTTGGGTCGTCGGCGAAACGGTCGGTGTTGTCGCCCACCCCGTCGCCATCGCTGTCGATCCATTCCCCCGCGTTCAAAGGCAGGGCATCCGCGGTATCGGCCACGCCATCGTTGTCATCGTCTTCGTCGGCATTGTTGCCGACTCCATCGCCGTCGGTATCAGCGGATTCGGCGGGATTTTCGGGGAAGGCGTCGAGGCGGTCGCCGACTCCATCGCCATCCGAATCCCTGGAGACGCGGGGGTCGAGGGGGAAATGGTCTTCGCCGTCCGGCGTTCCGTCGTTGTCGTCGTCGGGGTCGGCATTGTTGCCGATGCCGTCGCCATCGCTGTCGATGGTTTCGCTGGGGTCTAAAGGCAGTTCGTCGTCCGCGTCGTTAACCCCGTCATTGTCGTCATCCGGGTCGGCGTTGTTGCCGACGCCATCGCCGTCGCTGTCCAGGGACTCGTCGGGGTCGAATGGCAGGTCGTCGGCCGCATCGTCCACACCGTCGTTGTCGTCGTCGGGGTCTTGCCAGTTGTCGAGGCCGTCGTTGTCGGTGTCGCGGGGCCAGCGGTCGTCGCTGTCCGGCACGCCATCGCCGTCATCGTCTTCGTCCGTCCGGTCGCTGATTCCGTCGCGGTCTGAGTCGAACTGCTCGTCTTTATCGTTCGGAAAGGCGTCGCCGTTGTCGCCCACGCGGTCGCCGTCGGTGTCGATCCATTCGCCCGGGTCGAGGGGGAAGCGGTCTTCGGCATCGGCGCGGCCGTCGTTGTCGTCATCGGGGTCGGAGATGTTGGCGATGCCATCGCCGTCGGTGTCGCCAGCCAAGTTGACGAGATGCACATTTCGGTCGATCTCACCATCGGCGCCATCGAGCGCAGCAATGTCCGCGCCTAACAGCAGATACGCCCGGTTGCCGGTCGCGCTCCTGATTTTTCCTGGCTCAGCCAGCAGCAGGTCGGGAAGGCCATCGCCGTCAATGTCGCCGGCGGGGAGGGATTTGAGAGAAAATCCCGGTGTGGCCCAACTCATGCTCCAAGTCCCATCAAGACGGTCGATTGTCCACCAATGGACATTCCTATCCTCCGTACGTGCGTTTTCGTGAAGCTGGTCGAAGCGGTTCGGATCAAACAGTACCAGTCTGTCCCATAGCGCGCCCATCATGAGGTCGCTACCGGTTCCTTCCAAGTCCTCCACTAATAGCTGGGCACGATACAAACCCAGCTTCCATGAGCTTTGAGCGTTAGCGATGTTTTCCACCGCGATGACTCCGTCCACCGCATCGTCCGCCCCATCCAGCGCCGCCAGCTCGTTCACCGCAATCAAATAACTACTATGCCCTCGTCCTCCCAATACCAGCTCCCCCGCACGGCCTTGGGCAATCACATAACTCCCCAATTGCGCCCACTGTTCACTGCCCGTCACTTTCCAAAAACCTGATCGGCCTGTGATGTCGTTAAGTCCGATGATGCCGTCGGTTTCGCCGTCGGCGGCATCGGCAACAGCCAACTCAGCGGTCGAGACGAGGTAGACAGCACCGGCGTGCTCCTGATCATTCACCTTCGCCGCCAAGGCGCCTATTCCGATGTCGGCATACCCATCGCCATCCAGATCGCCAATGATCCCGACATTTTCCCCGGTATGGAAATTATCGGCGGAACCCTTGAGCCGGTACGAGGCGGGCTGCTCCACAGCTTGATCAACCTGGACGATACCGTCCGCTGCGCCGTCGGCAGCATCCGCTGCGGGGAGGTCTTCCAGCGCTATCACATAGGCATTGCTTCCGGGCTCCCCACTGCGCCGCCACCGAAACGGCGCACCGAACAGCAGCTCGGCTTTGCCATCGCCGTACAGATTATCGGCCGCAACGCTATAACCGAGATGTGCAGCCGTATGCTTACCTACTATTTTCCAAGAACGTGGCTGAGTAGCGACTGAACCCAAGGATACGTGTCCATCGACTGTCCCGTCGGCTGCATCCGCCGCTTCGAGGCTCGCGCCGGAGACGAAATAGACCGCGCCAACTGACCACTTATCATTAGTAGGATCGTCATTAACACTCGAGTCACCAACCAGCAGGTCTGCTATGCCATCACCGTCCATGTCGCCTGCAGAGTCCGCGCTCCAAACCGCTTGCTCGTAACTTTCTTCTCCAAGCAACTTCCATGAAGCGGCGCCTTGCGCCACATTGGCGAGGTGGATCTCGCGATCCACGCTGCCGTCCAAAGCATCGATAGCGTCGAAATCGGCTGCGGCGATCATGTAGACGGCACCGCGATTTGAATCTTCGAGAGGATCACCGATGACCACGCTTCCATCTTTTCCGCCAGCCGCATGCAAGACACGGAGTTCGGTGGCAGACTCGGACACAAAGGCATACGAGGCCACTGTCGGTTTGTTCGGGACAGCGTCCACAATGAGCGGCCGCGTATCGTCCACGTTGACAACGCCATCGCCGTCAATGTCGCCATCGGTGTTGTTGCCAACACCGTCGCGATCGGTGTCGGACCACTCGGTTGGATCGTCCGGGAACCGATCTGCGTTGTCGCCGGTTCCATCGCCGTCGGTGTCCATTGTTTCGTTGGGGTCTTCCGGGAGCGCGTCGGCATTGTCGCCTACGCCATCGCCATCGGTGTCCGCGCTTTCCGCGGCATCGAGTGGAAAGGCGTCCCGCCCGTCGATCACCCCATCACCATCGTCATCCGTGTCGGTGTTGTTGCCGATTCCGTCGCCGTCGGTATCCATCGCCTCATTTGGATCTTCCGGGAATGCATCGGAATTGTCGCCAACTCCGTCGCCATCGGTGTCCACGCTTTCTCCGGCATCGAGTGGAAAGGCGTCCATCGAATCCGCAACACCGTCGCCGTCATCGTCTGTGTCGGCGTTGTTGCCGATGCCATCGCTGTCGGTGTCGATGGTTTCCTGGACATCAAGCGGGAAGGCATCGGATTCGTCAGGCACGCCATCGCCATCGTCATCCCCGTCGGCAAGATTGCCCTCGCCGTCCTTGTCGGTGTCGAGCCAGTCGCTGCTGTCTTGCGGCAATTCATCCACTGGGTCGACGAAGCCGTCCCCGTCGGTGTCGGGATACCCTTCTTGAAAAGCCGCGGCCTGAAAGCGCACGGCATCCAAGCTCGCCGCCGCGTCCGCGCCTTCGATGGCGTGCCTATGCGCGCCGCAGGGCCGGTCGGTTTCCTGCTCGCCGCGGCAGGTGGCATCCGGATCGGAGAAGACTTCGAGACGGGGGCCACCGCGCCCGTAGCTCATGATGGTGCCAAAGTCGTCCTCGACCCCGTGGCCCCTGGACCAGCGCCATGTGCCGGTAGAGTTCTGCCAATATGCGTGTCCCAATCCAAGCGCGTGGCCCAATTCATGCGCCAATGTCCCGGCACCGCACATGCCCATAACAGTCGAAATCGATTCGAGCGCCTGTTCCCGGGACAGTCTTCCGCGCTCGCCACTCCCGCCGATGTACGCCCAGCCGCAAGTGCCCTGATTCGGCGCCACCGGGCGGAACAGCACCGTCAAGTCCGATCCATGCAACTCGACTTGTTCGGCAAGCGCGTTTGCTTCCGGTCTGGCGGATTCGTCATCTTCGTCCACCTCCACCTGCGCCGCCCCCACTGATCGAAGCCGAATGGCGAGGTCGCTGTCCTCGAACATGACATTCGCCAGCGTTGTGAGATGCTGAATGCGGGTGGTGGGGTCGCCATCGAACAGCTCGGGAAAGCCCTGGCTGTACAAGGTCAGCAGATCAATCATCGACGCCCCGGGCGTTGAGAGTCGATCCTCCGGGTCGGTCCCTTCCGCAAGCTCGTTGACATCACCCACGCCATCTCCATCGGTGTCCTTGAGATAATCGAAATCGGCGATGTCGAACTGTCGCTTCAGTTCGACAGGGATCTCCATCCTGATCCAGTCCTGCGACCGCCATAAATCGGCGACCTGTTCTTCCACAACGAGCCAGATGTGCCGGGGGCCGGAGGGGGTTTCGTCTAGCCGCAGCCGCTCGGTGACCCCGGTCAACCTTGTTCTCGCCCGGACCGAGCGCCTGACGGATTCCTCGCCGATAAGCCTGCCACTCCAATAGTTTTCATCGGTTTCCGAAGCGAAAACAAGAAGCCGCAAGGGGCCACTGTCGGTGGTGCGGAAGCTCCGCAGGCCAAACCTCGCGGTGAGGGTTGAACCATTGCCCTCAAGAAAACAGGGGCATTCCAGGTAGAGATTGTCGCCGTTGGCGGAGGCTTGCGGGGAAAACCAGAGCCCACCCAAAGGAAGCGCCAAGGCAAGCACCGTGGCGGAAAGAATGGCTGCGCGATTCATCGAAAAAACCCTCCGTGGCTAAGAGCCTGCGCCACAGGAATTCGCGGCTGCAAATCCGCTCTCATCCGCGCCCTTGACTGATCAATTTCGTTGAATATAAGCCAATATTCGCCTCAATCGATCAGTCAAGGGCGCGGCGATATCGAATTTTCGCTTTCGCGAATTCCTGCGGCGCAGGCTCCTAGTTGCGAAAGAATGGGGTCAAAGCTCGTCCCGCTCGCGGTCCTCGAGGGGGTAAATGTCTGACTTGCTGTAATCCACATGCTGCTCCATGCCGGCTGTGGACATCAGCCAGCCGAACTCGCGGTTGCCCACCAGCTCATAGCTGCCCTGGCCCGAATCGATGAAGGCGAAGGCGTTGCGCGCGCCCACGGTCACGACAACGCGATGCAGGGCATCATCGCGGTCAACGCGACCGATGTAGGAGATGTTCCCCGCCAGCCCGCTCTCGACCCGCTCGATCACCGATTCCAACCGCTCGCCGGTGTGGGGAATATCGAAGAAAACCCGGGAACCCGCCGTCCAGTTGCCCCAATCGCCCGCCAGGCTGACGAGTCTGGCATCGGTGTACGTCTCCTGATACGGCGGCAGCCGCTCCGGGGCAACCGCGTTCTGGTCGGCCAAGGCCCAGGCGGCTTGGCCGCCGCCGGCGAACCGGTCCGGGGCCGTTGCGGGTTCGCTTGGAATATCCGTTCCGGGGATTCCCGGGGACAAGTTTGATTCTTCCGGCGACGGATCCTGGGGTTGAGCGTCCCCAGTCCGGGCAGCATTCTCCGCACCGCCGCCGGTCAGCGTCCGATCCACGCCACCGCGATCCGTTCTGCCACCCAAGGTGCCAATCACGGCCACCACAGCGATCACGGCGGCAATGCCGAAAGTCCATTTCGCGAGCTTTGCGAAAGTCACCACGCTCCTCCCGCCTTCCATGGGGCAATACTACGCCGCGCCCCAAAATATGCAAGCCGGCGAAGCATTCATTTTCCGACGGAAAGCGACCGGTGCCCAAACGAAGAGATTCCGCAAACTCACTTTACTACGCGCGAAATAACAGCGCGGCGAAAGCCTACAAGGCCTGTTCGAGTTCGGGGAGGGCTTTGAAAAGGTCGGCGACGAGGCCGTAGTCGGCGACTTGGAAGATGGGGGCCTCGGCGTCCTTGTTGATGGCGACGATGACCTTGCTGTCCTTCATGCCGGCGAGGTGCTGGATCGCGCCGGAAATCCCCACGGCGATGTAGAGTTCGGGGGCGACGATCTTGCCGGTCTGGCCGACTTGCATGTCGTTGGGGACGAAGCCGGCGTCGACCGCGGCGCGGGAGGCGCCGACGGCGGCATTGAGCTTGTCGGCGATCTTCTCGAGCAGGACGAAGTTGTCCCCGTTCTGCATTCCCCGGCCGCCGGAAATCACCACACTCGCCGAAGTCAGTTCAGGCCGTTCGGAAACCGAAAGCTTCTCGCCCTCGAAGCGCGACAGATCCTGCTCGATCACGGTGCCGCAGGCCTCGATTGTGGCCGAGCCGCCAGCGCCGGCGGCATCGAATGCGGTCGCGCGCACGGTGACGACCTTGACCGGATCGGCAGACTGCACGGTTGCAAGCGCGTTGCCGGCATAGATCGGGCGAACAAAGGTATCCGCCGATTCAACCGCCGAAATATCGGAAATCTGCGCCACATCGAGCAGCGCAGCGAGCCGCGGCATCAGATTCTTGCCGGTGGTGGTGGCCGGCGCCAGGATATGGCTGTAGCCCCCGGCGAGTTCGCGCAACAGCGGCGCGAGGTTTTCCGGCAACTGATTGGCGTAGCCGGGCGCGTCCGCCACGATGACCTTTTCCACGCCTTCGATTCCGGCGCAGGCCTCGGCCACGGTGGCGCAGCCGTGGCCGGCGACTAGCGCGTGAACCGCGGCGTCACCGCCACCACCGAGATGGCCGGCGATTTCCGCCGCGCAGGCCGCGGCGTTCAAACTCGCCGGCTTGAGCGAGCGGTTGTCGTGTTCGGCGACGAGCAGAATCGGCATTACATCACTCTCGCTTCGGTTTTCAGTTTGTCGACGAGTTCATCGACGCTTTCGACGACGACGCCGGCGGCGCGCTCGGCGGGCGGCACAACGCGCAGGGTCTTGAGATTCGATTCGGTGCCGACGCCGAGATCGGCCGGCGTCAACTGCTCGATGGGTTTGCGTTTGGCTTTCATGATATTGGGGAGAGAGGCGTAGCGGGGCTCGTTGAGGCGCAGATCGGTGGTGACCACGGCGGGGAGCTTGAGCGAGACGGTTTGCTCGCCGCCGTCGATCTCCCGGGTGACGCGGATGCCGCCATCTTCGAGTTCGGCCCCGCAGGCGAAAGTGCCCTGCCCCATGCCGGCGAGCGCCGCGAGCATCTGGCCGACTTGGTTGTTGTCGCTGTCGATGGACTGCTTGCCGAGAATCACCAGGCCGGCGCCTTCCCGCGCCACCAGCTCTTTGAGCATTTTCGCCACTTGCAGCGGCGCGACCTCGCCTTCCGCGAGCACATGGGCGCCGCGGTCGCAGCCGAGCGCCAAGGCGGTGCGGATTTGCTCCTGGCAGGCTTGGACGCCGATGGAAACCGCGATGATCTCCTCAGCCCGCCCCGCCTCCTTCATGCGCACCGCCTCCTCGACGGCGATTTCGCAAAAGGGGTTCATCGCCATCTTGGCGTTGGCGAGATCCATGCCCGAACCATCCGCCTTCACGCGGACTTTCACATTGGCGTCTACCACGCGCTTGACGGCGACAAGAATCTTCATGGACGATTGCTTCCGGGCTGGGCTAAAAGCGCGGCAATAATGCCGCTTTTGCCCAAGACGGTCAACCGGAGTCCGCCCCAGATTCCGCTCCAGATCCCTCAGGCGGGTCCGCCGCCACCGCGCCAAGTTGGAAGTAGCTTCCCTGGCTGTGGATGCCGGTGATGATGGTGCCGTTTTCGCTGTGTTGGCCGGCGGCGGAGACGAGGCGGTAGAACACCGCGCGGCTGAGCAGGGCGTCGAGGCCGGCGCGGACATGCACGGTGGGATGGGGTTCGTCGCCGCCGGTGACGCGGATGGGGTGTTCAGCGCCGGCGGTGACGGTTTCGCCGACATTGGTGAGGAAGACGACTTTCTGGCCGGGGCCGGGGTCGATGATTTCCATGTCCACGGCGAGAAAGGGGCAATCCTCGACTTGGATTCGCACTTTCTCGACTGGATTGACGAGAAAATACGCATCCCCTTCCCGCTTGAGGATCGAGGCGAAGAGATTGACCATGGCTTGGCGGCGGATCGGCCTGCCTTCATGGTGCCAAACGCCGTCCCGGGCGATGCGCAGGTCGATGTCGCCGCAAAACGGCGGATCCCAAAGATGCACTGGCGCCGGGCCGCGGTGGTTGCGGAGGCCGCGCACCATTTGGAGGGGCCCGGCTTCGACGGGCCCGGTCGCTTCCCGTCGATGACTGAACCCTTTCCCGGCTTGCGCCGGGCCCCTTTCAGTCATCGCCGCGCTCCCTCAGTGCCAAATTCACCGTACATTGTCCCACCGCTCGAATTGGGGCCGGTCGCTTTCCGTCGGCAATCGCAGAATCTCCTGCGAATATGGCTTCGACCAGTCGACGACTGGCATAGTGCTAGGAGCCTGCGCTTCGCTTCGCGCCCTACGTACTACGTGCTGTTACACTGTTGCGGCCTTTGTTTCCCACCACATTATGCCAGCAGATTTGATTGAGGCCGATTTTGCGGAGATTTTCCGGCGGGATGTGCCGCTGCTCGATGTGCGCTCGCCGGTTGAGTTTGCCCGGGGGGCGTTTCCCGCAAGCCGGAACATTCCGCTGTTGAGCGATGACCAGCGCGGCGAGATTGGCACGCTGTACCGCGAACAGGGCGGGGCGGCGGCGCTGGCGCTGGGGCATCGCCTCGTCGGTGGCGAGGCGAGGGAGCGATTGATCGGTCGCTGGCGGGCTTATGTTAGAGCGAACCCGCAGGCGCGCCTGTATTGTTTCCGTGGCGGCCAGCGCTCGCATATCGCCCAGGGCTGGCTGGCGGAGCGTGGGGTGGCAATCCCGCTCGTTCCCGGCGGTTACAAGGCGCTGCGAAATTTCCTGCTGGCGGTTCTCGAACAGGCGTCGCGCAAGCGCCTGCTTGTCGTTGCCGGCAAGACCGGTTGCGGCAAGACGCATCTGATCAACGCCCTGCCGGGGGCCATCGACATCGAGGGCGCGGCGCGCCACCGCGGCTCGGCCTTTGGCGCGCTGCCCGAGCCGCAGCCGGGCCAGATCGACTTCGAGAACCGCCTGGCGGTGGCCGCGCTAAAACTCGGCTTTGAATCGCTGCCGGCGCTGATTCTTGAGGACGAAGGCCGCTCGGTGGGATCGCTCGCCATCCCCCATGGGCTGTTCAACGCCATGAGGCAGGCACCGATCGCGCTGGTCGAGGAAGCACTGGAAAGCCGGGTGGAAACGATCCTGCGCGACTACATCCTCGCCAATCTGGCGGCCTGGGAGTCGCACTGCCCCGGCGAGGGCGGAGCGCGGCTGGAACAGTCCCTGCTGGCGGGGCTCGACAAGATTCGGCGGCGGCTCGGCGGCGGGAACCACGAGGCCGCCGGCAAGCTCATGCGCCGGGCCTTCGCGGCGGCGGGAGCGGAGCGAATCGAGCGGCACCGCGAGTGGATCGCCCTGCTGGTCGAGAATTACTACGACCCAATGTACGAATATCAGCTTGCCGGCAAGCTGCCGAGAATCGCCTTCCGCGGCACGCGGGGGGAAGTGGCGCAATGGTGCCGGGATTATCTTTCTTCCTATTGCTCTTCTTCTTGCCCGCCCTCTTCGTCTTCGCGGGCGATGGCGTAGATGCCCCTGGCGTTGCGCAGATAGCCCTTGTAATCCATGCCGCAGCCGAACACGAAGCGGTCGGGGACGCGCAGGCCGACAAAATCCGCCTTGGGCGCATCCGCGCTTCTTGGCCTTTGCTTGTCGGCGAGAACCGCCGTCAGCACCCGGGCGGCGCCCCGTTCACGGCAATACCGCAGCACCGCGGCGAGTGTGTCGCCTTCATCGAGGATATCGTCGATGACGAGCAGCTCGCGGCCGCGCGGATCAAGCGCGGGCGGGACGCGGAAATCGATCTTGCCGCCGCTGGTCGCGCTCCGGTAGCGGCTTGCGTGGAGGTAGTCGATGCGCAGGGGAAAGTCGAGCCGCTGGGCGAGCGCGCCGGTGAGAATGAGACCCCCGTTCATCACGCAAAGCAGGATCGGGTCGCTGCCCGCGAGTTCGGCGGCGATCCCGCGGGCCATGCGGTCGATCGCCGCGGCGACCTCGCCGGCGCTGTGGATGCGGTCGGCGCGGCCCGCAACCGCCTGGATCGCCGCCAGCGCCGTCATTTAGGGTCGGGCGCCCCGCTGGGCCCCGAATCGGGTGGTGGCTCTGGCCGCGGCTCTGGTCTCACAGCAGGCAGGCCGTCGATGGTCGTGGTTGGGAAGGCGATGTCGGCCCCATGGCCGTGGATGATCGCCACGATGCGCAGCAGCACATCCTGCTTGATTTCGTGGAAGCGCACCCAGTTGGTCGTTTTGGTGAAGGTGTAGACGAAGAAATCGAGCGAGGACGGCGCGAAGGAATTGAAATTGACGATCATCGTCTGGCTGGTGTCGATCTCTTCGTGCCCGCGCAACATGGTTTTGATGTCCTCGATGATCACATCCATCTTCGCGGCGTCCTGGTAGCGGATGCCGATGGTTTCGTAGATGCGCCGGTGCGACATCCGCGAGGGATTCTCCAGCGACAGCTTGTTGAACACCGAATTGGGCACGTACAGCGGCCGCTTGTCGAAGGTGCGCACCACGGTCAGCCGCCAGCCGATCTTTTCCACCGTGCCTTCGAATTCCCGATCAGGCGAGCGGATCCAGTCGCCGATGGAAAACGGCCGGTCGAGGTAAATCATCAATCCGCCGAAGAAGTTGGCGAGCAGGTCCTGGGCGGCGAAACCCACCGCGATGCCGCCAATGCCGCCGAAAGCGAGCACCGCGGTGACTTCCACGCCAAGCACGGGCAGGGTGATGAGCACCGCGACGATGATGATGACGAGCCGCAGCACGCGCACGAGGGCGTGCAGGGTCGTCGGGTCCATGCGGGCTTCGGCGGCCGGGTCGGCGTGGAACCTTTCGAGCATCCGCCGCTCGATGCCGGTGTTGAGCCGGACCAGGAACCAGGCGAAGCCATGGATGATGATCAGCGCCCTGGTCGTCGCGAACACTTCGTCCGCCAGCAGGCCATTCAACAGCGCCTGCGCGGCGAATTGCAGCGCCGCGACCGCCACTTGCAGCCACAGCGCCACGAAGAAGGGCCGCCGGGCCGCCTCGGGCAGCGCGTCGTCCCAGACGCTGGAAGTCCGGGTGGTCTGGCGCTCGAGAAAATTGAAAAACTGCCTGGCCACCACCGCCGCGATCAGCGCCAGCGCCACCAACAGCAGGATCTGGCCAAGCCATTCCCAGCCATCGAGAAAATCCAGGTTCAATGAATCATTCATCAGGCGTCCAGTTTCGTGTCACGCGGTCGATCAAGAGTCCCCATTATAGGCGCAGCTGGGGTGATGGCATCGAGTTGGCGCTAGAATTCCACGGGAAATTCTGCGATTGCACTTCGTTGCGCGCGGAATGATGTGTTTTCGGTCCAGCACTATGTCAGTCGCCGTCTGGCTGGGTGGAGTTCAGCGGGCGTGCGAGACAGGATGTCGAGCCCGAAGCCTCCAGGGACGGATTTACGGCGTCCGCTGAACTCCACCCAGCCAGACGGCGACGGGTCGAAGCCGAGGATTACGACAACGCAAGAACCCGCCCGAGGGCCTGCCGCCACTCGTTGGCATCGGGTTCGGGGTGGGGCTTGGCGCGCATTTGGGCGAGTTTGGCGTTGGTGGGAACGCCCTCCCGCTCCAGCCAATCGGCCGCGCGCAGAGCGTCCTCCGGGGCATTCAGCATCAGCAGCATGTCGCAGCCCGCATCCAGCGCCTTGGCGAGCCGCCGCTCGACGCTGCCCGCGGCATGGGCCGCGGCATGGGCCGCGGCCATGCTCAAATCGTCGCTGAAAATCACCCCCTCGAAGCCGATTTCCCGGCGCAGAACGGTTTGCAGCCAGAAGCGCGAAAACCCCGCGGTGTCCGGGCACAGCGCCGGGTAGATCACATGGGCCGGCATGATGCCCCCGAGCAAGCGGTGGCATTCGACAAAAGGCCGCATGTCATTCGCCCGCAAGGCATCGCCATCGCGGCCGTCGACCGGCAGAGCCACGTGTGAATCGGCATCGACCATGCCATGGCCCGGAAAATGCTTGCCCACCGCCGCCATGCCCGCCCGCGCCATGCCGGCGATGTGCGCCCTGGCGAGTTCGGCCACCGCTGCCGGACTTGCGGAAAAGGCCCGCTCGCCGATCACCGGCGAGGCGGGATCATGCAGATCCAGCACCGGCGCGAAACTGAAATCCAGCCCCGCCCCAACCAACTCCGCGGCCATCACCCAGCCGCAGTCTTCCGCGAGTTCAAGGCCCCGGCGCGGGTCCGCCTCATACGCCTCGCCAATCCGGCGCAGCGCCGGCAAGCGCGTGAAGCCATCCTGGAAGCGCTGCACCCGCCCGCCTTCCTGGTCCACCGCGATCAGCACCTCGGGGGCGCAGTCGCGCACCGCGGCGGTCAACTCCCGCAGTTGCGAAGGGGAGGCATAATTGCGCGCGAACAGAATCACCGCGCCGACGCAGCCGCGGCGCAGCAAATCCAACTCATCCGCCTCCGGCATGAGGCCACGCAAATCGACCATCAACACGCCGGGCGGCGCGTGATCCACTGCCATGGAAAGCCTCCCAGTCAAAACGGGGAAACTAGCATATCCGGGCGGCACTGAGGGATGCGGCGGTGAATCGCTGAGAGTCGCCGTGTGGTTGGGTGGAGTTCAGCGGGCGTGCGAGACAGGATGTCGAGCCCGAAGCCTCCAGGGACGGATTCACGGCGTCCGCTGAACTCCACCCAGCCAGACGGCGACGGATCGAAGCCGCAAGCGACCGGCGCTCAAACCAAGACATTCTGCGGCGTTTATCAGCGCAGGCTTTCGCTCAGCTGGTAGACCGCCATGGCGTAGAGTTCGCTGATGTTGTAGCGGGTGATGACGTAGAAGTTGTGCAGGCCGAGCCAGAACTCCTCGCCCTGTTTGCCCTCGAGTCGAATTGGGGCCAGCAGTTCCTCCCGGTCGATTTCTTCCGGCACCGCGCCAAGACCCATCGCCTCCAGCACCGGGGCGGTATGGATCGGCTCCAGCGACACGTTGAAGAGTGCCGAGGGCGCTCCTGCGGCTTCCACCGGGTAGAGGATCCCGGCGTCGCGCTCCCAGTCGTGTTCCGCCAGATAGTTGGCGATACTGCCGATGGCGTCCGCCGGGTTGTTCCAGATGTCGCGGTAGCCATCGCCGTCGAAATCAACCGCGTAGTTGAGATAACTCGAGGAGATGAACTGCCCCCAGCCCATGGCGCCGGCATAGGACCCCATGAGGCTGGCGGCTTCCACCTCTTCTTGGCTCACCAGATCGATGAACGCCTTGAGTTGACCGCGGAAGAAGGGGGCTCGGGGCGGATAGTCGAAAGTCAGCGTTGCCAGGGCGTCGAGCACGCGGTAATCGCCGGTGATCGTGCCGTACATGGTTTCAACGCCCAGAATGGCGGTGACGATCTCCGGCGGCACGCCGTACCGCTCATAGGCTTGGTCCAGCAAGGCGCCATGTTCCGCCATGAATTCGATGCCCAGAGCGGTTCGCTCGTCGGTCAGGAAAATGTCCTGATAGTCCGCCCAGGTCAATGTCCGCTCGGCCGGCCGGGTGATCGAGTCGATCACCTCCTGCCGATACTCGGCTTGGGCGAGGATTTCCAGCAATTCGCTTTCGGTAAACTCGCTTTCCGCGGCGAATTCCCGGGCGAACTCGAGCACCTCGGGCCGGCTGGCGAAATCATCGGCCGGCGCCGCGAACGCGGCCGCCGGCAACAGCAAAGCAACTAGGGCAATCTTCCTCATTTTGTGAACTTCCCGCTGTCTGGTCAAAACTTCACGTTGACGCCGAGGGCGTAGCGGCGGCCGTGGTTGTACAAACCGATGGGTCGGCCCGGGTCCGCGGTGTGGTTTTCCCGGCTCGCGTACCACTCGATTTCCTCATCGGTCAGGTTGATCGCCTGGAGCAATACCTCGATATCGTCGGTCACGTGGTAGCTGGCGTTGAAATCCAAAGTGCCGAAATCGCCCTTGTAGCCGATCAAGCCCCGGCTGACACCGGGTCCGAGCCCAAGTTCATTGCCCTCCGCGGCTCTCGCCAACGTCTGCGTCGAGGTCAGTGCGCTGGCCCCTTGCAGGTGGTTGGACGCATACTCCGAGCGGAAGGTGTAGGCCAGGCGAGCCGTCAACCCGTATTGCTGGTAGTAAGCGGACAGGTTGTAAGTATCTTCCGAATGTCCGAACAGAACCGGCTCCCTATTGGCAGCCACTTGCGCCTCCGTCGGGGTGAGGTCGGCATCCGCATAGGTGTAGTTCGCCTGCACGCCGAAACCAAGCCCGAGGTCTTGCTGGTAGTTGATTTCAAACCCTTGGATGGTGAGGCCTTCGCCATTGATCGGCCGCTCGAGGGCAAACGTCCTGGTCTCCTCGACCTCCATGCCATCGCCATCAAGCGTCCAGTATTGGCGTTCCCCCTCGAATGGCTCGATGTCGATGAAAGTCTCCACGTCCTTATAAAAGAGTGCAAACGCCAGAATCGAAGTATCGGTGAAGTACCACTCCACGGAGACGTCGAACTGGTTTGCGCGGTAAGGATCAAGGTCCGGGTTGCCCTCGAATCCGGTGCAGCCCCGGCTGCCGCAATTGCGCGTCTCGAAAGGCGCGATGCTGACGTAATTGGGGCGGGCCATAACCTGCGCCGCGGCGAAACGAATGACCGCATCCTCCAGGCCCACATAGTTCACGTTGAGGCTCGGCAGGACGTCGGTGTAGTCGCTTTCATTCACCACGGGCCGGATCGCATTGCGCCTTTCCGCGTTGAAGTTTCTACCGGTGTATCGCGACGCTTCCGCCCTGGTGCTCGTTTCGACCACCCGAAGCCCCACGTTGCCGCGGAAATCACCCGTTTCAAAGTTGCCCTTGATATAGGCGGCCGTCACCTCTTCCTCCACGGTGTAGCGGTCGTTGGGGTCATTCCAAGAGCTGTTTCCAGTGCCAGCCTGCTCGGGAATGGCGTTTTGCCAGCTCTCGAACGCGCCCACATTGAAATTCCACATCGACCCCGGCATGGCGCCGACCTTGAAGTCGGTGATCGGGCCACCGGCGAACCGCGCCAGCGTGCCGTCTTCAACGAAATCACGCTTTACCCGGCTTGCGCCCTTGTTGTATTCGCGCCATTTGATGCCGGCTTCGATGCTGGAGAAGACATCGTTGTTGAGCATCAATTCGACATCCCCCTGCAGGAAGCTCGAATCGGAGTCGTTGGCGATGTTGTTGATGTGGGAGTAGTAGAAATTGTAGTCATCCGGCGTCAGGCTGCCATCGAGCCTCGTTTCCATGATGCCCGAGCGCATATCGAAATCGATGGTCGATTTGGCCGAGAACTGCGCGGCCTTGTCGACCGCCAAACCGTCGGCAAAGCTGTGCCCCGCCTGGACGGAGACCCGGTAGTTTCCGCGATCAAGCGTCGCTTGGAGGTCAAAGGCCGTGGTTTCGACCTCATCTCCATAGGAGCCGGTGTCGTAAATGGCGGAACCCCAGTTGATATTGTCGCAGCAAAGCGGCAGATTGCCCGCAACCGCCGTGCCATCGCTCGTTTGCAGGAGGTTGTGTGGGCGACCGAACAGCCCCTGAATGTTGAATCCAAAAGAGTAGATGCCCTGGGACTGGCGGTCGGTCACTGAATTGAGCGCCGTCATAGTTATGTCGAGATCGTCGCTCGGCGCGAACTGCAGGGTTGCGAAAGCGGTGTCGAGGCTGTACTCGGCGGTGTAGCGGTTCGCGCCCACCCGGGCCGGCATGCGCTCACCCTCGCCGCTGGCGTCATAGTCGATCACCCCGAAATAACCCGCGGTATTCCGCTTGGAGTCCATCAGCGTGGCGCTGTCCCGGTGGATGTAGGCCACGTTGAAGCCGAAGGTCTCGTCTTCGTTTTTCCAACTGTACAGGCCGGAGAGGTAGGGCTTGTTCTCGCCGGCGTTGTCGAAGTTGAAATATCTGGCCTGCACCGCGCCGGAGTTGGCTTCGGCTTCGAGCGGCCTGCGGGTCCTGACGATAACGGTGCCGCCCATGGAGCCTTCGTCGATATTGGCTTCCGGGGTTTTGAACACCTCCACGGTGTCGAGAATCTCGGTGGGCAGCAGGTAGTAGTTGAAACTGCGGTCGCGCAGCTCGGTGCGGCGGTTGCTCGCGGTTGCCGAGGCGATCTGCTGGTTGTTGAGGAAGGCGAGGTTCAGGTGCGAGGGTGTGCCGCGGATGCTGATGCGGACGCCCTCGCCATCGCGCTCATCCTTCTCCACCTGCACGCCTGTAACCCGCTGCAGCGCATCGGCGATGTTGAGATCCGGGAACTGGCCGACGTCTTCCGCCGAGATGGCGTCGACGATGGTGTCGGATTCCCGCTTGATTGCGAGGTTCTTGCGCAGCGAATCGCGGTAGCCGATCACCTCGATCAGCTCGATTCCCCGCGCTTCGCCAGATTGCGAGGACTGGGATTGGGTTTGGTTCTGCGCCTGGGCCACTCCAGCAAGGGTCAAGCCGGAAAACAGCGCCAAGCACAGGATATTTCGCGAAATCGATCTTGCAGCAGCCATGTCTCTCTCCCCCTTTGGTAAGGTAGTGTGGTGCCAGCGACTTTCGATGGCAAAGCATAGTACCAATATAATATGAATGCAACGCCCGGGGCGAGTCCGCAATGGCATTTTTCGCGCTTTCGGCGTATTGAGGCGCGAAGAGCGCATTGCGGCGCAATCGGGGCGGAAAGATTGGTAATATATTTGCACTAGATGGGGCGCCCCGCATGCCGACATCGCTCACCCTTCTCGACTGGTCGATTGTCGCGCTTTATGTGGCGGCGGTGGTTGGCGGCGGGGTGGTGCTTTCGCGCGGGTCGAACGAGTCGATGCGCGACTACTTCCTCGGTGGCAACCAGATGTCGGTCTGGCTGGTGATGATCTCGGTCATCGCGACGAACCAGTCCGCGGCCACCTTCCTTGGCGGGCCCGACAACGGCTTCCGCGGCGATTACAGCTATGTCGCCTCCACCCTGGGCGGGGTGCTCGCGGCCTTGGTCGCGACGCGGTTTCTGCTCACGCGTTTCTACGCGCTCAAGGTGACGACGGTTTACGAGCTGCTCGCCATCCGCTATGGCGACGGGGCGAAGCGGGCAGCCGGGGCGATGTATCTCATCGGCCGGGTTTTCGCCAGCGGCGCCCGGGTCTACATCGCGGCGACCGCGGTGGCGATGATGCTGTTTTTCAACATCGAGCCGCAAAGCGTGGTCCTGGCGGTTGGCGTGATCACGCTGTGTTCGCTGGGCCTGACCCTGGCGGGCGGCATCCGCTCGGTGATCTGGAGCGATTTTGGCCAGTTCATCGTCTACTTCGGCGCGGCGCTGATCGCCCTGGCCAGCATCTGGTCGCAGTTGTCGCTGAGCCCGGCCGAGGCGCTCGCCGCGCTGCGCGAAACGCCAGATGGAACCAACAAACTCGTGCTGTTCGACTTCTCGCTGGACTTTTCCAAACCGTTCACGGTCTGGGCGATTCTCACCGGCGTGTTTTTGCTCAACCTCGGCAATTTCGGCCTGGACCAAGATACGACACAGCGATTGCTGACCTGCCGCGACGCCCGATCCGCGGGCCGGGCGGTGATCGCCTCCTCGCTGGTGGCGATTCCCATCGTTTTCGTTTTCGTGACCATCGGCCAGCTTTTGCATCTGCTCTACGAGCGCCCCGAGTTGATCGCCGATGCCGGCGCGGGCGGGCTGGCGCCGGAGTTCAATGGCGAGAGCATCACCGTGTTCATGTCGTACATCCTGACCGAAATGCCCACCGGCGTTCGCGGCCTGGCGACGGCGGGAATCGTCGCCGCGGCCATCTCGACGATGACTTCGGGTCTGAGCGCCATGTCCTCGGTGCTGGTCAGCGACTTCTACCGGCCGTGGAAAGAGGCGCAAGCCCCGGATGCCAGTCCCGCGCATTACGTGTTCGCGGGCAGGCTGGGGATGCTGTTTTTCGCCCTAGCGCTCGCGGCGATGGCGGTGCTGTGCTTCTACTGGCAGCGCTACACCGACATGGCCCTGCTCGAGTTCGCCCTGGCGGTGATGTCTTTCTCCTACGCCGGGCTGCTTGGGGTATTCTTCACCGCGGTCTTCACCGGGCGCGGCTCTTCGGCTTCGGTCATCGCCGCCCTCGCCGCCGGATTCATTGTGATTCTGGTGCAGCAAAGCTATATCGTTGATTCGCTCGGCCTGCCGGCGGTGATGAAATCGCTGGCTTTTCCCTGGCAGTTGCTGATTGGCGCCGGTATTTCCATAATCGTGTGCATGGCCGGGGCGGGGCGGACTGCGCGGGAATGAAGCGGGAGTAACGCGGCAACAACGCGGGAACAAAAAAGGAACACTGGGCATATGCGATATTTTCTCGGCATCGATGCCGGCGGCACCCATTCCCGGGCGCGGCTGACCGATCTTGACGGCGCCGTTCTCGGCGAGGGCCGGGCCGGGCCGGCGAATGCCCGCATCGGCCTTGAAAGCCTGCATGCCGTGTTGACCTCGGTAAGCCAAAGCGCGGTGGCCGCGGCGGGGCTTGGCGAGAGCGACCTGCCGCTGATCCAGGCCGGAATGGGCATCGCCGGGGTTTCCCGGCCGGGGATGCTGCGGGCGGCTTCCGAACTCGCCTTTCCCTTCGGCGCGGTTCATCTCGAAACGGATGCGGCGATTGCCAATCTCGGCGCCCACCTCGGCGAGGACGGCGCCACCCTTGTGCTCGGCACCGGCAGCGTGGCCCACATCAAGATTGGCGGCACCCGCATCACGATTGGCGGCTATGGATTTCCGATCTCCGACGAGGGCAGCGGCGCGGCGCTCGGGCTTAGCGCGATGCGTCATGCCCTGCGCGCCCTCGATGGCCGAACCAAACCCACGCCGCTGAGCGCCGCGGTGACGGCGCAATTCGACCACGACACCGGCCGCGCGATCGAGTGGATGGACCAGGCGACGCCAAGGGACTATGCGGAATTCGCGCCGATGATCATGGACTACGCCGAAAAGAACGACGAGATCGCGCGCTCTATAGTTGAGGATGCGGTCCGCCACGTTGAGCGCTTTATTGAAACGATTTTCGAGCAGGGCGCCCCGCGCTGCGCCCTTGCCGGCGGCCTGTCCCGGCGTTTGCGGCCCTGGCTGCGCGAGCGAACCGCCGCGAAACTGAGCGAGGCCAAGGGCGACGGCCTCGACGGCGCGCTGATTCTGGCCCGCCAAGGGAAACCCTGATTAAATCAGAGCTTCCCCGCGGCCCAGCGGAACCGCGCAGCCGCTGAGTTCGATGGGTGGAGGCAAGCCCGGATTAAGTCTGCGCCGGTTGCGCGACCCCGCCAAGCCAGATCTCGCGAACTGCCAAATCCGGTGAAACCCGCAGCAGATCGGCGCGCCGGCCGGGGGCGATGGCGCCGGCGCGGTCGGCGATGCCGAGGAAGGAACAGGGATTGTGGCTCGCCATGGCCACCGCCTCTTCAATGGGTAGATCGAGCATCGTCATCGCGTTTCGCACCGCCTCGATCATCGACAGCGCCGCGCCGGCGAGGGTGCCATCTTCGGACAGGCATACGCCATCGGCAACATTGATGCGCCGGTTGTTGAGGAAGAAATAATCCATCCCCGCCGCGCCGACGACCGGCATCGCGTCGGTGACGAGCATCAGCCGCCGGTCGAGCTTCGCCCGCAAAGCGAGGCGCAGCATCGCCGGATGCACGTGCCTGCCGTCGGCGATCAGCCCGCAGTACGCGCTCGATTCCAGCGCCGCGGCGATGACGCCGGGGTCGCGCGATTGCATCGCGGGCATGGCGTTGAAGAGATGGGTGAAGCCGGTGAGCCCGGCGGCGAGGGCATCGCGGGTTTGGTCGAAATCGGCGGTGGTGTGGCCGGCGCAGACGATGACGCCGCCCGCCACGAGCCGCTTGATCTGATCGATCCGCGCGCGCTCGGGGGCGAGGGTGACGACAACCTGGGCATGTTTGGCCGAGGTCAGGATCGCCACCGCCCCATCCGACAAGCTCCGCAGCTTGCCGCGGTCGTGGATGCCCTTTTTCTCCGCGTTCAGAAAGGGGCCTTCGATGTGCACCCCCGCGATGCCCGGCGCGCCCCGGGCAACGAGCCCGTCGATGGCGGCGATGGCCTGTTCGACTTTTTCGAGATCGTCGCTGATCAGCGTCGGCAGCAGGCCCGTGGTGCCGAGGGCGCGGTGGGCCTGGGAAATCGCGAGCGCCGTCGCCTCGCTTGGATCGTCATTGAAAAGCAGGCCGCCGCCGCCATTGACCTGCACATCGACAAACCCGGGCAGCAGGAAATCGCCATCGAGATCGATGTAACCGCTGTGCGAACAATCCGCGCCAGTGGCATCCCGCACCCCGGCGATGCGGCCGCCGCCCACCTCGACGGCGCTGTTGTCGAGCACCCCATCGGGGGCGACGATGCGGCCATTGGCGAAAACAAGTTGTTGCATATTGTTCTGGTTAGACCGTTTTAGTCAGACTGTCTTAGTCACTTTGCTGAGATTTCTCGGTTGATCCGGGTCGAGCCCCCGGCACACCGACAAAGCGTTGGCGAACTTGTAAAACGCCTGCAGGAACACCAGCGGCTGCAAGTTCGGCTCGGGCGCCCCGGGCACCGGCAGGCACACCGCGCCATCGACCGCGCCGCCAGCGGCGAACACCCGCGCGCCGCCGCCGAGCAACTCCCGCGAGACGCTGTCGATGCTTTCCTGGGAGGCGTCGAAAGTCGCCACGGACAACACCGGAAAGCCCGCGCCAACAATCGTCATCGGACCGTGGCGGACTTCGGCCGCGCTGAATCCCTCGGCCTGGATCATGCAGGTTTCCTTCAGTTTCAGCGCCGCCTCCTGAGCCCCGGCGAGACCGATGCCCCGGCTCAGGATCAGGGCCTGCCCGGCATCGCGCAATGGCGCGACCGCCTGATCCCAATCGAGCGACCACGCCTCGGCGAGCGTCGCCGGCAGCGCCGCCATCGCGCCCGCCACCGCTTCGCCACCCCGCCACCGCGCGCACAAATGATAAAGCGCGAACATCGCGCCGACGCAGGATTTGGTGGCGGCGACGCTGCGCTCGGGGCCGGCGCCAATCGGCAGCACGCTGTCGGCGAGGCTCGCGAGCGGGCTGACTTCATCGTTGACGACGGCGACAACATAGGCGCCGCAGGCTTTGGCCGAGCGGGAGGCGCACAACAGATCCGGGCTTCTGCCGGATTGGGAGATCGCGATGAAAACCGACTCGCGCAGATCGGTTCGCGCGGCGTAAAGCGACGACACCGAAGGCGCGAAGGAGCAAACCGCGAGGCCCACCCGGGTTTCGATCAGATATTTCGCGTAGGTCGCCGCGTGATCGGAGCTGCCCCGGGCGCAGGTCAGGACGAACTTGGGCGCAAGCCGTTGAAGTTCCACCGCGATTTGCTCGATCAGCGCGGCATTGCGCTGGTATTGCCGGTCGATGACTTCGGCGATTTCATGGCTTTCCCGGAACATCCTGGTCCCGCGGGGGTCGGGATGGGAAGCGGGCATGGCATTTCCATTCCTGATTGGTAATGACCATTATAATACTTTTTGGATCAGGACCGCCGCCGGCCATGCAGGGGGGCGGCGCCTACTTGATGTCGGTGAAAAACTCGTAGCGGTCGCCGCGGTAGGCCGAGCGGGTGAACTCGATCATGGTGCCGTCATCGAGCCAGGTCACCCGCTCGATTCGCAACACTTCGCTGTTTTCCTGAATTGACAGCAGCCCCGCCTCGGTTGGCGAGGCGAGCGAGGCGCGCACTTTCTGCCGGCCCTGCCGGGGCCGGTTGCCCATGGTGTCGAGGGCCGCGTACAGCGAATCGCCAATTTCTTCTATCGGCGGCAGGTGGGACTTGGCGACAACGGCGTGTTCGATGGCGAGCGGCTCGCCCTCGGAAAGGCGCACCCGGCCGAGGCGCGCTACCACGGACGATGTTGACATCTTCAGTGTTTCCGCTTCTTCCCGGGTTGGATTGGCGTAATTCCGCACCAGCCAGATCGAGCCTGGCGCCTGGCCCCGGGCCCGGGCGTCATCGGTGAATCCGCCGAGGTAATTCGCCGGCACTTCGATGCGCTCGGTGACATAGGTGCCCGAGCCCTGGCGCCGCCACAGCAGCCCTTCGTCGATGAGTTGATCGACTGCCTTGCGAACCGTCACCCGGGAAGCGCCGGTGAGTTCGCACAGGTCGCGCTCGGAAGGAAGCGCGTCGCCGGTGGCGATCTGGCCTTCGTTGATCTGGCGGCGGATGCTCTTGGCGATCTGGAGGTACAGCGGCGTGCCGCTGGCCTTGCTGGAAGTAAGATCGATCATTTGCCACCTGCTTTGGCCAAGCGCATCCCCATTTCCCCATTCAACTCGCGAATCGCCTCGCGCAGCACGCCCCGGCAGCGGGTCAGCAGCCGCCGCGCCTCGGCGGGGGCGAGGCCGGAGGCGCAAAGGACGCCAAGCTTGATATTTCCCTCGGCGGCGGCGAGAGCGGTTTCCGCGGCTTGCGCGTCCACTTCCGCGAGCTGGCGGACGATTTCAACCCCCCTGGCCTGGAGCTTGCGGTTGGAAATCACCATGTCCACCATCAGCCCCTGATGCACGCGCCCGCAGCGAATCATCGCCGCGGTCGAAAACAGATTGAGAATGGCTTTTTGCGCGGTGCCGGCCTTCATCCGCGTCGAGCCGGCGATGGCCTCGCTGCCGGTTTCGGCGCAGATGCCGATCCGCGCCTTGTCGAGCAATGGCGATGGACGGTTGTTGGCGACGCCGATGGTCAGCGCCCCGGCGCTGTTGGCCTTATCGACCGCGCCGAGCGTGTACGGGGTGCGCCCGCTCGCCGCCACGCCGACCAGCACGTCGTTTTCCCCGATACCCGCCGCGTCGAGGTCCCGCGCGGCGGCGGCGGCATCGTCTTCGGCAAGTTCAATGCTGCCGGCCAGCGCGTCGCGGCCGCCGGCCAGGGCGTAGGCGAGGCGGTCCCGCGGCCAGCCGAAGGTCGGCCCCAGCTCGATGCCGTCCTGCACGGCGATTCTTCCCGATGTGCCGGCGCCGGCGTAGATCAGGCGCCCGCCCTCGAGCAAGCGCAGCGCGGCCTCGTCCGCCGCTTGGGCGATTGCCGACAGTTCCGGCCCGAGCGCGGCGACCGCCGACAGTTGCGATTCGTACATGGCGGTGACGGCGCCGAGGGTGGACCAGCGGTCAATTTCGGCGAATCGTTCGCTCGCGTTTTCGGTGAGCATGGTAGAGTGGGGCCGGTCGACCGATTGAGTAGGTATTTTAGTGGTATTACATCAATAATCAAACCGCGTTCACTTGTGGCTGTTGGGGCTTCGATCCGTCCCCGTCTGGCTGGGTGGCGTTCAGCGGACGCCATGAATCCGTCCCTGGGGATTCTGGCGAATTGTTCATGCCATCCATGGCGCGACTATGGTGGCTTCGACCGGCCCCGGTCTCGACATCCTGTCGAGCCGTTCGGCCCTCGAAAAGCGGTGCTTTTCGTCTGCTTCGCAGACCGGGCCTCACCCTGCCTCGCACGCCCGCTGAACGCCACCCAGCCAGACGGGGACTCACACCTGCGGCCACATCCACTGTCCATCATTCCGCACGGGGTGGGTGTGGCCTATGAGTCGGGTTTTCTTGCGCGAAAGTGGATATGTTGAAGACGAAATGAAATTTGGTATCGACCGGCTTTTGGAAGATGCGGCCTTGCGCAGACCCTTGCGCGGGCGGCGGGTGGCGCTGGTGGCGCATCCGGCCTCGGTGACGGCCGGGCTGGCGCATTCCCTCGATGCGCTGGTGGCCTGTGGCGACATTGAGGTCAGTTCGGCGTTCGGGCCGCAGCATGGGCTGCGGGGCGACAAGCAGGACAATATGATCGAGTCGGCGGATTTCACCGATCCAGTCCACGGCATCCCGGTCTTCAGCC